>JBLHSI010000104.1:0-10426 GCA_047626655.1 Halioglobus sp.
AGGAAGTAGGCGTCCATGCTAGTAATGGGGTACGTTGCAGCCGTTCGCCCTGCGTACTCATTGTCTGAGAGGTTCTTTCCCCAGACGGAAATATCCCAGCGATCATTGCGCCAGCCGAGCTTGGTGTTAACCAGACTCCTGTCTTGATAATCTTTGCCCGACGGGTTGGCGGAGTCGGTTGTCAGGTGTTCGCCCATATAGCTGTAGTCTGCGCGAAGATAGACCCCGCCATCCGCCAGCGGGAAAACCAATGTGGCTGAGGCAGTGGCATTGTAGCGTGCGGTAAAGGGCAGCTTGTCGCCCTTTTGTGGGCCCTCGGTAATTTCATACTTATGCATGTACACAAGGCCACTGGTGAGTGTGAGGTTGGGGAGGGGTTGTGCCTGTAGATTCACATCTAGGCCCGCGGTCTCCACCGCCGGCAGATTTGATACGAATGTGCCCAGGCCAAGTTCCTGTGCCTGCTGATACTGGTAGTCGTCAATCTCGGTATAGAAGGCAGCAGCATTGATGCGCATTCGTGCATCGAGCACAGTTGATTTAATGCCAAGTTCATAGCTGCTGGTCGACTCGTCCTGAAATTCCCGTTGTTCGGGTGTACCATTGACGGTGTTGAACCCACCGGATTTGGAGCCCGTGGCGACTCTGGCGTAGACCATAGTGTCATCAAACAAATCGAAGCTCGTGTCTAGCAGCCAGTTAATATCGTTCGTGCTGCGTGAGAAATCCTCATCAACAGGCGTAGTGACAGCATTTAGAAATGATAATCCAACTAGTTGAGCCGACACCGCAGTGGAATCAATCGAGGTAAAAATGTCTGCATCCTTTTGCTCATTAGTCCAGCGCAGTCCGCCGGTAACGCGCCAGCGCCCACTAACATGCCACGTGGATTGGCCGAATATTGCGACCGTCTGCGTTTCCAGTTTGATGTCGGCGCTGATAGAGTCCCCGGGCTGCGCGATAAAGGCAATGCTCGGCACGCCGGCGGGAAGTAGGGCGGCGATATCCGGTTGTTGATTGGCGAGCCTGATAAAATCTTCGCCCACGAAGACAAACGGTGAGCCATCGCCCCCGGTAGTGTTCCCACGGAAGTAAAATAGACCCAGCTGATAGTCCAGTAGACCACCTGTTGGCGAGACAAACCGGACTTCCTGCGAGAGATTGTCGCCCTCGCTCGTAGCATCAACATAGGACATGACATCCAGCTCTGAGCGGTCTACATCATAGCTCGCAGTGCCATCAGCTTGCCCCCATGCTGTGATAGATTTGACTGAGCCCCAGTTTCGATCGTAATCGATGACCATAGACAGGTTGTCAACGGTGTTCTCAAAGTTGTTGTCGATGTTGACGGCAATTTCATGATCAAAGGGATTGTTCTTGTTGGTGGTCAGGCCGCGCGCCGCCAATTCATTGTTGACCGAAACACCCTGCACCGAATCTGCCGCACAGCATTTGGCATCGCGATTGACATGCGAGCCCTTAATCAGGATTCTCAGATCATCTGAGGGTGTGTACAACAATTTGGCAATGATGTTCCAGTCATCGGCACTATTGAGGTCGTCACCCGCGCTGTTGTTAAAATAGCCGCCACGCTGATCAGTAGTGCCGGTAATGCGGTAGGCGAGCGAATCGTTTATGGGGCCGCTGGCGGCCACCGTTAGTTTGGTTAAATCGTAGTTGCCGATGCTGGTTTCTACATAGCCGTCAAATTCCTCGAAATTGGGGTCCTTGGTAAAGATGCTTATGGCCCCGGCATTGGTATTCTTGCCATAGAGGGTGCCCTGCGGTCCCTGCAGTACTTCGATGCGTCCTATGTCGGTCAGGTCTGACATACCCAGGCCCGAGCGACTCAGAAAGACGTCGTCTACGAATATGCCGACGGATGGCTCTAGCGCGATATCATCTTGCGAAGTACCAATTCCGCGAATTCGAAACGCCGCGGTAAAAGGTTGGTTGCTGGTGGAAATGGTTAGGCTGGGCGTCATAACCGCCAGGTCGACCGCATTGTTGATTCCCGCCTCTTGGATCAGTTGCTCACTGAAAGCAGTGACAGCCATGGGGACGTCCTGCAAACTTTGAGTGCGCTTGCTGGCAGTGACGATGATCTCTTCAAGTGCATTGGCCTTAGCGGTCGACTGAGTCGATGCGCCGGTGAGGGTCAGGGCTATAAGAATCGTTTGGAGGGTAGGCACTGTGTGGTATCGAGTCTTGCGCTTTATCATAAAAATCTGCTTGCCATATTGATCATTAGTGTTGAGTTCCCCCGGGCCCGTGGTCCCTAGATTTAACGCTCAGCCAACTGCCGTAAAAGGCTAAGGTCTTCAAATGCGCCGTCGGCAAGTTCGCCATTAACTCGACCCGCCGGCAGACTGCCGCCGAGCTCGGTGTGCATCGTGTAAGTGAATTCGACCTGCGTATCGCTGACGGCTCGAATGACTATTTGGCCACTGGTTTCAGCGCGTACAAATTTGCTGGGTGGATGATGGGAAGAAGAAGATTGCAGGTTAACGGTCGCAGTTTTGGCCTGCGTATCGATGTGCGTCGTTGTGTGCACGATCATATCGCGATCTGTAGCGGGCCAGGGTAGGTCGAGTACCATATACACGTAGCGTTCATGTTCTGATACAGGTTTGATAACTTTGGAGGATTTGCACTTGGTACGCCATTTGGCGCAGCCATTGCCATCTCCTAGAAACGTTGAGACATGGGTTAAAGGTGCATTGATGAGTGCCGTCGCCTTGACTTCATTGTATGACGATCCATCAACCGGCCGGGAATAAATACTGATGTCGTTATTCTGTTGCAGCAGCTCCCAAGGGGGTTCTGCTGACAGTACGGGTGCAGTGGTTATTGCGACCAGAAGTCCACATGTTATGGCTGTTAATGTCTGTCGGGCTATGTTCATCCTGCGAACCTCGCTTGCTCATCTGTGAGCGTGTGTTGGTGCCAGTAGACCAGGCGTCGTCTTGTAATGGGCCGGCAATTAGTTTGGGCTACCAAGTCAATGGGGGGCGCAGAGATACTAACGCCCGTAATTGATTTCGTACCGTGGTTAATTCGTCAGTCCTTAGGCACTGAGTCGATGAAAAGGCTTACTTTTGGCATACGCCCAGTTGCAGGAAAGCCTTTTGGCCGAAATTGGAGGCCGGATCGAGTTGTATAAGCTGTTCGAAAAACTGACGCGCTTTGTCGTGTTCGCCAGCCATGGATAATAGTACCCCCATGTAATATAGCGCATTAATACGGTATACGGTGAGCAGACTTTCTCGCAGGTCAGCGACAGAAACGTTGGAAAGCTCGACAGTGTTTTGTTCGAGTCGCTGCAGTAATACTTGTAGTGCTTTTATTGCCTGTGGCTGACTGTTGGCGAAATCTGGAAAAGCGACATTTGCTCTAGCCAAGGTCAGGATTGCTTCGGGCTCCTCTAAGGAAGGGTCTTGCGCCAGTTCCAGAAAAATTTCGGCGGCGCTTTTCATGAGTTCTGTGGTATCGGCTACACCGCCTTGCTTTGACGCTTTGAGTAGTAGCGAGAGCATTCGCGCTTGTAGTATTACAGGATGCTTGTCTTGGCTGTCTTCGAGCTGCGAACCGTACTCAAAGGCCAGGTCGACATTGTTTTGTAAGCCGTGGGCCAGGGCTATGAGTGCTGTAATGATAGGCTTTTGAGGTGTTGTTTGGGCAATGGTGATGGCGCGCTCGTAATCGCCTAGTAGCATGCAGGCGAAACACAAGACATGAGTCTGCTCGATATCGGGCGGTCCGTTGCTCAGCTCCAAGCTCACGTTTGAGAGAATCTGGTCGATGTTATGGCGTTCGCGAAAAATCGCACTTGGCTGATAGATGGCATCAAGTAAGGTGGAGATAGCACGCTCAGAGTTGTCGATAACCCGTTGAAACTGGCTTCTGATCTGCCGGCTTTTTTCGGAGACCATCCAGCGGTTGATGATGCGATTGACGTCAGTCACATTGCTGAGCATGTCATTAAAACTCAAGTCGGGCCGCTTTATAGCGATGAGTGTTTTGACTTCGAAATCGGCCAGTTCCGCGAGTTTTTCCTGCGCACTCTCAAAAAATGCCAGTGGCACGCCCGCATTGTGAGCGGCCCATAACAGTCCAGCCAACTGGTCCTGGTCCTGCGCCAGTTGCCCCGGATTCTCCAGCAGCGATGTTTTCGCCAATTGTTGTAAAAATTCAGCAGGGAAGTCTAGGCTGTGTGTATTTTGTGGGTAGTTCTTGAGGGGGATGATGTTGTCGTCGCCGACGCTATATTGTGCAGATAGTAATTGGATTTCTATAGCATTTGCATCGTAATTGGCCGTTCGGAAAACCTCACCAATATCCTGTAAAGATAGTTTGGTTTGTTCCTGAAACTTTCGTATTAAGTGAATTAGCTTTAGGTGGTTTTCTGTATAGAGAGACAGGTTCGCGCGCGGCTTTTCTGCCGGGGGTAATAAATCGACGCGCAAGTAGTACTTGATCATGTCTCGAGTTACGCCCGAGGCCGTAATCAGTTCAGATATACGATAGGGGTCCGACCCTGCGCGCGTTGTCTCTTGCTCTGGTGTACTCATGTCTACTATACGATTTGCAGTGCGGCGACTTCGGGGTAATCTTCGTGCCACTGTTCTATCAGGTGGTTCTGGTCTATATCGTTGGGATGAAAGCCCGATTTTAGATAGCGTTTGAACTCCGGCGCCGCCCAGCTTCTGAAGCCGCCTTCGCCCCACATAAATTGCCAAGCCTCTTTGATGTGCGCGATTGATGGAATCTTACGGTCATTCCACAGCAGGATGACTTGTCCCATGGCCATCTGCACCCAGAACGTGCGAAAGACAATTTTCGCGATGATGATACGCTCTTTCTCATTGTTGACAGCGGCCCTGTAGACATCAAAGGCGACCGCCTTATGCTCAATTTCTTCCATGGCGTGCCAGAGTAGCATCTCTCGCAATGGGGAGTTGTTGTCGCCATTTAGGCCAGTTTCCGGATTTTCCAGTGTCCACTGAGCCAGCGTGGCAGTGACGTGTTCCAGTGCTGCGGTCATGGCCAGTTGTTGGCTCGGGCTCAGCTTACGCTTGGCAGTTTCTATTCGATTCTTGAAGCGCTTTTCGACTTTTTTCATCGCTATACCAAGGCTTTCTACTTGCTCATTGAAGTCTTCATGGATGCTACCGTGATGTGCTTCCTGGCCAATGAAGCCTCTAATCTGCGCGACTAGAGTCGGATCTTTTATATCTTTTTGGTAATGACGAACGGCGTCGATAAAAAACCTCTCGCCGTCGGGAAATGACGCAGACATTGAGTACATCAGTGTGGTCAGGATAGGATTGCCGCGGAAAAAGTATTTTTCACTCAGTTCGGTCATATCGAAGGCCATCCTGCGCGGCTTGATAGTCCTCTCTGTGCTAGCTTGTACTATTTTTTGTGCTGCGGTCATCATGTCACCTCTTTTGGATATCGGTTATCTCTGCTTATAGATAATTAGGTTATCTGCAGATTGGTGCCCATAGAACCATGGTTGCAAAGGCTAGTCAAGACTCAATAGCGTGAGGCCGGCACAAATAGCTTGGAAAAACTTATATAAGTATTATCTTATATAATATGATGCTAATTTTGTAATGCCCCGTAGGGACGTGTTGTTATGAGAGAGACCGCGATGGACCTAAATGCAATGCAAAATAATGTTGAGGAGGCTTCAGGTCTTCTAAAGACCCTCGCAAACACCAGTAGACTGCAGGTGTTGTGTGCGCTGGTGACTCGTGAGCATACTGTTAGAGAGTTGGAGGTTCTTACTGGGCTCAGTCAGCCGGCAATATCTCAGCATCTCGCACGAATGCGAGAAGAGGCGATAGTGTCCACAAGACGCGATGCGCAGAAAATTTTTTATTCACTGTGCAAGCCCGAAGTCCGTGCAATTCTGGAAACACTTCATGACCTCTACTGTTGTGAATAAACAGAGGTGGTATGTCACGTTTCCTAAATTGATAGGCTCGCTAAGCGTCGTTGTTCAAATCTCTGTTTGCGCGGGCTTGACAGCGGCTGGAGCCATGTCAGCTGAATGGGGTGGAAACGACGCCAATATAGTTGCCGCAGCTGCATTGTATGATTCTTGATCATGCGCCTGCTTACCTTTCAGCTTGGACTGCACAATGCCGCGCCAAACAGAGACTTTTTCTTTCGGGTCAATCATGTCCACAATGAACGTGCCTTCAGTGTAATCTTGTACCGAGACTTCCGAGCCGCCGCCCATGCATGACCAGCAGTTGTACATACTGTAGCGGTTGTAGCCGCCATATCGCCCGTAACCGGCAGCGCCGCCGTATCCAGCGCTGGGGTATGTGCGTACGTCAGTTTTGAACTGGGTACCCAAATGCCAAGACAATAGTAAGTCGGCTTGGCCGGGGTCTACTACAAAATTTAGACCTTTGGCCTGCATGGCGTTCATAAGTGCTACGTTAATGCGGTCGCGCTGTATGTCACTGATTTGTAGGGGATTGTCTCCAGAAACTTCGCCGGAACCTTCATAAAAAGAGATCGTATAAGTCTTTGTGAAGTCAAAGCTTGCGTTGAAATCAACGTCGGGCTTGAGGGGAGATGCGCTACAGCCGGCTAAGAACAGCAGGGCTATGGCACTGAATCGTGTGAGGGAAGTAAGCTTGCTTAGGCGTAACATGTATCTCTCCAGGTTGGGTGGCTAACGGTCGAGGTAATCTTAATAGTGAGTTTAGCAAGACTGGCTGTCTGTGACTAATTCGACAGCGTATTTGACCGATGGTTTCCTTGCTGTTGCATTCCTTGCCGCTCACATTGCCAATCCTGATAGGGCTTTGGTACGGCCTTCTGCAATAGAGCCTCTAGCTGCATAATCTCAGTAAGCTGTTGTGCATGCCAACGGCCATAATACACTCGCGCCTTGGCTACTTCGCTGAGCTGAATTTCTAATTGTAGGTTGTTGGCAGTGTAGTTGCCCAACAGCCATGCTTGCACCGTTTGATTGATGTCGCGCAGCGCTATTAGAGGCGACTCTGGAGCCTGAACATAATCCTTCTCGCTCCTATCAAATAGCCATACCTTTCGGTATTGGCCAGCTGCCAGCGTTGCGTTGAATATGCGCCCCGGCAACTGGCGTTTGATGAGTCGTCGGGCTGACTCTAGTGTGTTCGCTAGTGTATCGATGCCCTGACTTTTGAGTTGAATGATGCATTCGGGCGCCAAGCGCAAGTATTCCAGGTCCAGCAACAGCTGTTGTGATGCGGTGGCGTATTGTGCGATTCGTGTCTGATTTTTTAAGATGGTGGCTTTTAGGGCGCAGTTCTTTACCTGCATAAAGTCAATCGTGTGGAGCTTTGCCGATAGTAGGTCTGCTCTTATTATTTTTGCAGCGGGCATTGGAATAGTGGGATTTGTCTGTTCGTGTGCGAGGCAAGTCCGGGCGAGCAGCCAGGTAATCGTCACGCGTGCAATCTGGTTAATCGCCCGGTGAATATAGCCGTAAATGACCTGCCGCATCGACTTAGCTTCCTGCGTATTCGGGTGTATAGTTGTAACGTATGCGTACAGGATTTGCGCCATCATCTCCCGCCTTTACTCAATCCCTTTTATTTTTTAAAGAGGTAATAGAATGTACCGAATGTGGATCGCAGTCGTGTTGGTGTTAACCGCTGCTCCAGCGACGGCGCAAGATTTTAGCGCTGCTGAGCTAGTGCGCAAGGCGGTAGATCAATATCGTGGCCAGAGCTCCTATTCTGAAATGACCATGATTATTCATCGCCCTGAGTGGGAGCGCCGTATGTCCATGCGGGGCTGGACCCGCGGCGACAACAATACGCTGGTTCGAGTATTGGAGCCTAAAAAGGATGCTGGAAATGGCACCCTAATGCTCGATAGTAAAATGTGGACGTTTGCTCCCAAGATCAATCGAGTCATTAAAGTGCCTTCGTCTATGATGGGACAAAATTGGATGGGTAGTGATTTTTCCAACAAAGATATTAGCAAAACCACTGATATTATTGATCAATACACGCACACGCTCGTTGACCAACGCGAACAAGGCGGGCACCAAATTTATACGATAGAGTCTGTTCCCCGCGAAGACGCTGCGATTGTCTGGGGTAAAGAAGTATTGGTCATACGAGATGACTGGATATTACTGGAGCAACAGTTTTGGGATCAGGACGATACCCTGCTTAAAGTTATGAAGGCGGCCGATATCAAATTGATGTCCGGCCGGCTAGTAGCCACCAAGCTGCGCATGAGCGACGTAGAATCCCCTGGCCAGTGGACCCAAATGGAAACCACCGCCGTAGAGTTCGATCTTGAGTTGGCCGATAACTTGTTTACACTGTCTAGCCTGAGAAATCCGCGCCAGTGAATGTTACGGCGGTGTTGGCTTGGCGTAATTTGTGGCGACACAAGCGGCGCACATGGCTCACCATTGGTGCCATGGTTTTTTGCAATACCTTGCTAGTGTTTCTTATCTCACTGCAGCTCGGTTCTTATCAAATGATGATTGAGAACACCATAGGGGCATTCACCGGCCACCTTCAAATTCAGCACAGCCAATTCCACGATGAACAAAAGATGCGCCAGAGCGTGCCCCATGTAGTCCAGCTTGCTCAGCAGGTGCGGGACAACTTGGGCGTCGAAACAGTGGCGGCCAGAGGTGTTGCGTTTGCACTGGCTTCGAGTGAGCAGCGCTCTTTTGGTATTCAGGTCACCGGTGTCCAGCCTCAATACGAAAAGGCGGTGTCGACGTTTCCAGGGCTTATTCGCGAAGGCCGTTATCTGGAAGACCCCGGCGGCGAGGAGATAATTATCGGTGCTGTGCTGGCCCGCAACCTTAAGGTGGGGGTGGGCGATGAACTCACATTTTTGGGCAGCGGCCTGGATGGCTCGTTCGCGGCCGGTGTGGCCACTATCGTGGGTATTGTCGATACCGGTTTTGCCGACGTCGACAGGGCAGTTGCTCAGGTACCATTGGCTTGGTTTCAAAGCGTATTCTCCATGGGTGACAGTGGGCACAGTGTGGCTGTAAAACTGGGTAACTTGGACGCGGTTGACTCGTCGGTACTGCAGGTGCGCGACATGCTGGGTCAAGGTGAGCAGCGGGCTGGATCCCAGTTGAGTGTACTAGATTGGAATACCTTGGAGCCCGGACTACGCCAGGCCATCAAATCCGACATGACCAGTGCGTGGTTTATGTACGGCGTGCTCATCTTGTTAGTGGCCTTCAGTGTTCTCAACACCCAATTGATGTCGGTGCTGGAGCGCACTCGCGAATTTGGTGTGATGCTGGCGCTTGGCACGCGTCCCGCCAAGCTGGCAAAACTGGTGAGTCTAGAAACTTTTGTGATGTCGTGTATTGGTATGGGTCTTGGCATATTGCTGGGGGGGGTAATCAGCGTTTATTTGAGTTACGCCGGCTTCTATTATCCCGGCATGGAAGAAATGGCGGCAAAGTTTAATTTGCCAGATAGGATGTATCCGCAAATTAGCGCTCTTTCTTTGTTGTGGGGCCCTGCCACCGTATTTGTAGGCGCTATGTTGGCGTCAATTTATCCTGCGACGCGCCTTTTCACGTTGCATCCGGTGGCTGCGATGAGGGCGGTTTAATGTCTAATTCATTCAGTGTGATAGTGGTGTTGGCATGGCGCAATTTGTGGCGCAACTATCGCCGCACCCTGATTTTGTTGGTTACCATCGCGTTGGGCGTGTGGTCAATGATATTCATGACTGCATTAATGCGTGGCATGGTAGATGAAATTGTTCGCAACGGTTTGGCCACATTGCCGGGCGAGGTTCAGATACATGCACCGGCCTATCGAGACGACCCCAGTATCGTTCACCGTATACCCATGCCTTCGGGTGACTTACTCGCTGCGCTGGGTCAGCCCCCGATAGTCGGTTGGTCGGCCAGGATTCGTGTGCCTGCAGTGATTGCTAGCGAGCGAGACAGCAGGGGTGTGACCCTGTTGGGTGTTGACCCATTGGCTGAGCAGCGATTGGGTTCGGCGCCGCACGCTATTGTAGAAGGTCGTTTTCTGACAGACGAAAATGATAAGGGCGTGGTTATCGGTGCGAGTATGGCGCGCCGCCTTGAAACCCGTTTGGGTAAGCGCATTGTGCTCATGTCGCAAGATCCCAACAATGACGTCGCCGATCGCGGTGCCAGAGTGGTGGGAATCTATACCGCCCGATTGCCCGGTACCGAAGACCGGTTTGTTTACAGTGGCCGATCAGTTATCCAGTCCATGCTGGGCATCGAAGGCGAAGTGTCAGAAATTGCGATTACTGCCGGCGATTATCGCGCTGTAGCGCAGTGGTATCCCGCTATAGCGGCGGCGGGTGGGGCTCAATTTGAAGTGTTGCCATGGACAGAATTAGACAGCTATTTGAGTACCATGCTCAACGTGCAGGATGGCTTCGC
>JBLHSI010000105.1:0-10413 GCA_047626655.1 Halioglobus sp.
GCTACCCGCTACAATTTCCCTAAGTCGATCCGACCACCGCTGCCCTACCGGTGCAGGAAATTCAAAATAGTGTACAAACACCAGTGGACCCACAGAGCGTATGCGCACATGTGTTTCCTCCAACTGGGGCATAAGGAACGTCATAGTGCCTGCTGCGGGTATCACCAGAATAAAGGGTCGCTCGTGCACAAAGTTAGCAAAATTAGTCAGATAGAAGATATTCGCTGGGTCATGACAGAGGTAGTAATCCAGCCCCTGTTCAGACATGGCGGCCTGCACGTTGATAACTCTAGCCGAAATTTCCGCTTTATTAGGTGGCAGTGATGTTGGCTGAAGGTCCATAAGTAATCCTCTTCTTAGTGCGCAGGGTAGACTGGATAGGCCAATGTACCTGGGCAGCGTTGAGAACGCTCTGCCGAGTCGCCAGATTTTTCTGCACAATGAGTTGAAGATTCAGAGATATGCGCGCCGGTTGTTCGACCGCCCGCAGAGGCGTTTAACCCCTATAACGATATAGACACAAGGCAGATCGACTGCAAAAAAATACGCGAGTCTGGTAAGCTTGGCTGATGGATACAACCACAGTCACCTCCTCATTCTTTCTGATTTTCACCGGCGCCACAATATTTGCCTCTCTGGCACTGTATACGCGGCAACCGCTGATCATTGCCTATATCGCGCTGGGAGCATGCATAGGCCCGTTCGGACTTTCCATGGTTACCGACCTCGAACTTTTGTCCGACATTGGCCATGTCGGTATTATCTTCCTGTTGTTTCTGCTGGGTCTGGATATGCAGCCTCAGGCGCTATGGGCAACGTTGAGAAAATCTACCGTAGTGGCGCTATTGAGTTCAGTAGTGTTTTTGGGGCTCGGCTTTACGGTTCCCTGGATATTTGGTTACAGCAACATGGATGCCCTAATTATTGGTGCTGCGATGATGTTTTCGTCAACGATCATCGGCATAAAGTTACTACCGACAACAGTATTGCACCATCGCCACATCGGCGAACTAATGATTGGTATGCTGCTATTGCAGGACGTTATCGCCATTGTTGTACTGATGTTGTTACTAGGTACTAACAAGAGCAATGGTGATTTCCAACCGACCGATTTGGTCATTTCAATGTTGGGGCTCCCCTTGCTCGCCGTTGCGGCTTTTACAATGGTCCGTTTTATTCTACTGCCCCTAATCACACGGTTTGATCGCATACACGAATATATATTCTTGCTCGCTATTGGCTGGTGCCTGGGACTAGCTGAAGCGGCACATTACCTCGGATTATCGGCTGAAATAGGCGCCTTTATTGCCGGAGTTAGTCTTGCCACAAGTCCTATATCCCAATATATCGCGGTAAACCTAAAACCGTTGCGGGACTTTTTCCTGATACTTTTCTTCTTTTCGGTGGGTGCCAGGTTCGACTTATCACAACTGGGACAAGTGATCGTTCCGGCGCTGATATTGGCCGCAATAGTATTGAGCTTAAAGCCGGTGGTCTACCGCTTCTTACTCAAGGGGGTCAGCGAGAAACGAGAACTGGCTTGGGATCTTGGCTTCCGTCTTGGACAGGCCAGCGAGTTCTCCCTACTCATAGCCTATGTTGCACTGGGAAGCGCGATAATATCTGAGCAGGCTTCTCTGTTGATTCAAGCCACGACTATCATCACGTTTTTAGTATCGTCCTATATCGTTGTGCTCAATTACCCCACACCTATAGCGGCCAGTGATCGGCTGCGCCGTGACTAACACAACGTAATGAGGGCGCCGAAGCGCCCTCATTAGGGTAGAGCATTGAATAGCCGTTAGAGGGCTGCTTCGAGCTCCGGCAAGGCGTCAAACAGGTCGGCGACAAGACCGTAATCAGCAACCTGAAAAATAGGCGCGTCTTCGTCTTTATTGATAGCCACAATCACCTTAGAGTCTTTCATACCCGCTAAATGCTGAATCGCGCCGGAGATACCAACGGCAATGTACAGATCTGGAGCAACGATTTTACCGGTTTGACCCACCTGCATATCATTGGGCACAAAACCTGCGTCTACAGCTGCTCTAGAGGCACCTATTGCCGCGCCAAGCTTGTCGGCGATGCCTTCAAGTAGCTTGAAATTCTCACCATTTTGCATACCACGCCCGCCAGATATCACTACCGAGGCGGCGGTCAATTCTGGACGATCAGATACGGCAACTTCTTCGCTGACGAAAGCTGATATACCAGCATCATGCACAGCATCTACCGCTTCAATAGAGGCTGAACCGCCCTCTGCAGCTGCCGCGTCAAAACCCGTGCAACGCACAGTGATCACTTTCTTAGCATCTGAGCTTTGTACCGTTGCAATGACGTTACCGGCGTATATAGGACGCTTAAATGTGTCCGCTGACTCAACCGAAATGATATCGGATATTTGGGCAACGTCTAGCAGTGCAGCAACGCGAGGCAAAATATTCTTGCCATTGCTGGTGTCTGGTGCAAGGACGTTATCATAGGAGGCTGCCAGTTCCGCGATAAGCAGCGATACATTTTCGGCCAGTTGGTGCTCGTAAGCAGCATTATCGGCCAGCATGACTTTGCCAATGCCGCCTATAGCAGCAGCCTGATCCGCCACCGCAGCGCAGCCTGCGCCGGCGACCAAAATATCGATATCGCTGCCCAGCGCCTGAGCCGCGGCGACGGTGTTCAAAGTTGCAGGCTTAAGCACTGCGTTGTCGTGTTCCGCTATAACAAGAGTACTCATCAGATTATCTTCGCCTCGTTCTTCAGTTTGTCGACCAATTGCTCCACGCTCTCTACAATGATGCCCGCCTGGCGCTCTGCCGGTGGCTCAACCCGTACTTGCGTGATGTGTGATGTCACTTCTACACCTAAATCAGCCGGCGTAAATACATCCAATGGTTTCTTTTTTGCCTTCATTATATTGGGCAATGACGCGTAGCGCGGCTCGTTGAGCCGAAGATCGGAAGTAACAATAGCAGGCAGAGTTAAGCTGATAGTCTGCAGGCCCGCGTCAACTTCACGCGTTACATTCACTTTGTCGCCATCAATCGCAACTTCTGACGCAAAAGTACCCTGGGGCATATTGGCCAAGGCTCCCAGCATCTGTCCGGTTTGATTGTTATCGCCGTCGATAGACTGCTTACCCAAGATTACCAGCTGAGGTGTTTCTTTCTCAACTACGCCCCTGAGTAACTTTGCGACAACCAATGGCTCTATGCCGGCCTCGGTTTCAACGTGAATGCCCCTGTCGGCGCCCAGTGCGAGAGCAGTTCGAATTTGCTCTTGGCATTGCTTAGCACCTACAGAAACAACAACTACTTCGGTAGCGATGCCAGCTTCTTTAAGGCGCACCGCCTCTTCAACGGCAATTTCACAAAAAGGGTTGATGGACATTTTGACATTGTTCAAGTCTACGTCTGTACCATCTGATTTAGGCCGAACTTTAACGTTGTAGTCAATCACACGCTTTACGGCAACAAGAACCTTCATGGCGTCTCCTATGGTTTTGTCTAGTTGGGTGTACGGTAGAGTATTTCGGGCGATATGTTGCCCATAAACATCCCCTAGGTCAATAGGTATTCTCGACTCTGAACCTTGCATTGCGGCACTTGTCAAATACTTGTCATTCACCGTCTTTATGGTCTTTTCTTGATGGAAATTATATACTTGCGCCCCTTCCGGGTAAGTTTCCCTCTGGGATTGCCCAACTGACGTATGCCGATCGAGGAGTAGCTTGTGGAACGAGAATCCATGGAATTTGATATTGTAATAGTAGGTGCCGGTCCAGCCGGACTAGCTACGGCCTGTCAGGTTATGCAACTTGCCCAAAAAAACGAGCAGGAAATCACTGTTTGTATCGTTGAAAAAGGCTCTGAAGTGGGCGCCCATATCCTGTCGGGTGCGGTTATGGACCCGCTAGCGATGAACGAATTGTTCCCTGACTGGAAAGAGCGTGGAGCACCGCTTAACGTGCCCGTCACGCGCGATGAAGTCATGGTAATGACCAGTGGCGAGAGTGCTATCAAAGTGCCTCTCATGTTCGCACCAGGCTTTCACAATGATGGCAACTACATAATCAGCTTAGCCAATGTCTGCCGCTGGTTAGCCGAGCAGGCCGAGGGCATGGGAGTAGAGATTTACCCCGGATTTGCCGCCGCCGAAGTGCTTTTTCATGAGGACGGCAGCGTCAAAGGCATCGCCACAGGTGATATGGGCGTTGCTGCCAACGGCGAACACAAAGATAGTTATATGCAAGGTATGGAGCTGCATGCTAAGTACACTGTATTCGCTGAGGGTTGTCGTGGACACTTGGGTAAGCAACTTATTGAGAAGTACAAACTTGATGAAGGGCGTGACCCGCAGCATTATGGCATCGGCTTTAAAGAGATTTGGGAGATCGATCCGGCCAAGCATGAGGCCGGTTTAGTGGTGCACACCACCGGATGGCCTGCCGCTAAAAGCACCGCTTCGGGCAGTTATTTATACCACGCCGAGAATAATCAAGTGGCCCTGGGTTATGTTGTACCGCTGAGTTACGCCAACCCCCACCTGTCTCCTTTCGACGAGTTTCAACAGTGGAAACATCACAGCAAAATCAAGCACTACCTGGAAGGCGGTAAGCGCGTCTCTTACGGCGCACGGGCGCTCATTAAAGGGGGACCGCAATCACGTCCCAAAATGACCTTTCCCGGCGGCTTGTTAATTGGCGATGACGCTGGCACTTTGAATTTTGCCCGTATCAAAGGCAGCCATACCGCGATGAAATCTGGTATGTTAGCCGCGCAGACTATTGTCACTGCGCTCGCATCAGGCAGCGCAGGTAGCACTGACCTGAAAGAGTATGCCACACTTTTCAATGGCTCTTGGCTACACAGCGAACTGCATCGCTGGCGCAACTTTGGCCCGCTAATACATAAGTTTGGTGGCATTCTAGGCGCCGCTATCTCGTTTGTTGATCAGGGTATTCTTCGGGGTAAACTGCCCTGGACACTGAGCGACAAAACCCCAGACTACGCCACGCTTAAGCTTGCGGCAGATATGCCCATTATCGAGTATCCAAAGCCAGACAATGTCATTAGCTTCGACAAGCTATCGTCGGTATTCCTGTCAAACACTAATCACGAGGAAGATCAACCGTGTCACTTAAAGCTCATTGATCCGGCCATTCCTCTGTCGCAAAATTTGCCGATGTACGACGAACCGGCGCAGCGTTACTGCCCTGCAGGTGTCTACGAGATTATCGAAGATGACAGCGGCAAACACTTTCAGATCAATAGTCAGAACTGTGTTCATTGTAAAACCTGCGACATTAAGGACCCAGCGCAGAATATAGTTTGGGTCAGCCCTGAAGGCTTTGGCGGCCCTACCTATCCCAATATGTAACGCTGATCACCGCTGACGATGCTAACCTGGTCACCCTGTTTCTCGGCCATTTCAACAAGTTGATACCAACTGTTTCGAGAAAACAGGGCCGACAAGCCATGATCTAAACCAACCGCTGCAATATTATCCAGAGACGGTTCGCTAAAAAGCGGATGATCGGTACCTACCATCACCTGCCGACCTGTATTGAGCCCTACTGTGAGTACTCGTTCGCCCTCACTCTCGCTCCATTCAACCGAAATCACCTGTAGCGCGTGCAGGTCGACTCTAATACGCCACTTCTCGCCCGGTGTCACCAAGTAGTACTCTCCATCGGCTTCGCGACGAAGAATACGGGCGAATAATTTAACGATGGCCTGTCGTTTAATGTCACTACCATTATGATGCCACTTACCATCAGCGGTAATCACTATATCGATATCGCCGGATAATTCGGGATGCCAAAGATGCAACGGGGGTGTATCGTAATTGCGCCCCTTTGCGACCCGCTTCTCTAGCTCATCTAATTCTCTGTTCATTCACTGGCACCTTTTGCTCACCTGCGTTATAAAAGAACAATATAAACTAATGTCTGTGCTTTCATGCAAAATATCTTTCGCGACGCTGTCATTAACTGGCTTAAATGGCAGAAGCCCCTTCCAACTACCCCACTGAGTGACTTTGAGCGTATTCGACATGAAGTTAGGCCGTGTGACGTAGTGCTAATAGAAGGCCGCTCTCGGGTTGCTGAAGTCATTAAGTTAATTACCCAAAGTGCTTGGTCTCATGCCGCCTTGTATATCGGACGCTTACACGATATTGAGGACCCCTTACTACGAGATAAACTACGTCAGTTCTATATGGGCACACCCGATACTCAACTCATTATCGAAAGCGAATTAGGGCTGGGGACGGTTGTTAGACCACTGACCAAATACGAGTGTGAGCACCTGCGTATTTGTCGGCCGAGAAACTTAGATTACAAAGATAGTCAGCACGCTGTCCGCTATAGCATAGGCCGCCTGGGAACCAGTTATGATGTGCGCCAGATATTTGATCTGGCGCGTTTTTTGTTTCCGTGGTTTATCATGCCCCGCCGCTGGCGTTCTAGCCTATTTAGCAGTCGTGCCGGCAGCAGTACACATACGGTCTGCTCCACTATGATCGCCGAGGCATTTGGCAGTATTGAGTTTCCCATTCTTCCACTGGTCAAACGAATAGAGGGAGATCGCGTAAAACTGTATATGCGCAATCCTAAATTGTGTACCCCTAGCGACTTCGATTACTCGCCCTACTTCAATATTATTAAGTACCCATTCCTGGATTTTCAGGATTACGCTCAGCAACGCCTGCAACCCTGGAGCGGAGCTACAGGGTTGAGCGAGCTAGAGCGAGAAATGTATATCGAGGCCAGTGATGTCAATCAAGGCTAAACGGAAACTGAGGCGCGGACGGCCTCAGTTTAGCGAGCGACTAACTCAATAGACGAACGTTCAGTACGCCTTCTAAATCGCACATTTTTTTGAGTACGCTGGGGGCCGGCTCGCTGGCAAGATCAATCAGATTATAGGCAATTTGATCACGGCTTTTGTTCAGCATATCAAGGACGTTAATATTCTCATCGGCCAATATCGCTAATATACTGCCCAAAATCTTGGGTACGTTGTCGTTCGTTACCGCCAACCGATAGCCCTCGACCGGTTCCAGTTGTACCGATGGAAAGTTGACCGAGTTTCGAATGTTTCCATTTTCTAATAAATCACGCAGCTGGTCAGCGGCCATGATCGCGCAATTATCTTCCGCTTCCTCGGTGCTGGCTCCGATATGGGGCATTAAAATAACGTCGTCTCTTTTTATCAACTCGGCAGTAGGAAAGTCTGCAATATACTTACGCAGATTGCCGTTTTCCAATGCATTCACAATAGAGCCTGTGTCTACAATCTCTTGGCGGGCAAAATTTAAAAGACAAGTACCAGGCTGCACGAGGTTGAGTAGATCGCCGTTAATCAGGCCGCGAGTAGTATCCAGCACAGGCAAGTGCAGACTAATAAACTCACACTGAGCAAAGAGTGACGATAGCGAGCTGGCTTTACGCACTTTGCTAGACAATCGCCACGCAGCCTCGACCGACAATGCCGGGTCGTAACCGACGACTTTCATACCAAATGTTAAGGCCATTTCTGCAACCATCGACCCAATAGCTCCAAGCCCGACAACGCCCAACGTTTTTCCGGTCAACTCGGCGCCCTTAAACTGTTTTTTCTGTGCTTCCAGAAGCTTGTTTAGCGCGCCCTCATCCTGCATGTCGCCCAGGGTTTGGACATACTGAAACCCTTCTATTATTCCCCTAGAGCCCAACAACAAGCCTGCTGCAACCAACTCTTTGACAGCGTTGGCATTAGCACCTGGCGTATTGAAAACGGGAATTCCCCGCTGCGTACAAAATTCTAATGGAATATTGTTGACGCCTGCGCCTGCGCGCGCGATGCCAACAACCGACGCGGGTATTTCAGCTTCCTGCAACTTATGGCTGCGCAGTAAGATTGCATCCGGTTGCTGGAATTCACTGGCAATCTCATAAGTATCACGAGGGAGTCGATCCAGACCCTTGATTGAAACTTGATTGAGTTTGAGTATTTTTGTGGCCATAATTATCCTGTGTGCGGTGTTACATCACCGTGATGTCAGCCTTTGTACGAAGACCATTTCTATACTCGATGTCGATTAGCGCGCCGTACTCGCCACCAATCTGCTGGTCCAGCGCAGTCTTGGCAGTTTCTGCTAACTGTTTGTAATCGCCCGCGGTGACACGTACGAGTTCTAAAACCTGCGCATCTCCGACAGGACTAATCACGTAATCAAACACCGACTGCTCATCAATTGGCCCTGAGATATCAAATGCTCGCTGTAGAACTCGAGGAGGAACCAATTGGTTGCGCCTGTCGGCTGCCAATTCTACCTGCCACAGGTAGCCATTTTCATTGGCGAAGGACTCTATATCGGCACCGGAAGCCAGCGCTTGTATTGCACGATTAGCTTCTTCAGAGACTCTTACTCGAGCAGCTTCGGCTATCATCGTGGCAACGATCTCATTGCGCACCATAGCCAACGACTGCACTTCGGCTGGGTGATGTTGGCGTACACGCAGCACAACAAAGCGATTACTACCTAGATCGATGACCTCACTGTTATGCCCTGCCTCGAGTACCTCTTCAGAAAAGGCCGCTGCGAGCAGTGACGAGCTAGCAAACAGCCCCTCTGACCCCGATCGGGTAATCATCTCACTTTTTTGAACGGTGAGATTCAATTCACTGGCCGGCTCGTCTAGATTTTCGGCGTTAAACGCATAGTCTTTTAAACTCTCAACCGTGCGCAGCAGCTCTACGGACGCAGCATCGGTAGCCAAGCGCTGTTCTAATTCGGGCCGCAGTTCCTCGAATGAGGGCATGCTAGCAGCTCTTCGCTCGGTTAATTTAATGAGATGAAGGCCAGCATCTGTTTCGACCAACGCTGATACTTCGCCTGCTTCTAAGCCCGCAATCGCCTCCTCCATCTCTGGGGGAAAGGCATCGCCTGATGAAAAACCAAGGTCACCGCCCAAGCTGGACGACCCTAAATCATCGGATGATGTCGCGGCCAGTTCGGCAAAATCGCCGCCTGTCGCCAGAGCTTCAACCACCGCAGCGGCTCGCGCGCTCAACAGTGTCTCGTTCTCGTCAGAATCAGCCGCAAACAAAATGTGGGACACTCGATTTTCTGTCGCGTAAGCGTAGCCGTCTTTTTCCGCCTCATAGCTTTCTAGCAGTGCTTCTTCATCGACAGCTCTCATATAATCGGACAGCGCCAACTCTATAAATTCCAGCTCGACCGATTCTTCTGTCAGAAAGCTGGACCCTCTTTGGTCATAGTAAGCCTCAACTTCAGCATCACTAATAGTCATAGCTGAAGTAAACGCCTCTAGAGGGATAGTCATGTAGCGGACATCTCGCGTTTCTCGGGTAATTTTGGCATTGAGTGCGAGTTCAGCGGCGGTCGCGAAATCACTGGCAGCCAAACCACTGCGAACTTGGTTCAGGACCAGGTCTTCGCTGAGTCCGATCTTAAACGATTGCGGTGTGTAGCCTGCGCTGGCCAGAATGCTCTTATACATATCTGGAGAAAACTGACCGTCTATATGGAACTGCTCCATCGCTCCAATCACTGCGCCCAACTGCTTGTCGGCGGCCATCAACTTCATATCGCCTGCCGATTGCATCTGGAGTTTGCGGCTAATGAGTGACTGCACGGCTCTAGCGCCTAAACGTTGTTCATCCAGCATGGCGGGGTCTACATTTTCACCCAATTGCTGAATTAGTCGTCGCCTCTCTTTGTTCACTACTTGTTGAACTTCGTCAGGATAAATACCTTCGCCATTGACCTCGGCAATTTCATTGCCACTGCCGCCCAGCAAGATCGACTCTACACCGAATATAGAGAAAGAAAGTACGATCAGGCCCACTATTATTTTAGCAGCGGTGCCTTTAATATTTTGTCTTATGTTTTGCAGCATGGTTATTACCGTCGATAGCTAAAAAAAAAGGCGCACCGTCAACAGTGCGCCTTTTTTGATATGACTGGTCACCCGGCAGAATCTAACTTAGCGCAGAACGCTTAGGAAAAATCTAAGCCCGGATAGACCTTGGTCGTATCAGGAGTTTACAGCGTCTTTCAGTGCCTTGCCTGCTTTGAAGCCCGGTACATTAGCTGCTGAGATTTGAATAGTAGCACCTGTTTGTGGGTTGCGACCGGCACGAGCAGCACGGTGCTTCACAGAAAAAGTTCCGAAGCCTACCAGAGCAACTTGGTCACCCTTTTGCAGCGCTTCGCTAATGCTATCAACCACGGCATCTAAAGCTCGTCCAGCGGAAGCTTTAGGAAGGTCTGCAGCAGCAGCGATGGCATCGATTAATTCGGTTTTGTTCACACTTATCCCCTTAAAATTAGTTCTTAACAAGTTTTGTTTTTTTACCCTATACGCTCAGGTATGTGGATGGTGGACTGTATACTAGAGATTGGATTCCG
>JBLHSI010000106.1:0-10352 GCA_047626655.1 Halioglobus sp.
CTATATTCCCGCTGCCTTCTCCCAAGACGCAAAGGCACGCTGTCTGAAAAAGCGGTAGTTCGCACCCGATACTAAGTGTCGTCCAAGGTTGAACAAATTGTACACAGCTGCATGAGTACCCAAAACCCGCTGTGCTTGCGCCGCTGACTTTAACTTTCGCATACCACGCTCCCTGACTCTCGCCGGCTCGATTGTTGGCATGTTGCGTTGTATCGTGTCGACTCTGGGATCAGCTCTCTATGAGCCGCGTTGTAGCCTCTCAATTTGTCAGTGACAACCTTACGCGGCTCGCCTTTATGTTTGTGCAGTAGCCGCTTAACGAGTCGTTTTGCGGCCTTCCTGACACGCCGTTTCTGCAAGAATACATCAACTGCTTCACCATCTTGGTCCACTGCTCTCCAAAGGTAATGCTGTTTCCCTTGAATCTTAATGAACACCTCATCACTGAAGAAGGTATCACCATATCCCTGATGTTTCCTTCTCAATCTTTGGGCATATATCGATCCGAATTTATTGCACCAGAGGCGAATGGCCTCATAGCTGACGGTGATACCCCGCTGCGCTATCCAGTCTTCGACGTCGCGGCGACTTAGGTTGAATCGATGGTATAGCCAGACTGCATATTGAATAATTTCGGGCGAGAATCCGTGGCGCTTGTACATTTTAGATTGGGTCATACGCCAGATCCTGACAGATTGAGGGGCTAACTTGTCAGCACCCTTGTGATGGTATAAATAATTGAAAAATAAATAGGGTCAGAGTAAATTTTTCACTACCGCTTTCCGAGGTCTACCTCTTTTGAGTGGTTGGACTCTTTGTCCTGTCAGCGCTTCTACCTCAGTTTTTAACCTTTCGGTTTCCAAAATCAAAGTACTCCGACCCCTTTGATTCCTTCTCCTTTGATTCCTTCTCCTTTGATTTCTTCTCCTTTGATTTCTTCTCCTTTGATTTCTTCTCCTTTGATTTCTTCTCCTTTGATTTCTTCTCCGACCCCTTTGATTCCAAACTGGGATAGGTTTAGGGTGTTCCCTACTGTTCCGTTAATCCGCTTCGCTTAATCGCCGGGACTATAGGCACGCTTTGTATTTGCAACCACATCATCCCAGTGAAACCACGCCGGTTTGAAGCGCCGTTGCGACAAGAGTTTTGCCTGATCGAAAAAGTGTGGTGATTCTGGGTTGTGGCTCTGCCCATAGTGCAAGTAGCTCGCGGCCTTCACTCCATCCGGGTGGAACTCATAAACAGCCTTATAAGACGACCCGGTAGTTGCATACTCAAATTGCCGATTAGGATCATCCGTCGGCGAGGTATGATAAATAGTAAAAGCAACACCAAGCGGACCGCGCACGCCCGCCACGCCCAAACTTGGTTCACGATCATCGAACGGTACGCTGCTAGAACTGCCATAAGGCGCGTGCCGTTGAAGTCGATGTACGTCGCCGTAGGAGACCTGCCAAGTGCCAAAGCGACCTTCCAGCGTCTTCGCTGCGCGAGCAAGCGCGCGAAATCGCGCGGGAATATCTGCCACGAATTCCTCTTTTAAGGTTTCAACCGGATAGCCTCTGCCGTAAAGCTCCTCGTACCACGCGACGGCGAGTGTTGTTTGAGTCGATTTAAGTGAACTGCGGTAATCCCAATCGAGGAGGTGTTCGAGGTAGGACCTTACTTCGCTAGCCAGGTCTGGATGAGTGTGTTGCAACGATTCGAAGCGGCGCTGATAACGCGGCAGTTCCGTCATCGGCCAGTAAAGCGTCGTGTCGAACGCCATCTCCTGCCACTTTTCGAACGTCACATCGTTAGCCTGACGCAGCAACCAGCGAGACATTTGCGCCCTACGCTTGTCATCCGTGGCATCTTCTACCATGTAGGCTGGAAAATCTAACATCGACGGATTTCCGTCGTCGGTTGTTGTGAACGGGGTCGAATTGGTGTTTTGCATGAAGCCAGAAGCTGGATTAAAGACCTGCGGCAGCTCCTCAATAGGATGGAAATCGCCCCACTCCAGTTCAGGATCGGAACCGTCTACGGGTTTCGTCCAATCAACACCAAGCTTGCGTTTCGCGACCGTGCCATTGTAGAGATAGAAGATGTTGCCGTCAGCATCGGCATACATTGTGTTGAACGTCTGCAGCTGGAGGCTCGATGCTGCTGCGTACCACTCGTCGAAATTCGTTGCGCGCGACTGGGCAAGCGACTGCACCATACGCGAACCGTCGTAAAGTCGCGGTACTTTTATTGCAAGAAAATGCGATTCGTCTTCTTGCTTGGTTATCGGGCCATGATGGCTCTTGCGCAGCTGATAGCGCCGCGGCTGGGCTTCGCCCTTCACAGCGAGCTCAATCTCCCAAGACTCTGCACGCCGCCAACCGTCGCCATAACGATACAGATCAGGATCGCTTGGATGATCAAAGGTCAGTCGATACACGTCCGAGATATCCGCTTCGTTGACCGTATAGGCCCAACCAAGATGGTTGTTAAAACCGGCGGTTGGGAACGGTGCACCCGGATACATTGCTCCGGAAAAATCCCAACCTGAATCGCTCTTCACGTGCATCTCGGTGAACATACCTGAGCCATACCAAGGTTGATGGGGATTGATGAACAGCATTGCGGTGCCGTTGCGAGTGCGGTCGGGCCCAATTGCCCATTGATTCGAGCCTAGCGATGCGAGCTCCTCAGCTTCCAATCGCGTCACCTCAGCCGTCGGTGCATGTGCCGCACCTAACAAGCGCGGCAATATCATGTAGCGCTCAAAAGCCAGCACGTGCCACGGTTCCATTCGGGTAATGAGACGCGGAGTTACATCCGGATTGCGCTCAAGAAAAAAGTTATAGCCGTCGGCAAACGCGCGAGCAAGCGTTTGTATTTCTAACGGGAGCGAAGTGAAATCGCGCTGCGAACTTCCGACGATGTCAAAAAGCGCGACGTCGAGATCACTGCTGACTCCGGACTCACCAACCATTTCGGCGTAGCGCCCAAGCGCCTTTATGTAGGTGTCTTCAAGCTGCCAGAAATGGTCTTCACTCTGCGCCCAGGCGGAGCCGAACACAACGGCAGCATCGGACTCTCCGCGGATGTGCGGCACACCCCATTGATCACGGTGAATAACGACCTGATTTGCCAGCGACGAGGCATATGCTGGGCTGGCCAAACAAAATAGGATTAACAGGCTGCTAATTAACTCGATGAATTGACGTGATCGCATTTGGTGAGCACCTCTAAAATAGGAAGAATAAAGGTATCTCTATACTGGCAAGTTGTCTAGATCAAAGCATAGGGGACACTCACTTCCCCTCACTTCCTAAGAAGCAAAACCCTGTAACTTCACATCAATCTTTCTTATCAACTCTAGTTTAGCTTACATAATGAACTTTACATCTAAGCGATGAATCAGACGAGGACCAAGTCAATCAGGTCTGGTTGCCATTTAGCTTCCTCTCCAGGTACACGAAAGTTAACGGGACAACGACAGCTGCAGATATCCCGCCCATAGCCCAAGGGTGGAAGCTGATTCCTAAATTCTCTTCCAGCAATCTAATTGCTCCCGAAAGCATTATCGTAGTCACAAATACAAACAGCACAGACTGCGGAATTAGACCAGCAGATCTTATAGATCTTAAACTAACCTTAATTTTTTGTTCGCTCATTTTGAACCTCTTAACCAGTTCAACCATCCCATAAGAGATGGCCGAACCAAATGAAATACAAATCATCTTTTTACTCACAGTAAGCGGACTAAATAATACTAGCGCAATGGACGTATTGAAAAGTTAACTACCAAGATCGAGAAAAATCGTTATTTTAGCTACTATATTCCCGCTGCCTTTTCCCAAGACACAAAAGCACGCTGTCTAAAAAAACGATAGTTCCCAGCCGATACTAAGTGCCGCCCAAGGCTGAACAAATTGTAAACCGCCGCGTGAGCACCCAAAAACCGCTGTGCTTGCTCCACTGACTTGAACTTCTGCATGCCCCGCTCCCTCACCCGTGTAGGCTCGTGAGACACTTTAGCTCGATTGTTGGCATACTGGGTTGTATCGTAAATCGGTTCTAGAATGAGCTCTCTATGAGCCACGTTGTAGCTTCTCAATTTGTCCGTGACGATCTTACGTGGCTCGCCTTTGTGTTTACGCAATAGACGCTTAAAGAAGCGCTTTGCGGCCTTTCCATCACGCCTCTTCTGCACGAATACATCAACCACTTCGCCATTCTGATCAACCGCCCTACACAGGTAAAGCTGCTTTCCCTGAATCTTAACGAACACCTCATCAACGCAGAAAGTGTCGTCATATCCTTGGTGCTTTTGCCTTAGTCTTCTCGCGAATTGAGGGCCGAACTTATTGCACCAAAGACGTATTGCTTCATAGCTGACACTGATGCCCCGCTGCTCATCAAGTCTTCAACGTCGCGGTAACTTCGGTTGAATCGATGGTAAAGCCAAACGGGATATTGAATGATTTCAGCTGGGAATCGATAGCGCTTATACATTTTGGATTGAGTCATGAGCTGAATACTGTCAGATTAGGAGTTAACTTGTCAGCACCCTCATGGGCAATCGAAAGAGCAATCGAAAGGACTATAGCGCGTTATTAATAGCCAATCTGAACGAGTTTAGTCTATTTATTGTAATTGGCGATCGGCATAATTGCGATCGGCAGGTGTTCCCTGTAATGTTGCAAAAAAAGAAAGGTGTTTATGGCAACTACACTCTGTACCGATAATACCTTCGCCATCGATCAAGGTGTCTCTAGCTTTACAGTGATCTAAATAATCCCACACTGCGTGATGGCAGCGTTAATAATTTATCAAACCGGACTACAACTATGGCTTACACAATCGAAACATCCCTGGGTGAAAAGGAAACCAGCCTGTCCCTATTAAAGGTGCTCGCAGAAAATAGTTTTGACTCGATCTTGGTGACTGACGGAACGGCCAAGGGCAAAATTATTTATGCGAACAAAGCTTTTAAAAAGTTAACCGGGCATGATCCAGCAGACGTAATTGGACAAACGCCACGTATGCTTCAGGGCGCTGCTACTGACAAAGTCGTTATCGATCGGCTCACTACTGCATTGAAGACAGGTAAGAAATTTGAAGGAAAAGCCATCAATTATAAAAAAGATGGCACACCATTCATCATGTATTGGCGAGTACTTCCCATCAAAAACGGTAAAAATATCGAAGCTTGGGTTGCCATCCAGAGGGAGGGCGCGTCAATTTGATATCTGATTTGCCAAGCTCACGGCGGCGTTCGCCTTGAGTTTTGGTATATTTTTCGTTGGCATCACCTTGCTAGTTTTGAAACGAGAATGTACCGCAGATAAGCCAGTAATATTTGTTGCTAATGAGTTCTGTTATTCATAGTCCCTAATAATTTTTGATAATATTTTTATTGGTTAGTATGGTTTGTTAGGAATATAAAATTTCCTCCCCCCTTAAGTCGTATCCGTTATAGTCAAAACATCATAGACACCCGCAGTGAAGGCGGTGCTAGTCGCTATATTGCCCGTAGCAAGAACAGTTCCCCCCGCCATGGCATCCAGCGCATTTTGCGCGGCCGTAACCACTAGATGCTCATCGGCCATAACCGGTGCCGTGGTGGTCTGAGTTTGAGTTCCAGATGTGGCACCGGCGCCGTTGGTGATAACCGCGCCGTATTGTACCGTGTCGGCAACAGTAGCACCGGCGCCGAGGGTTATTGCGCTTGCGGAGTAAAGGTTGCCAGAGAGCACTGAATTAGAGCCTAGCGTGCTGGCGCCTGAGGTCAAAGCATTGCCACCGATCGTTGCACTATCGCCAGTGGTTAAGGCTCTCGACTGAGTATTGCCAGAGACGTTTCCCATTGCGCCGATAGTCACATTCTAGTTAGCCAGAACGTTGCCATAGATCTCTTGGCTACCGTCAGCACCAGAGGTTACATAGGTGTGCGCAAAGACCGTCTGATCATTCTGTTTGCCACTCAGCAAGTCTACTGTATTCGCCTTTGTACCCGCTGAGACACACCGGATGACCATAGGGAAGACGTGCTTTGCTAATGTCATAATAATTCTCTTATTTTTGATGGAAACCATTTTAAATAAGGGGCCGAGACTGCAAGTCCCGAGGAACCGACTAATCGCCCTGGCGATGAGGCTGTATTACTCAACAACGTATTCATCGTCTGGGTCTTCGCTTTTTTTAGTTACGGGTCAAAGTTCTCGTCAAAAATCGTGCCGATCGCCAGAAGGCTCAATTTCTGCCGACCTCAAAGCCTCGAGTCGCTATCGGAGAGTGAAAAATCTAGTTGTGAATTGCAAAAGGCGACTCATATGGAGACAAATGGAGTGGGTGGCCAAGGCTAACGGATTCTCACTGCGGCGAGTATAGTTCCCCAATAAAGCTAAGCGCCATGTCGGCTTTGCTGGTAAAACCGTTCAGTAATCCGTGACCTGGCAGCTGGGCATAGTATAACTGGACGTTTTTGATTTAGAGTCTGACACAAACATCTGACCCTGAAGAACGGACGACTTGTGTACATGCCATTTTAGTTTTGATCTTAATAGCTAACGAGCGTTTGAAATAGCTCTGCCAATAGTACGAGGTTTGTAAGCAAATATTCTGGCTTCGCGCATACTAGGTTAACGACCCCTCAAAGGCATCTGCGTGCAGGCGTTAATCAGACCAGTATTTTTGCTTTGGCGTGATTTCGGGCACTGTCTTTTCCTTTGCTGAAAAATACTAATGGTGCAGGATTCGGTGCAGAAGTTTTAGAGGTAGATGGCCAGGCTTTTACGGTGCTTTCGTTTCAATCTTCGCGTGTGTACCGCACCGAATTTGATACACAGTAAGCAGCTTTCTTCGAGACTGACGATATCAGGTGGAAATCGGTGACGTTTGTAAGGCTCAATCGACCCAGCCTATCAAATGATACCGGTTTATTTTTCAGTACCAAACATCGCGAGCGGATGCGTCGTGACTATTTTCAGTTCTACCCGATCCCCGCGGTGGCATATAATTTCATGATTGCAGCGCACCTTCAACTGTGTCCCGTCGTCAGTGGTTACCGCATAGAGTCGTGCGCTACCTTCGTAGCGAACCCAATTAACCTGAGCATTCCCGCTCGGGTTCAAAGTTAACGATAGATCATCGGGGCGCAGTAGGATGCTGACTTCACCTGAGGCACCGTCTATTGCGTACCCTGGAGCAACACCCAGCACTGTGAGCACCTCATTATTGACAGGGTTTAGGTCGCCTTCTAAAAAACTAGCCTCGCCTAAAAATCGAGCGACGAATCGATTGGCCGGCTGGCTATAACAGGTTTCAGGGCTGCCTAATTGTTCTAATTTCCCTTCTCTTAAGACACCCACATTATCCCCCACGGATAGCGCCTCCTCCTGATCGTGCGTTACCCAAATAGCGGGCACGTTTGCAGCCTTCAGAGCGCCGCGAATTTCCCAGCGCACTTCGTCCTTCAGTGCAGCATCCAAATTAGACAGAGGCTCATCGAGTAAGACACATGCAGGCTTGTGTGCCAGAGTTCGAGCAAGGGCCACGCGTTGTTTTTGGCCACCGGACAGCGTACCGGGCATTGAATGCCGAAAGGATTCAAGGCCTAGCAATTTAATCCAATGTTCAGCCTCTACAGCATCGGCCAATCGAAAACCAATGTTCTGCTCGACGCTCAGGTGAGGAAACAAAGCAAAATCCTGAAAGACCATCCCCATACTTCGCTTTTCTGGCGGGACGTAACCTGTCTTACTCGCGCGCCATAAATTCATGGCTATAACACCTTTTTCGATGGGAACGAGCCCGGCCAAGGCGTGCAGCACGGTAGTTTTACCGCAACCTGTTGGACCTACGAGCATTAGAATCTCGTTTTCCCCCAGCGATAAGCTTAGATTGTCTACGACTCTTATAGCGCCATATTTAACGGATAGATTACTAACTGTAAGCATTATCGACGAGTAACTTCCTTATCTTCATTGAGGCTCCAGCGCTCGCCAGAAAATAGGAGGGCCAGTGCCAGCGCGGAGATGAGAATTAAGATCAAACCTGGAACCGCCGCTCGACCAAAGTAACCGGCTTCATAAACTCTCCACAGGTAAGTGGCCAGTGTTTCGAAGTCTGTCGGGCTCAACAACAGTGTCGCCGGCAACTCTCGCATTGCTTCGAGAAAAACTAAAGCAGCTCCGGCCACTATAGCGCGAAAAGTTAACGGCAGGGTAATGCGCCTGAATGCCTCGAATGGCCCAGCTCCCAACAAGCGCGCGGCATTGACGAGACTCACGTCAAGATTTTCAGAAGCAGACCGCACTGAACCTACTGCCAGCGGTAGAAATCGCAACACATAAGCGACAACCAACAAGCTCAATGTCTGATAAAACAAAGGCAGCTGTAGGCCCACGTAAACCAACGCTGTGCCCATGACAATTCCCGGAATACCAAACCCCAGATACGTGGTTCGCTCCATAAGCCGACCTACCTTGCCCCTGCTGGCGGCGTGCGCTACCGGCAGCGCTAAAACGACGGCGACAACAGCGGCCAGCAGTGACACATGTGCAGAGTTCCAAGCGTAGGAGAATTCAAAGTTACCCGTGCCTTCGCGCCACAGCCACAGTGTAAATACACCCAACGGAACGATAATTGATAACCAAACGACAGGAAAAGCACACAAGAAGAAGCCTAGGATCTGTCCTCGACTGGGCCAGATTACCAGAGGTCGACCCGGTTTCTCTGTGCTACCGCTCACCCTGGATTCGAGGTACAGAAAAAGAGCGACAATCACCAGTAGTTGCAGTGACAGCATAGCCGCTTGACTTAAACCAAAGGCGTTGTACTCAACATAAATAACTCGCGTAAACGTATTAAGGTTCATAATAGCCGGCGTTCCAAAATCTGACAGCGCATACAGGCCTGCCAGCAATGCACCAGCGGCGATTGCATTTGCAGCGCGAGGCAACACCACCTTCACAAGGCACATCCACAAAGGCATACCGAGCGTGCGAGCTGCTTGCACCAAGTTGGCGTCCAGACTACACAGCGACGCTCGCACTGTAAGCAACACAAAAGGATAAGTGTATAAAGACATCACCAATGAAGACCCAACTAGGCCGTTAATCGAGGGTGTTGATACTCCCAGCAAATTTTCAAGTTCACCTCCCGGCCCAAACGCGGCCTGCAGTGTAAACGCACCGATGTAGCTGGGCATCGCCAGCGGTGCTGCTAGCGTAATCAACCAAACTCGTCGCCAAGGTAAGTCCGCATAAGCCGTTAATACGGCAAGTGGAACACCGATGATTAAAGCACCCAATATTGTAAAAAAGACAAGCAATAGTGAATTGCCTAGAACATGTAAATTTCGCGCGTCGAACAACTGTGGCGTATCACCAGCCAGCGCGAAAAGCACAAACACAGGGGTTACCGCGAGCACAGCGATAATAAATGCTAGTGGATAAGACCGTGGAAAGTGGATCACAGTACGCCGGCGGCCCGCATTAAATCCAAGGTAGGCCTGATATCAGCCAGTTTCGTTAAATCTATCGTTGGTGGAGAGATGCTCGCCAGAGACGGGAGCCCCGCGGGGGTCGCAACGCTGCTCACTAGAGGAATTTCAAACGCTTCATTAGCCAAATACGTTTGAACTTCTTGTGTTAACAAGTAGCGCATGAAATTGACAGGAGTATCGCCGTCCTTGAGTGCCAAAATACCCGAGGCATTCACCAAACAACCGGCATCTTCACGGGTAAAAGCCAGATCGATATTCGCGTCTGGTTTACCCGCTTTCAGACGTAAGGTGTAATAATGATTCGCAAAACCAATATCTGCCGCGCCGCGTTCAACGGCCATTACCACGCCCAACTCGCCAGCGTAGGGTTTCGCACGCGCACTAACGGCACGAAGCCAATCAGTGGTTGCTTTGTCGCCTTCCAAAATGCGCATCCCAGTGACGAACGACTGAAAAGAAGCGTAGGCAGGCGCCCATGCAATTGACATTTTGCTATCGGCGAACGCCATAATATCGTCTGGGATTGTATCGGGTGCAATGCGCTCGGTATTGTAGGCCAGTGTTCGTATTCGCCCGGTTATTGGCAGCCAATCGGGAAACTGGAACTGTGGTTGCAGCTGACCTGTGAGGCTGGTGGGCAGCGCCTTGGCAATGCCTGCTGCGGTCACCATACCAACCGCGCCGGAGTCCACCGCCCAAAACAAATCTGCTCGGAGCACACCGGCCTTTGCTTCGGCTATTATCGTGTTAGCCAGAGCCGCCGTAGAACCGCGGCGAATTCGCAAATCAAAATTCGGGTTGCGGGCAGCAATTGCGTCGAGTACGTCTTCGTAGAGCCCGCCCTCTCCCCGCCCCAAATACAGCGTGA
>JBLHSI010000107.1:0-10332 GCA_047626655.1 Halioglobus sp.
GGCCTCAACTGTGGTCGCTGCCGGGGCTGTGAGCTCAGTCGTGCCGGTAGCCATGGTGATTTTCGTTGGCTGCATCCAGAGCTTCCGAGTCGAGTCATTAAGGTCAATCAGATTCGAGATACGGTCGACTTTGCCAGTAAAACAGCCAGTTTGGGTCAACGTAAAGTCATCCTTTTTTCGCCGGCAGATAGCATGACAAATCAGGCGGCCAATGCGCTGCTGAAATCGCTAGAAGAACCTTCACCCGATACTCATATGATTTTGGTAAGCCATCGGCTGCAAGGTTTGCCGGCAACGGTAAGGTCACGGTGTCAAACCCTAAAGTTTGTTATGCCATCGCGAGAGCAGAGCGTGGCTTGGCTGGACGGTTTTACGCAAAATCAGGCGGATAGTGGAAAAGCGTTCGACTTGACCCGCGGTAAAGTGATGTTAGCGGCGAGGCTGTGCGAGGATGCGGAACTAGAACGCGGAGAGCAGCTCGATAATACTCTGCGACAGCTGTTTTCGGTGCGAGGTAATCTATTACAACTGAACAGCTTAATGTCCGAGCAGGGTTTAGACGAAATGCTGGCGCAATTACAGATGTATTTACAGGAGCACCTTCGATCTATGGATTTTTCGTTACTGGCCGGGGAGTCAGGACGTTCTGCGTTTGCACTTCTGGATGAAGTGGTTCAGCTACAAAAGGCTGTTTTTAGCGGCGCAAATCCCAACCGGCAACTGCTGGTCGACAGCCTCAGTGCCCACTTTGATGCCCAGTTGGGGGCAGCGTAGCAAGATGCTAGTATGAACGCGCCAGAGGATTTAATATGAACGATAAGAAAACAAGCAGTCGCAGCGGTATCTTGTCCCTAACGATCAAAGACAAGGCAGTGTTGTACTCGGCCTATATGCCCTATCTCGATAATGGGGGGCTATTTGTGCCGACTAATAAGCCCTATAAGGTGGGCGACGAGGTGTTTATGTTGCTCAGCTTGATGGATGAGGCCGACAAGATTCCCATCGCAGGCAGGGTGGTCTGGGTAACGCCCAGGGGTGCTCAGGGCAACAGAACCGCAGGCATTGGGGTGCAGTTTAGTGAGCAGGATGCGACAGCGAATGCCAAGATAGAAAACCATCTGGCTGGATCATTAGATTCGGACCGTCCCACCCATACTATGTAGCAATGTATAGCTATTTCTAGCTATGCGCCGTAATACTATGAATTATAAGTATAATAGGTAAAAAAATGGGTCCCATGCGGGACCCAATAAGACCATTAGGAGTGAAACATAAAGGAATTGCTTCCTTTAAAGAGCATAAGATATGCTCCTGCAGCCACCCGGTTGAACTAGGGGATGGGCGACCACGTTTTAATTATGGTTCAAATTTTGCAATTTTCCATATCAAATTGCGCGATTTTTAGTACATTTAGAAATATCAAAAAATGCCATTAGTAGATAAAGGAATTAAGACACGGTAATGTTTGGAGAACGCCAATTTCTGACAGGCATAATTGAGGGTTTTTATGGGCAGCCATGGTCTTTTGAAACCCGGCTAGCGTACGCCGATTATTTGCAGTTGCTCGATCTAGACACCTATATATACTGCCCAAAGGCTGACCCCTATCTACGAAAGCGCTGGCAAGAGCGCTGGCCGGTGCAGCGATTTCAAGAAATGAAAGTACTGGCCGATGCTTATGCCAATCGCTCTCTTGCGTTTGGTGTCGGTCTATCGCCGTTTGAGGTCTACAAAAACTACGATAGTACGCAGAAGCGGCTATTGAGGGATAAAGTAGGCGAGATTAATGAGTTGGGTGCGCCGCTGTTGGCCATACTGTTTGATGATATGCCAGGTGATATGCCTTCTCTCGCTGCGCGTCAGCTTGATATTATCAACGACATCGCCGCGTGGAGTAACGCGGAGCGAATGTTGGTATGCCCCACCTATTACTCGTTAGACCCGGTGCTGGAAAAATATTTTGGCCCGATGCCAGAGCACTATTGGGGCGACTTGGGTCTAGGCTTGTCGCGTGAGATTGATATATTGTGGACCGGCAACAAGGTGTGTTCTGAATCGGTGAGTGCAGCCGACATCGCTCATATTCAGTTGCAGCTGGCGCGTCCGATTGTACTTTGGGATAACTACCCGGTGAATGACGGGGCCCTACGAAGTAACTTTCTTTACGGCGGTAAGCTTCGCAATCGCGACCCGCACCTAGCGACAGCGCTCACTGGACATTTGTGTAACCCGATGAATCAGGGCTGTGTCTCTCTGCTCGCGCTGCAGGGCTTGAGCGAGCTGTACGGCCGGTCGACAGGTGACTTGAGTGCGGTCATTGGCAGTGCCACCTTGAGTCAGCTAGCGCTTGATACAGCAGACTTTCAGCAGCTGGGGCTCAGCGGGCTGGGTGCGCAACGACGACAACAATTGTCGCAGGCATACGCAGCCCTCCCGGGGCCGGCAGCAGCGGAGGTTGTAGCTTGGCTGCGCGGCGAATACACTTTCGACCCCGCCTGTTTAACGGACTAGCCGAATTTTGGAGCACCAACTTACCTACACACAGCATGTAAGCCATACCAGTGGCGATCCCGTTCATGCCTATGCGCAATGGCGCATGCAGCGAGGTCTCCAGCCGGGTTTGTTGCTAGTCGATTTTTCCATCCGGGCGGATTGGGTAGTAAAAGACCACCAGCAAGCACTAACAGCGATTTATTGCTTAGACAGCGATGCATCGTTGTGCTTCTCAGTCACAGATAAGGCTCTTGTTGCTAGCGAACGCGACCCCCAGACGCAATATGCACTCTGGGTGAGTGAGCACAATATCGCACGAGTTGCGCTGGGTAATGTCTTGCCTTTGAGTCCGGTATTCATACCTAAGCCCTGGGGGCGGGAGATATGGTTTACTGGCGTGGAGGAGCGCGGAGTGTGTAACGTTATCAGTCCTCATGGGCAAACTCCAATACCATGGGTTCAGGCGGCGATGCCGCAGTTACGAATAGGCCCGGCCAACCAGTCACTCATCTTATTGAAAATCCTCGATCCGGTCGCCAAAGCGGTGCAAGGAGATCTATATTTTGAGTTGCACGAACAAAAAAGGGAGGTCTACGTTGTTACCCACGTAGACCGCGATGCCTGGCCTGACGGCACAGGGTATATTCGCTACGGCTTTTCTGCTGACAAGTTGGCCCAGTACCCCGACGCTAAAGAATTTCGGCGACGGTATTTGGACGCGGTACAGAATTATGAGCAACTGCGGCGAACGCTGGATGCGGCAGACAAGTCCAGTAAGCAGCGGCAAAGTGGATCCGATGCAGCGCTACTTGCTCGTGAGCGGGACCTGAGAGCCGCCATGGACAGCTTTACCCACTTGCGACCTTTGCGGGTGGGCGATGTCGTTAAAGTACCTTTGTTAACGCCGCACTCTCTGCAGCACGGGGTGCGTACCATCGAGTTCCAGACACCCGTGTATGAGCGCAAAATATTGTCTTTTGCACAGGAGGTTGTGACCCAAAACCATTGGGACACGATTGAAGCAGTCGCTCAAATGAATCTACATACGCCGCTCGATAAACCGTTTACTGCGTTGCGTAACGATGAGCAGGTATTAATAGAGCGTATCGTAGACTTTGACGATTTCGAAGTTCACCGTGTGCAAATGAGCCCCTCGGCTACATTGCAAGATATAGGCTCCGACAGCTATCAAATACTGGTAGTCGTGGAGGGCACGCTAGCAATAGAGGGCAATAATTACGGTCCGGAAGAGGCTCTAATATTGCCTGCTGATTGGGCTGGCAAGGTGACATCCAATGACGAGACTGGCGCGGTCTCTTTTTTACTTGCGATTCCGCGTAACTCTGCAGTTGAATCGTAACTGACTTTGTGGCAGAATCTGCGCCCTTGTGATGACTGACTGTGTGTCAGGGAATAGCGTTTAGCTTATAATAATCAACTAGTTATGTGGTTATAATAGGCTGTTTTAGAAGCTCTATTCACCGGTTCAAGGGCGTTTCAAATTGCGGGAGTGGCGAAATTGGTATACGCGCTAGATTTAGGTTCTAGTGCCGCAAGGCGTGAGAGTTCGAGTCTCTCCTTCCGCACCAAATACACGGTTGGGCTCCGCCGCGAGCACCACCGATAAATATATGGGCACTACAGCGCCCGCTATTGTCATATTGTGAGGAAAAATCATGCAGGTTTCTATTGAAACGACTTCTGGCTTGGAGCGTCGTCTCACCGTAGGTGTTCCCGCTGCACGCGTGGACAGCGAAGTTGATGTGCGTCTAAAGAAAGCCGCCAAGAACGTCAAGCTGGATGGTTTCCGTCCCGGAAAAGTACCGATGACAGTTGTCCGCCAACGTTTTGGAGCTGGAGTTCGCCAAGAGGTTCTTGGTGAAGTGATGAGCCAATCGTTTCAAGAAGCGGTGGTGCAGGAGAAGTTGCGACCAGCCGGTCAGCCGAGCATAGAGCCAAAAAGTTTAGAGCCCGGTAAAGATATTGAGTACATAGCGACGTTTGAAGTGTTTCCCGATGTCGACGTGGCGGACATGGATGGCTTCGCTATCGATAAAGCCGTGGCGACTGTTGAGGACTCCGATGTCGACACTATCATCGAAGTTTTCCGCAAAGAGCAGGGCGCTCTGGAAACCGTTGAGCGTGCTGCGGCTGATGGCGATAGCGTGAATATAGATTTCCTGGGTACCAGAGACGGTGAGGCTTTTGAAGGCGGCAGCGCCGAGGGCCACGATTTAGTGCTGGGCTCGGGTAGCATGATTGAAGGTTTTGAATCGGGTATAGAGGGTATGAGTGCTGGCGACGAGAAAGTGCTCGCTCTGACCTTTCCCGCCGAATATCAGGATGAGTCTCTGCAGGGTGCTGCTGTCGAGTTTAAGGTGACGCTCAATGAAGCCAAAGAACAAGTATTGGCCGAGTTGGGACCAGAACTGTTCGCCAAATATGGTGTTGAAGACGGAGACGAGGCACAGTTTCGAAAAGAAATCGGTCAGAATATGGTCCGCGAACTCAAAAACGCTATCGAGGCCGATGTTAAAAAGCAGGTGATGGACGCCGTATTGAGGGCACACGAGGCCCTTGAAATCCCAAAGGCTCTGTTATCGCAAGAAATATCAGCTATGCGCCAGCAAATGTTTCAGCAGTTTGGCGGTATGGGTGACCAGAAGATGGACCTTGATTCGCTGCTGCCGGAAGAAATGTTTCGCGATAGAGCGGAGCCTCGGGTAAAGTTGGGTTTGGTGCTATCGGAAATGATTCAAAAGGATAAGTTGTCTGCCAGCCCTGACAAAGTGCGCGCAACCATTGAAGAGATGGCGTCCACTTATCAGGACCCGGAAGAGGTCATTAACTACTACTATTCCAATCAAGAACAACTTTCTGCGATAGAATCGAAGGTTTTAGAGGACGAGGTGGTTGAAAAACTGCTCCTCAGTGCCAATATAAAAGAGAACGAGTGCAGCTATCAGGAAGCGATCAGTCGCGCGCAGGAACAATCAGCCGCCTGATACTTGCCTCCCGGGCGGTGTAACACACCGCCCCAACTTAATAACACCTAAGGGACGCTGAAATCATGGCACAACAGTACGACGATCTATCCGCTAGTCACGTTCAAAACCTGGGTCTTGTTCCCATGGTTGTTGAGCAAACCTCCCGCGGCGAGCGCTCCTACGATATATTCTCTCGCCTATTAAAAGAGCGCGTGATCTTTTTGGTGGGTCAAGTTGAAGACCAAATGGCAAACCTGATTGCGGCGCAATTGCTGTTTTTGGAATCAGAAAACCCCGACAAAGACATTCATCTGTACATTAACTCACCGGGTGGTTCTGTCACTGCTGGCCTCTCTATCTATGACACCATGCAGTTTATAAAACCTGACGTGAGCACCATGTGTATGGGGCAGGCTGCTTCTATGGGTTCATTTCTGCTCAGCGGCGGCGCCAAGGGCAAACGATTTATTTTGCCCAATGCTCGCACCATGATCCACCAGCCTAGTGGCGGTGCACAAGGGCAGGCAACGGACATCGACATCCAGGCTCGCGAAATTCTGATTATCAGAGAGCGACTAAACACGCTGATGGCGGAGCATACAGGGCAGGATCTAGCCTCGATCGAGCGGGATACTGAGCGCGATCGCTTTATGAATGCCCAGCAGAGCGTAGAATATGGCTTGGTAGACTCTATTGTCACTAATCGTGGCACCGAGAGCTAGCCTATTTCGGGGCTGCAATAGTTGTAGATGCTGAGCATCAAAGCTTGCAAAACCCGTTAAAACACATCATCTTAGGTTCTAAGATAGCGAAAAAACCGAATATGAGGCACAGGTTGGCTTAATGAGTGACGAAACGACAACATCTGACGACGATAGTGGCAAGCTACTCTATTGCTCTTTTTGCGGTAAAAGTCAGCACGAGGTGCGCAAGCTAATTGCGGGCCCTTCCGTGTTTATTTGCGACGAGTGCGTAGACCTTTGCAACGATATTATCCGTGAAGAGGTACAGGAGAGCGGAGATAAAGCTAAGAGCGACCAGCTGCCCGTACCACAGGAAATTAAGGCCATTCTCGATCAATACGTGATTGGTCAACCGAGTGCGAAAAAGGTCTTATCGGTTGCGGTATATAACCATTACAAGCGTCTGCGTTATGACCGTGACAAGGGCAAAGACGTCGAGCTAGGGAAAAGTAATATTTTGTTGGTAGGGCCTACCGGTTGCGGTAAAACCCTATTGGCCGAAACGCTGGCCCGAATGCTCGAAGTGCCCTTTACCATCGCCGATGCTACGACGCTCACCGAAGCTGGGTATGTTGGAGAAGATGTAGAAAACATCATTCAAAAACTCCTGCAAAAGTGTGATTACGATGTCGAAAAAGCGCAAGTGGGTATTGTCTATATCGACGAAATTGACAAAATCTCCCGCAAATCAGACAACCCGTCTATCACCCGAGATGTCTCAGGAGAGGGCGTGCAGCAGGCACTGCTTAAGTTAATTGAAGGCACAGTGGCCTCGGTTCCTCCTCAGGGTGGACGCAAACATCCGCAGCAAGAGTTTTTGCAGGTAGACACTTCAAATATATTGTTTATTTGCGGCGGCGCATTCGCCGGACTCGATAAGGTTATTAGTAATCGGTCCACCAAGGGTGGTATCGGCTTCGGAGCCGATGTGAAAAGTAAGTCTAGTGAGCGAAACTTGGGGCAATTGCTGCAGGACCTGGAGCCCGAAGACTTGGTTCAGTACGGCCTGATTCCGGAATTTGTTGGACGACTGCCGGTTGTAGCTACATTGGAAGAACTGGATACCGACGCCTTAGTAGAGATTCTAACGGAACCCAAAAACTCCCTGACCAAACAGTACAGTAAGCTGTTTGAGATGGAGGGAGTGGAAGTTGATTTTCGCGAAGATGGTCTGCGTGCAATCGCTGAGAAAGCGATGGAGCGTAAAACTGGCGCTCGAGGTCTGCGTTCTATTTTGGAAGGTGTTCTACTGGATTCGATGTACAACATCCCTTCACGAGATGACGTATCGAAAGTGGTAATCGATGAATCTGTTATTCGGGGTGACTCTGAGCCACTATTGGTCTATCAGAGTGCTGAGCCGGCCCGCGTCGCTTCATCGGAAGAATAGTCGTAGGCGGCAATATCGCCGCCTCTACTGGCTTGTGCTCGCCTTCCACCGGGCGTAGCACAGCTCAGAGCAACCAATCTGGTCTTTACACTAATTGAAACGTGCGTCAGTTACCCCCAAAAGGGGTTTGCTAGCCGTTGTTGCCAAACCCGGAGATATCCATGAGTTCTTCAACTGTAAACGAACTTCCTCTTTTGCCACTGCGCGATGTGGTCGTATATCCGCACATGGTGTTGCCCTTATTCGTGGGCAGGGAAAAATCGATAGAAGCTCTGGAGTATGCGATGGCTGCCGACAAGCAGGTTCTGTTGGTCGCCCAGCGCAATGCGGTAGACGACAACCCTGGCGTTGACGATATCTATCAGGTGGGTACAGTCTCCACCATACTGCAGCTGCTAAAGCTCCCCGACGGCACCATCAAAGTGCTCATTGAAGGGGGCTATCGTGCGGCTATAGGTAGCGTGGATGACGACGGTGAGTTTACTGTCTCCACCGTGCGTGAAATTGAAGGGGATGAAATCCCAGAGGCCGAAGTTGAGGCCATGCTCCGGTCTACTATCAGCCTGTTCGAAAAATACGTGAACCTGTCCAAAAAGGTGCCAACCGAGGTACTGACATCACTCACTGGCATTGATGAACCCGGACGGCTGGCCGACACCATTGCGGCCCATATGAGCGTCGACTTGGATGAAAAGCAAAAAATACTGGAAATCTCCGGCACACGCGCTCGGCTAGATCATTTGATGGGCTTAATGGAAGCCGAAATCGACCTGTTTCAGGTGGAGAAGAAGATTCGTGGCCGGGTCAAAAAACAGATGGAGAAAAGCCAGCGTGAGTACTATCTGAATGAGCAAATGAAAGCTATTCAGAAAGAACTGGGTGATATGGACGAAGCGCCCAACGAACTGGATGAGCTTCAGGCCCGCATCGACGAGGCCAAAATGCCCGACGAGGCCAAAGAAAAGACTCTATCCGAGATGAACAAGTTGAAGATGATGTCGCCGATGTCAGCAGAAGCATCCGTAGTGCGGAGCTACATCGACTGGATGGTGAGCGTTCCCTGGAGCAAGCGAAGCAAGGTAAAACACGACTTAAAACGTGCAAGTGCAATCCTCGACGAGGATCATTACGGCCTCGAGGAAGTCAAAGATCGCATTTTGGAATATTTAGCCGTACAAAAACGCGTGCGCAAAGTGAAGGGCCCGGTACTGTGTTTGGTTGGGCCTCCAGGTGTTGGTAAAACATCGTTGGGCGAGTCACTGGCGCGTGCAACGAATAGAAAGTTTGTGCGTATGGCGTTGGGTGGTGTTCGCGATGAGGCTGAAATTAGAGGCCATCGACGAACTTACATAGGCTCGATGCCCGGTAAGCTGTTGCAAAAAATGTCGAAAGCGGGCGTGAAAAACCCCCTATTTTTGCTCGACGAAATCGATAAGATGGGTATGGATCATCGCGGCGACCCGTCTTCGGCGATGCTTGAAGTTCTAGACCCGGAACAAAATCATGCCTTCAACGACCACTACCTCGAAGTCGATTACGATTTGTCCGACGTGATGTTTATCTGCACGTCCAACACAATGAATATTCCGGTGCCGCTGCTCGATAGAATGGAGATTATTCGCATTCCGGGCTACACCGAAGATGAAAAGCTCAACATTGCGATCCGCTATCTGATACCAAAGCAGATAAAGGTCAACGGCCTAAAGAAAGCGGAAGTACTGTTCGATGAAGACGCCGTGCTAGACATTATCCGTTACTACACGCGGGAAGCCGGCGTGCGATCACTCGAGCGAGAAGTTGCTAAAGTGTGCCGTAAGATGGTTAAAGCCAGTGCTATGGGTGAGCACAAAGGCAATACGACGATAACACCGGCAATGCTGCCGGACTTATTAGGCGTACAGAAATACAATTACGGCATTGCGGAGGAAGAAAACAAGATTGGTCAGGTCACGGGTCTAGCGTGGACATCTGTGGGCGGGGAACTGCTGACGATAGAGGCTGTCGCAGTTACAGGAAAAGGGCGCCACATCAAAACGGGTTCTTTGGGCGATGTGATGCAAGAGTCGATACAGGCTGCGACGACCGTTGTGCGAAGCCGTTCTCAGATGTTGGGGATTCCCGCCAGTCATCATGAGAACCACGACGTTCATATACACGTGCCCGAGGGCGCTACCCCAAAAGATGGCCCCAGTGCTGGTGTTGCTATGTGCACGGCGATGGTCTCTGTGTGGACCAGTATTCCGGTGCGCGCCGATGTGGCTATGACTGGAGAAATTACGTTGCGAGGCGAAGTGTTGCCTATAGGAGGTCTCAAAGAGAAGCTCCTGGCAGCTCGAAGAGGCGGGATACGCACGGTTATTATTCCCAAGGAGAACGAGCGCGATCTCAAAGAGATTCCCGATAACATCAAATCCGAGTTGGATATTAAGCCCGTTAAGTGGATTGATGAAGTATTGGCGATAGCTTTGGAGTCGATGCCAGAACCCCTCACTGACGAGGAGTATCTCGCCAACGCGATCAATGGCACCTCGAAAGCAGACCAAGATGAAAATAATCGTATAAATACGCATTAAAACCCGCGTGGTTGTTGACCGGAATCCAATCTCTAGTATACAGTCCACCATCCACATACCTGAGCGTATAGGGTAAAAAAACAAAACTTGTTAAGAACTAATTTTAAGGGGATAAGTGTGAACAAAACCGAATTAATCGATGCCAT
>JBLHSI010000108.1:0-10292 GCA_047626655.1 Halioglobus sp.
GCGTAATGCCCTAGCATAAATTATTTACGTCTGACCAGTGGGTTTATTCTTCAGAAAACGGCCAGATCCCAACTATTTTGCTCGTCTAGATCACCCTGCCTTTGAGTATCAAAACAATTATTAGCAAGATACTGGCTCATTGAATGCCTAGGCTATGACGATATTGTGGAATACACAAGGTATCACGCAGTTTCCCCAGACGACACTAGCGGCTTCTATAGGCTTGTAAATGGCGTGGAACCGACGCGGGCAAGTTGATATTGTCGCCGATAAGTCATCAAAACCTATTACATCGGCGCGGTATGGTTTCTATGCCCTGAGCGACCTGAGCCTTGAAAACTTTACCCCGGGTGCATCGTGTGATTATTCGGGATAGCGGAGCAGCATCCTACCAGGTGAAAGCCGCCTCTACACCATACATTCTAGGCAAGCTGTATAGCGTGCCCGCCGTTTCCAGCACGTCCACAAGCGGAACGCCTCCCAGGACATATCTTTCATCAGTAAGATTTCGACCGTAGGCTGTAATGCGCCAGTTCTCATCAGGGGACGACCACGTGAGACGCGCGCCCAGGGACTCCTGATCACCTTTATAAATACCCGACTGGCAGCTCGACTGGTCAAAGCAGTTTTCAACATTTGACCGAAAGGACCAAGTAATCAGTGGAGTGATCGTGCCAATTTCTGTCTGCCAAGCGTATTGCACGGCCAGATAATAAATTTCCTCGGGCAATCGCGGTAGATCCTCATCAGAACGATCCACTGGGCACACATCGATCCCCGGCGGAAAACTTGGCGCCAAGCAACCAGGGTTATCCAGCGAACCGGCAGTCACAATTCTAGTGTCATCATAGACGTCGATGTTGCCCTTGTTAAACGTCACATTGGCTATGATCTGCATATTGGGTATGGGAATGAGTATAGATTCTATCTCCAGACCAGCGATAGACGACTTCTCGGCGTTAATGGTTGAACCCGCAATGCGTCCAGTTGTTGGGTTCACGGTAACGGTCGTTAACTGTCGTTCGGTGTAGTCGGTATAGAACAACGCTGTATTCACCCGCAATCGACTGTCCCAGGCATCCATTTTGAAACCCACTTCATAGTTCCACACTTCCTCCGGTTCATAAGCGTATAACTCACCGGTAAAGATATCTGTGGTATCGGAAATACCGCCAGATAAAAAGCCGTTGGCGACGGTGATGTATGCCGTGCCTCCGTCCATGAAACCAGAGCTCTCAAAATTTCGCTGCAGGCTGATCATCGGAGTCCAGTCGTCGTTTTCGATCTTCTTTGTCTGGTCATACAAGGGGTCAACGGAGCCTGGGTCCAAAGGATCCATTAGAGACGGAACAAAACCATGCTGTGGGTTATACGACGATCCTCCATCCGGGAAATAGTAAAAATTTTGCCCCTTAAAGAGATCGCCAAGACCGGCAATCTCTATGGGCGTTGCTCCATTGGATACATCGCCTGAGAAATCGGGCGTTTTAAAGATACGCTGCAGTTCGCGATCTTCGCTGGTGTAACGCAATCCCATTGTTAAGCGCCACTGGTCATTGAAATTCCAGTCTGCCTGGCTATACACTGAGATAGAGGAGTTCTCGGTGTAAAGCGCAGTACTTTGATTAATGTAAAAGGCGCAGTTATCGGTGGTGCAATCCTGACCCGTCAATGCAGCTGGAAAACCAGACAATGATCCAAAGAAAGGACCTGAAGGTGACACAGATACACCCGAATCAGTTTCCTCCCAGAACCCAAACACGCCAACGATATAATCTAACTTATCACCGAATGCCGTCCCTGATAACTGAAACTCCTGTGATATTTGATCCGTTTCTCTAAGCTGTCCACCGCTATTTCCAAAGTTGGTACGGTGGAGGATTGGAATACCTATCGCGTCAAGATCATTGGTTTCACCACCTTGCGTAGTGCGCAACGCCGTTATACTGCGAAACGCTAGAGTGTCATTAATATCCCAGTCTGCGACCAGCGATAGAGAATGCACGGTCGCTTCGTAGCGAGGTGCCAAGTCTGATTGAATTTTGCTTATACCCAGATCGGCATTAGCCTGACACCACTCTGCAATTGACTTGCCCGTTGAAGGTATTACAACGGTGTCATCTTGCAGAGCAGCCTGCCAACCGGCGCCGTCTATACCCGACACTACCTCGCAGTTCAAACCTCTGGCACTCTGGTCGGTATCGCTATAATTGTAGTTAAGATCAAAAATCAGGCTATCACTAGCAACCCAGCGCAACTGCGCTTGCGCACCTTCACGACTAATGTCATCAAACTCTCCACCGTGCAAGGAGTCTCCCAGAGCGGTTCCTTCTATCGGAGTTCCAGTGAGGTCATTGGTAACAAGCCCATCACGAGAAGTGCTGTACACCGAAAATCTGGACATCAGAGTGTCGCCGATCAGCGGCATGTTGACGGTCAACTTGCCATCGAGACGATCGTAGTTACCGACTCGAACTTCGGCATGCCCTTCAAAGATATCGACGGGTTTGTTGGTGGTATATAGAATAGCTCCACCGGTCGTGTTTTTACCAAACAGAGTGCCCTGCGGCCCTCTAAGTACCTGCACACTCTGCAAATCGAGGTTATCCAGCACCGCCCCATCCGGACGAGAAACATAGACATTGTCAACATACAAACCCACGCCTGAGTCGAAGTTAACCCCTGTGTTACGCGCACCAATACCCCGGATAAATATACTGCCGGCACCGCTAGTGCCATTGCCATCGCTAACATCTACGTTAGGCACTACTTCGCGCAGGTCTGTTATATCTCTTAGACCAAGATCTTCGAGTGTGTCGGCAGACAGGGCAGATACGGCTATAGGGGTTTCTTGTAGAGATTCTTCTCGCTTCCTGGCAGTAACAACAACTTCCTCGAGAACGAGTTGCGCAAATGCCGACGCGGAGTAAAGTTGGCTGCAAGCCATCGCTGTTATCACAGATAACGTACCGGCAATAGATTTTTGGAATATGCGACTGGTTGGCTTCATATACTTTTATCCATTTTTGCTTACAGTTTAGTGAATTTTTCTGCTGTTACAAACCCAAATAGTTAGACCGTTGGCGGAAGCTTTGAGGTCTTCGCCGTTACTATTGCACACTAGATGGGTCCAAAGAGAACGCGACCCAAGCAGAGCCAGAGGGCTGGCCTAATTTACCGCCACCCGCGGCGATGACTAAAAACGGTCGCTCGCCAGCTTCATACACTGCCGGTGTGGCAAAACCGGGGGCTGGCAATTGGCTCTGCCACAACATCTCACCTGTATTTTTATCAAAAGCACGTATTTTGCTGTCGGGCGTGGCCGCTATAAACACTAAGCTACCGGCGGTGACCACCGGGCCGCCGTAGTTCTCCGACCCCAGACCCGGCAGCCCTAGTGCCAGCGCTTTGGGAAAGTCACCAAGCGGGGTTTTCCAGACTATGCGGCCCTCACCCACATTAATTGCCGACAAACTGCCCCAGGGTGGCTTTGATCCCGGGAGCTTGAACTCATCTCGTAGTCGATTGTAGCCATCGGCCCCGTAGTGACTAATAGACTCTGGCGCCAATCCGGCGCGCCCTTCAGAATCGCCTGCTATATAGAGATAGGCTAGGGGCCCTAGCATGTAGTACCACGGATCTGATCCAAAGGCTGGCATCCGCCCGCGACCTTGTCGAATAATTTGCCAAATTTCCCAAGGCCAATATTTTTCGCGTATGTTTCTGAGGGAGGGAAATGTGTCACCTGTACCTCGGCGATCGGCGCCATGACAACCACCACAAAACATTTGGTAGGAGCCCTCCAGTGACTGCAATCCCGGATCGTCGGCAGACAGCCCTTGCATCGTATAGTGCCAGGGCACTTCGTTGCTGTTGACAAAAAGCAAACCAGAATCTGCATCCCACGCCTGACCACCCCACTGGGCACCCCCATCCAAACCCGGGTAAAGTACAATGCCGTTTTCATCGGGTGCGTGAAAAACCTGATTGAGCGCCATTCCTACTATTTGCTCTTCGACATATTGGCCACTGGCAGCATTAATGTCGGTAACAGAGAAATTCTGATTAGCGAACGGCGGCGGTAAAACCGGTAGCGGCTGACTTTTGGGTAGGTGCTCTCCCGGGACCCCTACACCTGTCACAGGCGTGTCAATGAGCGGAAATACTGGCTCGCCGGTTTCGCGATTGAATACAAACAAGTGGCCGCTTTTTGTAGCCTGCGTGACCGCGGCTATGGTCTGCCCATCGACGGTAATGTCTACCAAATTGGGTGGCGCTGCCAGATCCCTATCCCACAGGTCGTGCTTAACGATCTGATAGTGCCAGAGACGCTCGCCACTGCTGGCATCCAACGCTATCAGTGAATTGGCAAAAAGATTATCGCCCTTGCGGTTGGCACCGTAAAAATCATAGGCTGCAGAGCCGGTAGGAACATAGGCAATACCGCGCTGAGTATCCACTGTAATGCCAGCCCAGGCGTTGGCGCCTCCAAACTCTGAACGATTGATGTCAGGCCATGTGTCAGCCCCGTACTCCTGCGCTCCCGGGATCGTTTTGAACGTCCAACGCAACTCACCGGTAGGAATATGATAAGCGCGAATATATCCAGGGGCTGCGCCGTAGAACTCGGTTGTACCAAACCCCTGTATGAGCAAATCTCCAAAAAGTGTTCCCGGTGAGGAAACATTTAGACTGACATCCCGAACCGGCTTGCCCAGACCTTGGCGAAGATCAACCACACCCCCCGAACCAAATTCATCAACCCGCTGTCCGGTCAAAGCATCAATGGCAATCAATTCATGACCAAGGCCGAGCACAATCCAGCGGGCCGCCTCTCCCGCTGCGTCAATTCCCTCCCAGTGAACCAGCCCACGTCCGGAGCCCTTGCCCGCATTGGGCTGCGCTATAACGTGAACCCACAGCTCTTCCCCGGTAGCGGCATCGAGCGCGAACAGGTCCTTGCGCGCGTTTAATCCATAGAGAACGCCCTTAACAATCAGGGGATTAGTGGGAATTTCAGTTCCATAGCCTACCGCAAAGCCGGGATCGTAGCGCCAAACCTCGCGCAACATATGCACGTTGTCTTTGGTTATCAGGCCAACTGGACTGTACTGGCGACTAGCGGCATCGCCCAGATAACTGCGCCATTCGTGGCTGGCAGGTGGCGCCTTTTCCGCGAGATTTTCTACCTTGCTCGCAAGGTGGTCAACACTCGATGAGTCACAGGCGGCTAATAGCGAGACTGACAGCGCTATACACGTGGCGCTCAAAATGACTCGATCGTATTTCATGAACAAATAATGTAACCCCGCTGGCGTTAGATATCTGAAAACTGGACCCGCTGTCAGCCCACAATACAGTATCGACAGTTGAAGCAATTTTGACTAATTAAACCTTTCGGACAGCGCATTAGCCCGTACCCATTTCAACGTTAATCGAACGTCAAATCGATTTTTTGTGTATGGTGTGTACTCATACAACTAATAAAGATCCAATATGGCCAATAAACCTCTAAAAACGGTGGGCAAAAAGAAACAGCCCGCAGCCGTAGAAACATCGTCCTCTCTCGATGAGAAAGTTAAAGCTTTCCTCGCAGCAGGTGGCGAAATAGAACAAGTTAAGTCAGGGATTAGCGGCCAGGCAAACATGCCACCGCCAAAACCCAAGGCTCCAGCCCCAAAAGATCCGGACTAACACTTTGTGACTGTACCCAACGCAGAGCACAGGCGATGAATTGGTACAGGATCAAAACCTCTCTGATCGGCATCAAACGGCTGATCACCTTATCGGATGAAGATAAACAAGGGTGTATCAACGCCTATAAGTTTTTTCAGCGCATGCAGGACGGCGAAGAGACGTCAACCGAGGACGAGACTAAGGCGGTAGCAGACTACTATAAAGTACTGAATAACATGCTCTCGGTTTTCGACCTAGAGAAGCTCTACATCCCACCACAGCTCGATGACTCCCAAGGTCTCTATGGTAATCAGTTATTAGTTGAAAAGGCGGTGTTTGAAGAACTGAGTTTGAATGATCCCAAGCAATCTCACCTGTTGGATATGGGCTGTGGCCGAGGCCGAATTGCGCACCACTTTGCCACCCTGTCCGGTGGACAAGTCTCTGGCTATAACATCGACCCCAATCAAATAGAAAACGCCATTGATTGGGCCGCAGAAACCAAGATGAGCGATCGCCTCCACTTTAAAGAAGGCAATCATCATGACCCCCTGGCCTACGAGTCAGAGAGCTTCGAAGGCTGTTTCTCCTTTCAGGCAGTGTGGCCCTTCTTCAAAAAAGAAGAGCTGGATGACCATGCCAGAGAAATGTATCGCGTGTTAAAGCCGGGCGCGCGCTACGCCTGCGCTGAGTATTTGCTGTCACCCTACTTCGATTGGAACAACCCAGAGCATGCCGCATTGCACAGAACGTACTTGCCAACACTGGCGGCGACTCAATCGATGTACCCCGCGGATGTATGCGCAGCATTAGAAAAAGCAGGATTCAAAATTCTTGTTTCAGCGCCCTCAAAAAGTGAAGCCTGGCCCATCTGCGAGCAAAAGCGGGATTTAATTCTGTGGGTGCGTCGAATTGTACGCGCCCTTGAGGCCATTCGCCTGATGCCGCCCTGGGTCGAACAATCGCTCGATTTACTGCAAAAAGGCGGCCAGGCCTGGACCGATGCGGAAAAAGCCAAGATTGCCGACCTTAATTGGCGCATCGTCGCTGAGAAATAGAACACAGAGGGAGCACGCCATGCCTATATCGATGAAGGGCCGGCGTCAGTAAGAGACTAATACCATGGAAAAACCCCACAGCAACAACCTCGCTCTGGCCCTATGCCTAGCACTGACTACCGCTACCGGCACGGCTTACGCGGAGGCAGATCTGGTATTCCTGAATGCCAGAGCTTACACCTTGGATGCAGAGCAACCCTGGGCCGAGGCCGTCGCCGTAGAAAATGACCGCATTGTATACGTGGGTGATAATGCAGGCGCCATCGCATTAAGTGGTAGCGAGACAAAGCGCCATGACCTGAACGGTAAGATGCTACTGCCGGGTTTTATTGATGCGCATATGCACCCACTCTTAGGCGGCGCGTACGCCAAGGCATTGTCTCTCGAAACATCGGGTACCGTGGAACAGTGGATATCAGCAGTAGACCAGTACGCTAGAGCACATCCGGAAAAGGAATTACTGTTCGGCTATGGCTTTAAAGCAACCACCTTCGGCGTTAAAGGTCCCACTAAAGCGCAACTGGATGCAATAGTGCCCAACCGTCCGGTGCTCATCATGGACGAAGGGTTTCATGGCGCATGGGCTAACAGCCAAGCACTGAAACTTCTCGGGATAAACAAAGACACTCCAGACCCAGTTCCAGGCTTCAGCTACTACAAAAGGGACGAACACGGCGTACCAACGGGTTATCTCTTGGAAGATACGGCCAACAACGCAATGGAGAAACTTGAAGCCGTCAGCCTCGAAGTCATCATCGATGGTACTGCTTACGTTATAGATGAACTCAATAGCTACGGCGTAACCTCGGTGTTCGATGCCGGCGCTTCAAGCGTAGCTGAACATATAGGTGAATTGCTTAACCAGCTTGAGAATAATGGCGACCTCAGCGTGCGCATTGTTGGTAGCCATTTTGCAGAAGCTGATGATATCGCTGGAGCGGTAGAAGCAGCAGTAGAACAAGGGGAGCGAGTGAAAGGCTCGCGCTACCACTACCGCATGCTCAAAATTATGTTGGACGGAACCGTTGAGGGGCGCACAGCCGCCATGTTCGAAGACTACCAAGGAGAACCCGGCAACCAGGGCGAGCTGGTATTCACCCAGGCCCAGACAGACCTGATGGTGACAGAGTCTGCCACCAAAAACATAGACGTGCACATTCATGGCCTCGGTGAGCGAGCCGTTCATGTTGGCCTCAATGCCATCGAAAAAGCACGCAAGGCACACCCCAAGAGTGAATCTCGTTACACCATCTGCCACGTGCAGGTCATCACCGACGAAGATATCCCACGCTTCGCCGAACTGGATGTCATGGTCCAGTCCACCCCACTGTGGGCTTCGTACGATGAATATGGCAAAGCATTTGTCAGCGATGACCAATTCTCTCGCTTCTGGCGTTTCAAAAGTTTGGAAAACGCTGGCGCCCGACTCACATGGGGCAGTGATTTTCCAGCCAGCGGTGCGGGCACTCTGGGTATGTCACCCATCGTCCAAATGGAAATGGGCATTACTCGACAAGAATTTGGCCAAGCTGAAGCGCCATTACAACCCCCAATAACTGAACGCTTAGACATGAAAGCTATGATTCGCGGCTACACCATCGACGCTGCCTACCAGTTACACATGGAGGATGACGTGGGATCGCTGGAAGTAGGCAAGAAGGCAGACCTCATCGTACTCGACAAAAACCTATTCGAAGTACCCACCTACGAAATTCACACAGTGAACGTCAACAGCACGTTTATCGACGGCGAAGAGGTTTACTCCGCCGCGCCTTAACACTAGTGCACTAGCAGTAGTACTAGGACACTTGCGACGATCGCAGCCATTCCAAGCAGCTCTCGGGAAGATGTTTTTTCCTTAAAAAAGAGATAGCTAATCAATAGAGAAAATACTAACTCTATTTGCCCGAGAGACTTCACTAACGCTGCATTTTCATAGGTCATCGCGGTATACCACCCCATTGAACCCACTGCACTGGTAGCCCCCACAAACAGCGCCAAGGGAAAGTGTTTCATCATTACCTTAAACTGCTCCCTCTCCTTGATGAAGACGTAACCGAGACACAGCGCTGTTTGCAGCATGACCATATAGGCCAGCGTCATCGCCGCGCTGACAACAAATGAGAAACTTAGACTTAAGCTAGCTTCTCGCAGCCAAAGCGCTGTAAACGCAAAAGCCAGCCCAGACAGCATCCCAAAACCCACTTTCTTCAGCTCCATGCTTTGGCTATCGTTGGTCAAACTCAAAAAGACTATCCCTACCGCGCCAAGCAGAACGGCAATCCAACCCACCACAGACAGTGACGCGCCAAAAATCAGTGTGCCCAGAACGGCTGTCTGGATAGCTTCCGTCTTGGCAAAGATCGTGGCGACAGCAAAGTTGCGGAAGCTAAATATTTTCACCAGCCAAACGGTAGCCAAAATCTGTGCCACGCTAGCCAAAGAAGCAAATACTAAAAACCTCCAGCTATTCAACGTGTGCAATATAACCGCCGGCGTTGTGTCTTGCGCCACGATGACCAAATAACACACAACGAAAGGCACACCGTAAAGATACCGAACCAAGGTCGTTGCCATAGGGCTCAAATATTGCGACAGCCGCTTTTGTCCGGCGGTTCTTATAGATTGCATGAATGCGGCGAGAAATGTATAGGCGATCCAAATTTCCATTCTCTGCGACTTCCCAGGTTACATAAGCCATAGTGCTACGCAGACCAAGCAAAAAATAATGAAACAAATCTATCCAATGGATTCCCCACAGGAATAGTTCGACATGACCACTGGCGGATCAAACCCACTACCCTCGCTACACTCCCTCGCGTTTCAACGTGATATTCATGATAGCTTTTAACAATCCAAATCAGGCGACTAAGTAAAATGGAAAAAAACCAGTTAGACGCTTTTAGAGAAACATTAATTTCCCTTAGGGAAGAAATCGAGCAACTGGTTCTCACCAGTAAAGAGGCCGCAAGCACCGTAGAGCTCGATCAATCCAAGGTTGGCCGCCTGTCCCGAATGGACGCACTGCAAGCTCAGCAGATGGCGCAGGAAACGACCCGCAGGAGACAGCTGCAACTGCAGAAAATCGGCACTGCGCTGCTGCGTATAGACGCAGGTGACTATGGTTACTGCCTAGTCTGCGAGGAGGAGATCCCTGCGGCGAGGCTAGGTTTTGATCCCGCTAGCACCCACTGTATCGGGTGCATGGAGGACTAACAGAGAATGGTATCGATGAGTTCAGTTTTTCGACCGTGAAGACGTCGATCTAGTCCATCAATAGCTTTTTTTGAGGCCTTTAGGTACCTCGTACCAATTCCAGATCTTACAGACAAGATGTATCGCGAACTTCGTCAGGACCCTAACTTTCTCGCCTTTGCCCAGCGCATTGGTTTGATCAGAGCATAGCAGCACTGCGACTGGCCCAAATACAGAGAGAGTTGAGCGTACATTTATGTGGCTGTTAGACCTTCATATCGGCCGCGCCTAAGCACCCATAAAGGCGTTCGCGCTTTATATGAAATATAATCTAGTTCCAACTACAGTATATTAGCCCTGAAA
>JBLHSI010000109.1:0-10256 GCA_047626655.1 Halioglobus sp.
GATAGAGTGAGTCGGCATCGGTAACATCGAATCGACCCAGAGGCATTAATACCCGATTGGCCAACCTCGACCAGAGACACACCCTATAGGCGCTTGCCAGAGAGCCGTCGAAATAGACACCCGCCACCGTTTCGCGGGTAGCATCGGCGCCCAGAGTGGTGAGCTCGGCAGCAAGTATCCCTTCAATTCCTTTAGGGCAGCTGGCAAACCAGCGGTGTTCGGTATTTTGTTTCAATCGTTTGATCCAGCGGGTTTATTGGCTTCAATTTCGTTTTGCATAACATCCAGTAAAAAAGCCACCGAGCTGTCCATATACTGGACAAATCGCTCGTGTTGCTCGTCGGTTAGTTCACGCAAAACATCGTGTTGTCGATAAATATTGGTAAATCGACGCTCTCGCTCATAATGCTTCGGCAGGGTTAACACGCCCCACTTCTCAAGTTTTTGTTCTAGAGCTGGATTGTAAGTCCGCATAAACTTGATCAAAAACGGAATAGGATCGTGGCGCGCCAGTAATGCGGCACTGCGGAGCATTAGCTCCAAAGGCAGAATACTCTGTCCGCTCTCGACTTCCTCCAGCACGCTGCTATCGCTCAGACCCAAGCTATCACCCAAGTCCTTTAATGATAAACCAGCAGTCTCACGCGCGTCGTGTAAAAAGCGTCCGGCTTCGGCCATCGCCTCCAGCCTCTCGGGCTCAAACGTATTGAGAAGCGCATCTCGTACCCATCCATCGCCGAACATCGCAGTCATGGTGGCGGTATTTTTGGCCATATCAATGGTGCCACCAGCAACTTGACTGGTTAGCTTAATCAAAGAGTTCAGAATTGACCCTGAGTCGCGGTCTTCACTTCCTTTTTTATCTGCCATGATTTGCAGCTCCCTCTCTGTTTAAGCTATTTTCAGTGTGCTGGCCCAAAGGGTCATACCCCTATTTGTTTTACGCTGAGCATGACTTGAAAAATACGGCTCGCTACAACATGCTGCCCAACGCTGCATGATTATATCGCGGCAGCCGACCTCTGCCTAACACTCTTACCACTGCTCGGAGATGTATACGATGAAAATTGGAATCTGTTTACCCTATATGAAAGAGGGATTGAGCCGAACAGACTTACTAAACTGGTTTCATCGCGTTGACAACGGCAACTATCACAGTATTTCCTGTGGCGAGAGAATTCACGGCCCCACCTTAGATATGCGCGTCATACTGTCTGCCGCAGCAGCCATCACGACCAAGGTTGAGATTACGCCCACACTCTATGTGCTGCCCATGCACAACGCCACACGCGTAGCGAAAGAAGTTGCGTCACTAGACATCCTCTCTGGTGGCCGTGTGAAGCAAATCGCAGTGGGCTATGGCGGCCGGGAAAAGGATTATGAAGCGGCAGGTGCCAAGTTTATAGGCCGATACGGGCGTATGGACAGACAAATAGAGCAAATGCGCAAAGTATGGGCGCAGCAGGAGATTGTTCCCGGGGGCGGTCCTATAGGCCCTGCCCCCCTCAATAAAAAAGGACCCAGAATTTTGGCGGGCGCCATCGGGCCCAAGAGCATAGAGCGCTGCGCTCAGTGGGCAGATGGCTTTTATGCATGGTCTGGCAATGGCGAAGCTGCCGAACTGAAACGAACATTCGCCCAGGCAGATGCCGCTTGGGAACGCGCGAGTCGCCCCGCCAAACCTTACAAAATGGGCGGATTCTGGTACACGCTAGCCCCCGACGGACAACAGAAGCTCTACGATTATGTTTACGACTATCTGGCAATCGCTGGTGACGAAATAGCCACCGCAATGGCCCAATCGGTGACCCGGAGCACGCCCGATCAGGTCGCCGAGGCTCTGGACAATGCCGAGCGGGCGGGCTGTGAAGAGCTTTTCCTAGTACCGGCAACGGCCGAGTTGTGTGAAATCGATTTACTGGATGAGATCATCGCCAAACGGTAGTTCGCACTACTCAGGGATTCCCAACGGCAGGGAGAACCCGATATACTTCCGCGCTGACTCGTGACCACACTCGGCAAGGACTCCCATGGCAAAACGTGTATATCTGTTCAATGAAGGCGGCAAAGACGATCGCGACCTTCTTGGAGGCAAAGGGGCAAACCTGTGCGAAATGACCTCGCTGGGGCTCCCAGTGCCCTTTGGGTTTGTCATTACTACCCCGACCTGCCGCGATTTCTTTGAGGCGGGCAACCAACTGCCCATGCTGCTGGAGCAGGAGTACCGGGTGGCGCTAGATCTGGTGGAAAAGAAGATGGGGGCACGCTTCGGTGATCCAGAGAATCCCCTGCTATTTTCCGTCCGTTCTGGGGCTGCGGTATCCATGCCCGGCATGATGAATACAATATTGAATCTGGGCCTAAACGATGAGATTGTCGAAGGCTTAGCTCAGAAAACTGACAATCCACGCTTTGCTTACGATTCCTATCGACGCTTTATTCAGATGTTTGCCGATGTTGTATTAGGGGTAGAGGGCCACAAGTTCGAGCAAGAGATCGAGCGCTACAAAACAGCGCACAATAAAGTGCTAGACGTTGAAATGTCTGCTGAAGATTGGCAGGAAATTATTAAAGTGTACAAGACACTGGCCGATTTTCCGCAGGACCCGTTCGTACAACTTAAACTCGCAGTAGAAGCCGTTTTTCTGTCGTGGTATACGCCCCGCGCTAACGTCTATCGGGAAATGAATAATATTCCCGAAACCTTAGGCACCGCGGTTAACGTCCAGGCAATGGTATTTGGCAACTTTGGCGACGACTCTGGCTCAGGTGTCGCTTTCACTCGAAACCCCTCTACTGGTGAGCGGGTCTTTTTCGGCGAATACTTGTTTAATGCGGCCGGCGAAGATGTAGTCGCGGGCACACGCACACCATTGCCTATAGAATCATTGAACGAGAAAATGCCGGCCGTGTATGACGAGTTGTTCACAACTCAGGCGCTGCTGGAAAAACACTACCGCGATATGCAAGACATAGAGTTTACCGTTCAGGAAGGACGCTTCTACATTTTACAAACGCGCGGTGGCAAGCGCACCGGTCGAGCGTCGATCAAAATCGCGGTAGATATGGTTAACGAGGGCCTGATTACCGAGAGCGAAGCATTAATGCGTGTGTCGCCCGAGCATGTGGAAGCCTACTTACACCCCATGATAGATCCCACAAAGAAAACCAATATTGTGGCAACCGGCCTGCCCGCGAGCCCTGGTGGCGCGACTGGCAGGATAGTGTTCTCAGCCGAAGAGGCAGTGGAAGTTGCTGAGCAGGGACATCAGGTGGTACTGGTGAGACGGGAAACTACCCCAGAGGATATTCACGGCATGAAAGTTGCCGAAGGAATTCTCACAGAATTGGGCGGTATGACGTCTCACGCGGCTGTGGTTGCCAGAGGAATGGGCGTGTGCGCGATTACCGCGTGCAGCAGTCTAACCATTAATTATGAGCACGGTACCGCCACAACCCGTGATGGTATTGTAATGAAGCGCGGTGATGTCATCACACTGGATGGCACCGCTGGTGACGTTATGCTAGGCGACATACCCAAAACCGAAGCCAGTTCCAGCGATGACTTCCAGATCCTACTTTCCTGGGCCGACAAACACCGTAAGCTTAAAGTTAGGGCGAATGCAGAAACACCGGAAGATGCCGCCAAAGCCAGAGAATTGGGAGCTGAAGGTATTGGTTTATGTCGCACCGAACACATGTTCTTTGAAGCTGAGAGAATAGAAGCCATGCGGGCAATGATTTTGTCCGAAAGCCTCGAAGAACGACAGAAGTACCTGGATATATTGCTGGAATTCCAACACGACGACATGCTCGCGTTATTCAAAGTCATGGACGGACTCCCGGTTACCATCAGGTTACTCGACCCGCCACTGCATGAGTTTCTACCGCACTCTGATGAAGAAATTGCAGCGCTGGCAATCCGAATTGGTAAACCGGAGGCCAAGGTAAAGGAAATTTGCGAAGGTCTCAAAGAAGTGAACCCTATGCTTGGGTTCCGCGGCTGCAGACTGTCAGTGGTCTATCCGGAAATTACAGAAATGCAGGTTAAAGCCATTATCAGTGCTGCCGTGGATGCTACCGAACAAGGCTTCAAGCCTTTCCCTGAGATTATGATTCCACTGGTTGTTAATGTCCGTGAGATTCGTCTCATCAACACCATTATCGACAAGGGCATTCAGGAAGTGTTGCGGGAAAAGCAGATCTCTATACCCTATAAAGTAGGTACCATGATGGAAACGCCGCGAGCTTGTTTGGGCGCCGATCGATTGGCACCAGAGGTTGAGTTTATGAGCTTTGGGACCAATGATTTAACGCAGATGGTCTACGGGTTCTCACGCGACGACGTGGGTAAGTTTATCCCCGAATATTTGAATAAGAAATTGGTAGAGGCCGACCCGTTTGTTTCATTGGATCAGCGCGCTGTTGGACGACTGATGGAAATAGCCGTTAGAGAAAGCCGCGCCCGCAAACCGGGTATCAAATACGGTATTTGCGGCGAGCATGGCGGCGACCCACGCTCCATTCAGTTTTGCCATGATCTAGGGCTGGATTATGTATCTTGCAGTCCATACCGCGTGCCAGTAGCTCGTATAGCGGCAGCTCAAGCTGCGGTGGGACGCAACCTGCCGAGCTAGTACTTTAAACAACGGGTTGTGCGTGACGAATCCATTACTGAATAATGGATCTAACCAAATTACTGACGGTTCTTTGAATGAAATTCATCTTTTTAATGATGAAGGTATCGAATATTAGTTCTTCTTTACCCTCCGATTTTTGGAGCTGCTCGCTCAACGCGCGAAGCGTCTCCGGAGCGAGATAAAGCGCGGCCTCGTCGGGCTGAAAGGTCGTGCCTACGGGGTAATACTCGCGAGGTTCACTCGTCATTTCTATATGCGCGCCCATAACCGCCACCACACCATTGCCTTCTGAAAAATGAGCGAGGCGCGCAATGCTTTGCTTATACACCTCCCAGTTCTTTACATAGACGTAGCCAGGATACAGCGTGTCTCCCGTTAGCAGCCATTTTGTCTGAGGGTCGTATACGGTAATTGCCTCTTCTTGATGCCCCGGGGTAGGAAGAATAATTAGGCTGCGGCCTCCCAGTTCGACCGTAGCCTGCCCTTCTGGCCAATCTTTGAAATCAAAGAAACGCCGAACAGCCTCTGCATTAGGTTTTACCATGTTGACATTGGGTTGCCCCTCAAACTGCGCATCGCCCCGGTAGTGGTCGCCGTGGCTGTGGCTATGGATCACTAAGATCTCTCTAGACGCGACAACATCTTTACCAAGGGCAGACCTAACTGTTTCAAACAGAGTAGAGCCGGCCGGGTTTTCTATATCACCAGTATCCAGAACAAGTACCTTGTCACTGCCTACCAGCACATAAATGAACGGCGCTTCGAAAGTTTGACACTTATTTTGCCGTAGAATAAATGTGCTCTCATCATGGGCATACACTTCAATCTCTGGATCTGAATTGACGGTGCAGTCGACCGAGCCATGCCTCCATCTATGTGTATCCACGGCGGAATTACTGTCGACAGCAATATCGCCCTCGCTCGGACTCAAGGCATCTGATGACGCAAAAGCGGAACTGACAATGGCTGCAAGAAAAGCCATCGACATGTAGAACCGCTTTCTTCCAAAAATCATCTCAATACCACCGAGAAAACTACTAGAAGGAAGGCAATCATGAAACCGTTTCTAGGCAGACTAAACCAGTATTTCTGAGCCAATACGATATAAAGAACCGGAAGTAATAATAAGAAAGCCGTTAGCACCGTTGAAAAGTAAAGATACCGCGGGTTCTCAACAGCCAGAGTGATGAACAAAATACCGTAAAATATTAAACCAACACTATGGCTAACGTGAAAGCCTGTTACGCTATCCCAAATAGTTGATTGATCAGTAATTTTCGAGTGGCCATTTTTCATTAATTCCAACGTTGAGTCATCACGCGGTTCAAACTTACTGCTGCGGACTGCCGACCACCAGTGAACGCTGCCCAGCAGCACAAAAATCAGACAACCCAAAATAAGAAAAGAGACACTGATCATACTATTTCACCCCTGTTGTACTACTGCGTTTTTAAAATTCCAAATACACCGCTAGCCCGAACAATACGTTTAGAGTCAACCGTAAAATAACAATTGGCAAAGGCCATGCTTCTACCGACCTTTTGTACATCCACATAAATTTCGATCCAGTCACCGAGCTTCGCCGACCCGGCATAGTCGATGGTCAGGCTAGCCGTTACCATGGGTGTAGGATCTTTGCCCTGGTAGGCTGCGTTATAACCAAGTGCGATATCTGCAAGACTACTAAACACGCCGCCATGAACGAGGTCTCTGGCGTTGCAATGTTTACGCTCAGCTCTCAGCCCAATGACCAAGCCTCCATCACTTTTCTTGTTGTAGATGGGGCCCAATAGATCAAGAAATGGACTAGTCCTAAATATTGGTTCAAATCCTTGCGGAATATCATTCATTAGTGCCACTCCTGTAAATTAAGCGTTTTAGCCGCTGAATCGGCGAATCTGGCAATCGCCATCAATGAGGAACTGGCGCGCTCTATTTGATGTTGGACTTAGCGCGCGGCACGAATCATAGGGGTAATTAGAGGCGAACTACCAATCTGTATTCTATCCATGACCTCAAACCCGTGCCTCTCATACAACGCAATATTACGCGGATTGGACGATTCCAGATACGCTGGCAATCGATCTTCATCAATCCGGCTTAAGGCATGCTTCATAAGTTGAGAGCCAAAACCGCGGCCCTGAAAAAATGGATCTACGGCAATTAACGGCAAGTACCAACAGGGATCTTTCGGTTTATACGAGTCCATTGCCTCGAAAACAGCAAACACATCCGCCAAAATCGCTTCTGCTACGGTGGTTTGAAATATAGGCGTCATGCGGTCGTCATCCGGTTCGACTCCCGGGGGCATCCATAACGCAACACTCTCGTAGTTCTCTGTCACATAGGCTGTACCGCTTTCGATAGCGCGACCACCCAAAGCGTCAAATACGTTGAATGACGTATCAAGATATGAAGACGCTTTTGGCCAAAACCACCGTACTAGCGGATCGGTAGTGAACCCCATTACAACGGCATGAATAGCCTGCTTCCGGGTTTCTTCACTGGCTAAGAATATGCTCGGTTGATTCAATTATTGACTCCTGTTTTTGCCTGAAGCTTAAATCACAATGGACGAATACTCTTAGCATGCTAACACGATCCATGCGTGGAAATTCGAACAAAATTGCTGGAAACCCCTGCATAGCACAGCTGTTCGGCATCCTTCGTGTTATGTATTCAACTTCGCTTCCCTTTCACTAACTCCCTAGCAGCAAGCCCATTACCTCCAGTGGCTTCGCATCCTTTTTTTTGCAAAAAGAATCGCATGAAAGCGGTTGTTCCTCTAAATAGTAATGACTCCTTTCAGTTGTTCGCCATTAGGTTCATACTGATATTTCTTTGCACCGGCATCGCAACTCGCCTTGCCGTCAATGCTCAGAAATTCCACTCAGGTTGGCTCAAACTGACTTTAGGTTTACGCACTAATTACTAGGGTAACTACGATGAGCAAAGGACAAGATAGTAAAAAGAATGTCAAAAAGAAACCGCTTTTAACCGCAAAGGAAAAGAAAGCTGCAAAGAAGTCAAAAAAATCTGACACCAACGTCCTCGGAAATTAAGTAGCACGGGGCAACAACTTACTGCGACGGCCTGCCTGATTGAGAAATGCAGGTTATGAAGGTGTTTTATGTGCTCGGTTCATTTCCTAAATATTAAAAAGTGCAGGACATGAGTAGGTTTTCTTCGTACCCCTGAAACCCATATTTGAGATAAAAGTCTTTTGCAGACGTAGCCTCAATGATCATAGTGCTGCCGAGTTTGTTCGCCAATATTTAGATCAAAATGAATGCGCCACCTCATTCGGGATCCGAAGCGCTTTGATCACTTAGATCATCGAACTTGCCCGCCATAGTGGGGTTGCGTCGTGTCAGCTTCTTGATCGTTACATCTTGCGCCTTGTTATTTGCAAGACGTAAGTTCCGGTCCGTACTCAGCAACGCGTCCTTCGTTTTCTGCAAGTGGTCGATTGACTTATCGATCTCATCGATTGCTGTCTGAAATTTCTTCGACGCAAGGTCATAATTTTTTCCGAATGCTGTCTTGAACTTATCGAGATCATTCTCAAAATTTGTTATGTCGACGCTCTGTGCTTTAACGAGCGCGAGCTCTTTTTTGTATTCAAGTGACTTCATCGACGCGTTACGCAGCAAGGTAATAATGGGAAGAAAGAACTGTGGACGAACGATGTACATTTTGGGGTAGCGATGAAACATGTCGACGATGCCACCGTTATAGAGCTCACTATCGGGCTCCAGAAGCGACACAAGTACTGCGTACTCGCACCCCTTCTCTACGCGGTCCTTATCGAGCTCCTTTAGAAAGTCTTCGTTCTTTTTCTTAGTGGCCGTGGTATCGATTTCATTCTTCATTTCAAACATGATCGAAACAATTTCTGTGCCAGCCTCATCCATATCACGAAAAATGTAGTCGCCCTTACTACCGGACCGCGCATCGTTATCTTTCTCAAAATAGGCCCTTGGAAATGCCGTTGCTCTGATACGATTAAACTCTGTATCGCAGTGCTGCTCGAGGGTTTCACCTACCATCTTGGTTGATAGACGTGCCTTCATGTCCCGCAGGCGCTCAATCGCATCGTCGCGATCCTTAATCTGGGTCTGGTACTTGTCCGTAAGCGATTTCTCGGCAAGCTGTTTTTCAAGCTCTGCCTGTTTAAGTCCGCTCTTCAATTCGTCGCGTTCCTTTTCGACCACACTTACAGCCCCGGTGATCGCGACCTTCTGCTCAAGCAGAGTAGCATCGAGCTTGGCTTTCAAATTCTGAATTTCTCGATCTTTAGTCGCCTTAGTCTCCTGTAGCTCCTTGGCAAGCTTCGCGTCGGCAAGCTCGGCAGCGGCGCGCTTATCGCGCTTAGTCTGTTCAAGCTCGCCAGCCAGGGCATCTCTCTGTTTTTCAACTTCGCCCCTCGCCTCGGTCACAGCGAGTTTCATGCTGACTTCACCGGTGTCTAATTTTGCTTTTAACGCTTGAATCTCTGCATCTTGGGCTGCGGCAGTTTTTTGCATCTCGCTACCAACTTGGCTTTTGGCGAGTTCTACCGCGTTTAACTTATCCTTCTCCGCCAGCTTAAGCCTCTCGTGCAACTGTTGTTCAAATTCGTTATCACGAACCTGCTTTTGGATGTCGGCATATCCAGCTTCATCGATTTTGAATGCTTTATCACAGTGCGGGCAGATAATCTCATGCATATCCTGTTCTCTCCTATCTGGCGAAAATTCGTATTGGCAACTCTTGCCCGGTAGCGCAGCGCTGCACCGATTGGTTTCAGCCCAGCTCCTCTATCGCCTGAGCTACGGCAAGGACTCGCTGAGCTTCTTCAACGTGAAGGTTCTCTACCAATCTCCCGTTTACAACGACAACGCCTTTGCCTTCGCTACGGGCCTGCTCAAAAGCCTCGATAATATGCTTAGCCGAGTCAACTTCCTCCTCGGCCGGCGCAAAAACTAAATTCGCCGCCGCGATCTGCTTGGGATGAATGAGACTCTTGCCATCAAAACCCAAATCTCGGCCCTGGATGCAAGACGCATGCAGTAACTCATCGTTTTCGAGATCTAGTTGCACGCCATCAATAATGTCCAGTCCATGAGCCCTTGCAGCGTAAACACACATATTCAGCGCTGTGATAAAGCCTTGTCTATCCGGCGTGTGGCGCACACGAGTATCCTTCGACAAGTCGGAAGTCCCCATCACCATCCCCTTCAAACGTGGATGAGCGGCGGCGATTTCGGCGATATTGAGAATACACAGCGGGGTTTCAGCCATGATCCACATGTCTACACTGTCGGGACAACCGTTACTTTCAAACAGCTCGATTGCCTTGACCACATCTTCTGGTCTATCAATCTTAGGAATCAGCACAGCGTCTGGCGCATTGTCAAACGCGCAAATAGCGGCGATGTCATCCTCGCCCCACTCCGTGGATAAAGCGTTAATACGCACCATCACTTCACGATGCCCATATCCGCCCTCCTTCAGCGCCGATGCAATTTGATCTCGAGCCACCTGCTTGGCACTAGGAGCCACAGAGTCTTCCATATCCAGAATAAGCCCATCGGCCGGCAATATACGTGCTTTTTCGAGTGCACGAGGGTTTGA
>JBLHSI010000110.1:0-10176 GCA_047626655.1 Halioglobus sp.
ATACTCTGGCTGATCACGCCGTCTACAATCCAGCCGGCTTCAATGGCCTGCTCAAAAAGCTCCATTGCGCGCTCTAGTACCCCCTCGTGACCGAGCTCAATTTCGATCAGGGCGTAGAACTCACAAGGAGTATCAAAGGGTCGCTTGAGACCTTGATGCTCGACCACTTTTTGCAGGGCCAATTCAGAAAAGAATTCAAATGCATTCAGGTCTATGGCCGTTTGATAGAGCGACAAGACCTTCATGATGGATGCCATGTCGGGTGCGCCCAGTACTAGAACGGCAGATTCCATGGGTGGCCGAGACAGCCGCATAGTAGCCTCGACAATAACGCCCAAAGTGCCCTCGGCGCCTATGAATAACTGTCGCAGATCGTAGCCCGCATTGTTTTTAAGCAACCCGCGGTTTAAGTCTAATAGCTCACCGTTAGCCGTCACCACTTTTAGGCCTGCCACCCAATCGCGGGTCATGCCGTGACGTATCACTTTTATACCGCCGGCATTAGTCGATATGTTACCTCCGATTTGGCTGGAACCACTTGAGGCGAAATCCACTGGGTAAAAGAGGTCGTGTTGCTGGGCAAATTGCTGAAGCTGCTCGGTGACAACCCCCGCGCCACATCGCACTGTTCTATTGACCGCGCTAAAGTCGCTCATGCTGTTAAGCAAGCCCAATGAAAGCACCAATTCGCCATTGGCGGCCACCGCACCGCCGCTCAATCCGGTGCGCCCTCCGGAAGGTACAATCGCCAGGTTTTCGCGGGCGGCCAATTTCACCACTCCCTGCACCTGCGCTATCTCGCCGGGCAACACGACCACAGAGGGCCTGGGATCAACGGCAGTGGTCCAATCCCTACCGTATTGGATAAGCGAATCGCTGTCGGTTAAAACCCGGCTTTCACCGACGATGCTTTTGAGTTCAGTGAGTATTCGAGAAGCAATTGGAGAAGTCAAAATAAGAGTCCCAGTGTATTTTTCACAGTGAGCTGATTTGAAGAGCGCATATGTTACCATACGCGCCCTCCAAATCAGCGACCCTACTCAGCGGACTTCTAAAGTATGACGGGCATCTCTCTCGAAAAAAGCAAGATCAAGTTTTTATTGCTGGAGGGCGTGCACCCCTCCGCGGTGGAAACCCTGACTCGCGCCGGTTACACGAACATCGAGTTACACAAAAAAGCGCTGCCGCCGGCCGCACTAAAAGCGGCCATCACCGATGCCCATTTTGTCGGCATTCGCTCCCGAACACAGCTCACCGAGGAGGTTTTCGGTTGCGCCAAGAAGCTGGCAGCTGTCGGTTGCTTTTGTATAGGCACCAATCAAGTTGATCTTGATGCAGCGACCCGGCGCGGCATCGTGGTATTCAACGCGCCGTTTTCCAATACCCGCAGTGTGGCTGAACTGGTTATCGCCGAGGCGATTTTACTGCTGCGAGGTATCGCTGAGAAAAACGCCGCCGCACACCGCGGGCAGTGGCTGAAAACCGCTATAAACTCATTTGAAATTCGCTCGAAGAAGCTGGGAATTATCGGCTATGGCAATATAGGCATGCAGCTGGGAGTCATCGCCGAAAGCCTGGGCATGCAGGTACAGTTTTATGATGTCAGTAATAAGCTGTCTCTAGGCAACGCCAAGCAGGTTCACAGCCTTACTCAACTGCTCTCGACTTCTGATGTGATTAGCCTACACGTGCCTGAAAACGAATCTACGCGCAATCTAATCGGTGAAGCAGAGCTGGCGAAAATGCCCAAGGGCAGCATTTTAATCAACGCATCAAGGGGCACTGTGGTCGATATCGACGCGCTAGCGGCAAGCCTTAAGAGTGGCGCTTTGGGTGGCGCAGGTATTGACGTATTTCCGGTAGAACCGCGCTCCAATGAAGACGAGTTTGTCTCCCCCTTACGCGAATTCGACAATACCCTGCTGACGCCACATATTGGTGGAAGTACGGTTGAGGCACAGGAGAATATAGGCACGGAAGTGGCCGAGAAACTGGCCCACTACAGCGACAATGGCACTACAACCTCGTCGGTGAATTTTCCAGGTGTCGCCCTGCCGGAACACGGGGGCAGCCATCGCCTGCTTCATATTCACAATAATGTACCGGGTATTATGGGGGCCATTAACAATGTGTTTTCACAAAACAACATCAACGTCACCGCCCAGTATCTACAAACCAACGACACACTGGGCTATGTCGTGATTGATATCGATGCCGAATACAGCGATATGGCGCTGACCAAGTTGGCCGGCATAGAGGGCACCATTCGATCGCGAGTTTTGTTTTGACGCCAGCCAATAGAGTCCAGGCGCTTGGTCGATAGTATAAAGGACCAATTTCTTGCCGAATTAGTGGCCCTGCACGGCGCGCCACTAGAGAAGTTCTTGGCAAGAAAAATGAATAACCCTGAGGACGCGGCCGAGGTTGCGCAAGACGCATTCTTGCGTATACACCGCATGCAGGAGCCCGAGAAGCTGGATAATGCACGCGCTTTTTTATTTCAGGTAGCCAACAATCTGGCGATAGATCAACTGCGACGACGAACACTCCATTACCGCTTTTTAAATGCTGAGAAAAGTCTCTCCCCCGACGGCGAGCCCATTGATATCAACGCAATAGCTGCTTCGCCGGAACACATACTCGGTGCGCAGGAGAAGCTTGCAGCAATATATCAGGCCGTGGATGAACTTCCGTTCAACGTAAAGCAGGCCTTTTTGCTCCATAGACGCAGCGGTATGCCTTACAACGACATTGCCAAACAAATGGATGTATCGGTATCCAGCGTGGAAAAATATATCCTTCAGGCGCTAAAACACTGCAGACGAAAGCTTGCTGAATTCTACGAGGAACAAGAACCGCCCAGTTCTAAGTAAGTTTTGAGTGAGGAAAGACACTTTTTATTCGTTAAACTATCACCAACCATCACAAAGAGGGCAGGATGCTCCCAAACCAGAGCGACACGGCAGAGGATCCAAGCGATACAGCACTCGCTTGGATTGCGCGCTTTCGCTCGGATTTAGCCACCGATGAAGACAGACAGGCGTTCAGCCTCTGGCTCTCACAATCGCCCGATCACAAGCTCGCCATGGACTCAATGCTAAATATGTGGGCCGATTTAGGCTGCATCAAGCAACGGTACTCGCAGAGCGAAAGCACACTACCCAAGCGCTCCGCCAACAACGCCCGCTGGCTGAGTGTTGGCGCGGCGAGCGCCGCCTGTCTAGCACTCGCTCTGGTTCTCTGGCCCAACAGCACTCAGCATTCCGATCTACTGCGCTTCCAAACCGCCATTGGTGAGCAGCGTACTGTGGAGCTCGAAGACAAATCCACTCTCATACTCAATACCAACTCTCAAGTTACCGTGCAATATAGTAGCGAGCGTCGCAACCTCAAATTGATCGGCGGCGAAGTCTATTTTACCGTCGCCAAAGATACCGCTCGCCCATTCGAAGTTGACGCGGGAAGCGTAAAAGTCACTGCCCTGGGCACTGCGTTCAATATCCGCCGTCAGGGTGAGCACACCAGCATAGCGGTTGCAGAGGGTGTTGTTCGGATTGCCGAAACGGCGAAGACCGGCGCTGGGCCTATCGCTACCGAGATACTGCACGCAGATCAGCAGTTGGATGCCGACCCTCAAGGGCTTAGCGCCGCAGCGCCTGCCGATCTTCAGCTCAAACTGGCCTGGCAACGCGGCGAATTAGTCGCCCGCGACATGAGCCTCTCTGCCCTGACCAAGGAAATAGAGCGCTACCACGACGTACATATAATCTTGACCGATGCGCGCGTGGCCAGCCTAACGCTGTCTGGTGTCTTTGCCATCGCCGATCTCGATCCAATATTGGAGGCGGTCCAACTCACACTGGGGCTAGAAATGGTATCCATTGACGCCAACACGCTGCAGTTGCTCAAACCCTCGCAGTAAGATATAACATCCCAGCGGGCACAATTTCCCGCTCTCCTTTCGCGGTAAGTTCAGAGTGTTACACTCACAAGCTCACAGCCTTTGCCGGGATTTAGATGGCCACAAACACACCGTTGTTAAGGGCAGTAAGATGGCAGTCCAGGAGCCGCCTGAACGGCAGCCTTTACTTAGTATTCTGGCTACTCTTTGCGCCAGCTCTAGCACTGCCAACACACCGTCTTCACGCCGAGGCCACCAACGATACCCAGCTCTATTCCATTAGTGCAGCACAACTGAGTGCTGCACTGCTTGAATTTAGCCGGCAAAGCGGCCGCCCCATCGTTTTTTCCTCTCGGCTGACCCGCAATATACCGGCACCACCCCTAGCGGGGACGATGACTTATACGGCGGCCCTCAATGGCCTTCTCAAGGGCAGCCGGCTGTCTTGGAAGCTGATCGATAACCGCATCTTCGCTATTTATGAGACTCGCTGCGACACCCCCAGTCAGGATAAAACCTGCCCAAGCTACGAGGAGACCTACAGCCAACTGCCGCTTTTTGTGCCCGGCATTGAAGAAACCTGGATTTACGGTACCAAAGCCACCGGATCACGCATCCATCATTCGGCCCAAAATGGCTCTGCTCCGGTCGACGTCATATCCGCCCCCGACATCGACATCAGTGGTGCGCAGACACTGGGAGAGCTATTAAAGTTTGTGCCTGCAGTGGCAGGCAACTCGGCCTCTACCGCGATCTCCAACGGTGGTGACGGCACTGCAACGGTGACTCTGCGCGGCCTGCCGTCAAGTAATACACTAGTATTAATTAACGGACGGAGAGTAGTGAACGACGGTCTGGCCGGTGAGTCTGTCGATTTGAATAGTATTCCACCCGCTGCAGTAGAGCGCATTGAAATCTTAAAAGATGGGGCATCGGCTATCTACGGATCAGATGCCATCGCCGGCGTGGTTAATATCATCACGAAGCAGGACTTTCATGGGCTTTTACTGGACGCGTTTTACGGTGAAACATCCCGCGGCGACCTAGAGACGCAAACGCAAACTTTTCAATACGGCACGGGCATTCCCAACGGTTCTTTTTTTATCAGCGCCTCCCACTATGAGCAAAAAGCTATTTTCAGTCGCGATCGGGAGGTATCGAAAAGTGCCGACACTCGGCCCCTAGGAGGGACAGATCAACGCTCCAGTGCAACACCGGCGTCCAGAATCACCCTTCCTGACGGCTCCGTTGTCATTCGCGATGCCGATCAGTTCCGGCCTGCCTCCGAACAGGACTTGTTTAACTATCAGGCCTTTACCACGGCGGTTGTGCCATTGAGCCGCAACAACCTCTACGCCAATATTAGCTATGATTTCAGCGAACAAGTCACTGGCCGACTTGACGTCGGTTACAGTGGTACCGAAGCGGAGTCTATACTGGCGCCCACGCCGATTTTTACTGCCTTCGAGCAATTGCCATTAACGGTATCCGCAAATAGCGTCTTCAACCCATTCGGCAGCGATATCGCCGATGTTAGAAGACGATTGCTTGAATTTCCCGCAAGAACGCAGAAAAACATTTCCGATACAAGGACCATAAGCGCTACCATCGAGGGACTCTACGACACCTGGGACTGGGATGTTAACTACCATTGGAGCTACGCCAATGCTTCCGAGCGCACCGAAAATATTGTTAATGCGGAAAACCTGGCGCGCGGACTAGGCCCTGCAGAATCTTGTCGGGGCAGCGCTATTGATGGCTGTACAGCCATCAATCTCTTCGGCCCACCCGGGTCTATCAGCGGCGAGCAGGTAAGCTATATAAGAGCTGAAGGCACAGTAAGTGGTTACTCCAAGCTGTCTGCCATCAATTTTAACGTGAGCAACGAACTGATGCTATTACGTCATGGCGCGGCCGACCTCGCCCTGGGAGTGGAGTATCGACAAGAGTCCACCAGCAAGCGCCCCGATCAATTGCTCGCCAATGTGGGCACTCTGGGCGCCTCAAATTTTCAAACCACTAGCGGTGAACGCAAGGTCATGGAGATATATGGCGAGCTTGCCTTTCCCCTGTGGAAAAGCAGCAATGGCTTTTACTCTACCGACCTAGACACGGCAATTCGCTACTCTGATTACAGTGACTTTGGCGGCACCACTAACCCCAAAGTTGGCCTGAGAGTACAGCTGGGGCCCTCGCTACTGGTGCGCTCAACATATGCCTACGGCTTTAGAGCCCCCACCCTGAACGAGCTATACGAAGGCGATACCGAAGACCAGGCTTTTTTGAGCGACCCGTGCACCCTACAAGCCAATGTTGGCGCCCTTACCGGTTGTCAGCAACTTGCAGACCCCACGCGAAATCAGTTTTTGACCGTCAAAGGAGGCAATCCTGATTTAGACGCCGAGACCTCCAGGTCTCTGAGCCTGGGTTTTGTTTGGATGCCAGCGAGCGTGGCGGGATTGCGGGTATCAGCCGATTACTTTTTGATTAACCAAGATGATGTTGTCGCCTCCAGCGCGCAGTTTATTGTCAACCAAAATGCTCAAAAGGGCGTTTTTCAGGACAGTATCAAACGCGATGCACAGGGCAACTTAACGCAGGTCTCAGCGCGCAATGTCAACGTCGGCCACCGGCAAGTTCAGGGCGTGGATTTTGCGCTCAGCTACCACCATCCTCGCCGCCCCTGGGGTCAGTTGTCTTTCACTAGCAGCGCCACCTATATAGCTCAACTCATTACCAAGCTCGATGCCACCGACACTGAAATTGACTTGGCTGGCACTTTTCGCGACGAGGCCTCCGACGGATTGGGCGGCATTCCACATTGGAAGGGGCAACTGGGGCTGCGCTGGTCAGGCCAACGCTGGCGTGGCAATTATGAAGTGAATTTTATAAGTTCACTGCAGGAGACCATTCCCGGTAGCAGCCAAACCCGAGACATCGATTCCTGGACGGTACACGACGTACAATTAAGCTATGAGTTCAACGTGTTTGACGGATTGCGCTGGTCGTTGGGCGTAGACAATCTAATGGACGAAGACGCGCCATTGGCGGTGTCGGCATTTAACGATAACATCGACGGCAGAACCCATGACCTCAAGGGCCGATACTGGTACTCCAAATTAAGCCAGCGATTCTGAGGACAGAGCGCCCACAAACCCTGAGCTATGAGCCTTCTATTTATGCGTAATCACATCCTTGCCCTACTGGTAATCACATTCAGCCTGACATCTGCCGCGGCAGACAAGCCCTTCCCCGGCGTCAAAGCACTCATGTCCGAGGACGAATACCGCGCCGCCGGTATGGAAAAGCTCTCCGACGCAGAACGGACCGCACTTAATGCCTGGCTTATCACCTATACAGTCGGCGAGGCACCGGTGCTGCGAAAAAATAATACCGAGGTCAGGGAAGCCGAGAAGAGCCTGACAATAGAAGCCTCGATAAAACAACCTTTTAGCGGCTGGTCAGGGAAAACGGTTTTCACCCTCGATAACGGCCAGCGATGGCGCCAACGGCTAGAGGGACGTTATAGCTACAACGGGAAAAACACAGAAGTCGTCATTCGCAAGAACTTCTTCGGCTTCTACAAAATGACACTGGTTTCTACCGGCGCCGCTGTGGGCGTCTCGAGAATCAATTAAGCCGGACAAGAATTTATGGCAATTTGACAAGTTCCGCGCTCATTATGTGAATATGTCACAAAACAGCGCTTCCTGTTGAGGATGCCCGCATGGAAATCGTTTAAGGTCTGTGTTCTGTGGCGATAGCCGCAAGAATTAAAAGCATGCTTACGTAAAATACAGGGGTATTATATATGCTAAGAAAAAATCGTCTGACTATGGCAGTATCAACTGCCTTGGGTTTGACCGCAGCGGCAGTTATGCCAACCGCGGCCATCGCTCAAGACGAGCAACTGGTAGAAGAAGTAGTCATTACCGGTTCTCGTATCCAAAAGGCCAACCTGGTCTCATCAAGTCCCGTCACTCAAATTGACGCAGAAGCGTTCAAATATTCAGGTACTACTCGCGTAGAAGACCTGATTTCAGATTTGCCTGCGGTCTATCCCGGCCAAAGCTCTGGTGTCTCCAATGGCTCAACGGGTACAGCGACTATCGACCTGCGTAACCTGGGCGAAAACCGCACTCTGGTTCTGGTCAATGGCCGTCGTCTGCCACCTGGATCTCCAATCGCTGGTGGTCAAGGTTCTGACATCAACCAAATTCCAGGCGGTCTGATAGAGCGCGTTGAAGTTCTGACCGGTGGTGCATCTTCTACCTACGGTTCTGACGCCGTAGCCGGTGTTGTTAACTTCATCATGGTCGATGACTTTGAAGGCGTGAAGTTGGACGTTCAGTACTCCGGTTATCAACACGATAACGACAGCAGCTACTACAAGGGCTTGCTGGCAGCTGACGAAGCATTTATTCAGCCAGATTCCAGCGTTAATGACGGAGAAATTTCCGATATCTCTTTCATCATCGGTGCCAATCTTGATGGCGGCCGCGGCAATGTAACGGCTTATGCTACATACCGTAAGATTAACGAAATTCGCCAAGGTGATCGCGATTACAGCGCATGTGACGGATCTGGCGGTGACATTCCGTCAGAAGGCGCTTGTGGTGGTTCTTCCACGTTGCCAGATGGCCGCTTCACCGACTTTGGTATCTTAGGCGATGATACTTTCGACTACATCGTACAGGGCGACCAGTTCGTACCCCGTAACGGTAAGTTGTATAACTACGCGCCAGACAACTTCTTACAGCGACCTGACGAGCGTTACACAGGCGGCGCTTTCGGCCGTTATGAAATCAATGAGCATGTTGAGATCTACTCAGAACTGTCTTTCATGGATGACCGCTCTAACGCTCAGATTGCCCCTTCCGGTGCTTTCTTTGTAACGACTACCTTGAGCTGTGGTAACCCACTACTTTCTCAGCAGCAGTTTGATCTGGTGTGTGGAGACTTCGGTTTAGGTGAAGATGACTTCCAGCAATTGTTCACCGGTCGTCGTAACGTAGAAGGCGGATTCCGTAATGACGATATTCGTCACACTTCTTTCCGCGGTGTATTCGGCGCAAAGGGTGACATTAACGACACATGGAGCTACGACGTTTACGGTCAGTACTCTGAAGTATCTATGGAGCAGACTTACTCGAATGAGCTGTCTACTACCAAGATATTCCGTGCCCTGGACGCTGTAGCAGATCCCGATACGGGCGAAGCTGTATGTCGCTCGGCTACTGGCGACAACCCTGTAGATGCAGCCTGTGTACCCTGGAACTTGTTCACAGAAGGCGGTGTTACTCAGGATCAAATAGACTACTTAGTACTGCCTCTGTTCGCTCGCGGAACCACTGATCAGAAAGTGATCTCTGGTTATGTAGCGGGTAATCTGGGCGAGTACGGCATTCAGTTGCCTTCAGCCGAAACGGGCGTAGACATTGTTCTGGGTGCGGAATACCGCTCTGAAAACCTTGAATACAACCCCGACAACGGTTACACGACTGGCGATGGTGCTGGACAAGGTGGACCAGTTGTAGGCGTTGATGGTGGCTACGACGTTACTGAATTCTTTACAGAAATCAGCATCCCTCTGATCGAGAACGCCGATTTTGCCAAAGAACTGGTTTTGGACTTGGGGTATCGCTACTCTGATTACTCTACCGACGAAACAACCAACACCTATAAAATAGCACTGGGTTGGGCTCCTAATGAAGACCTTAAGTTCCGCGGAAGCTTCAACCGCGCGGTTCGTCACGCGAATATCCGCGAGCTGTTCCGCCCGCAGTCTCTGGGTTTGTTCGACATGGATAGCGACCCCTGTGCAGGCGCTACCCCTGACCGCAGCTTCTCTGATTGCGCACGTACAGGCGTTACGCAGCAGCAGTACGGCAACATAGCCGATTCACCTGCTGGCCAGTATAACGAGTTCACCGGTGGTAACCCGGAGCTAACACCTGAAGAGTCAGATACTTACTCTGTAGGTTTTGTTTGGACTCCAGCGTCAATTGACAGCTTGGTTGTCACCGTTGATTACTTCGATATCGAAATCGAAGGCGCAATCGCCGCGGTAACCTCCGAGTTTATTTTGACGTCATGCCTGGACTCTGGCAACCCACAGTTTTGTGACGCGGTTCAACGTGGCGCACAAACTGGAACATTGTGGCTAGGTGAAGACCAAGTCCAATCGCTTGATGCCAACATTGGCTTCTTTAGCACCACGGGTGTCGATTACCAAATCGAATACACTCTGGGTGTAGGCGACATGGGTAGCGTTG
>JBLHSI010000111.1:0-10039 GCA_047626655.1 Halioglobus sp.
GCACTATCCGTTCAGGCGGGCGACGCGTTGTTAGCCCTGGATGCGAGCTGTGTTAACTGGACGTCACATTTTGGTTAGCATTAGTCACTAATTAGGATAAGCGTGCTGTTTTTTTTTTGGGGGGGGAGGCGCGGTATTCGAATGAGAAATATGGAAAATACTCGACCGTCAATAATTTGACGCTCCGGCCTGCGATTATTAGCTTGTGACGATCCTTCTATCCATCACAAAGCGCCTGTCTACCTCGACTAGTATCCCATTAACGGTAAGGGGAAACTCTGCTTGCTCAACCGAGCGACGTTCGAATGGGGTGCGCGCAATATAGCGGGTACCCTGAAAGTTGTCTTTATTGTCGATGTCTTCGGAGACATAGGCGCGACCTGTGACGGTAAAAACATAGGTGGCAATAACAACAGCACCAAATCCCAATACGCCGATTACTATCAGAACTGTGTCCATATTGCCTCTTGTCTTCAGTCAATTTAATGACACTCAGATACCTCGGATGAGGAGTTTAGGAGTGCTTTACAGGTTGACATGCAATTATCGAACCAGTTTTTTTTCTTGTTATAATACAGATAGTTGAGATTATATTACGCGCTAGACCTAGGGGCAACAGGCGTAAGCGTATAATTTTCTGACAGTGGGCAGGTGCGGAGCGGCTTAGCAGCACGCCGATGGCGCTAGCGAGCGCCTTTGCCGAAGAGTATGACTTCAACAGTGGTAAGCAAAATGGTGAAATCGAGGAACAAGCTGTGGTTTTTTACGTAGTAAAGGTCAAACTGCAATTTTTGCTTGGCATCCTTTGCATTAGAGCCGTAGGGGTAGCAAAGCTGGGCCCAGCCGGTGATACCGGGTTTGACGGAATGCCTTATATTGTAAAATGGAATCTGTTGCGCGAGCTCGCGCACGAATTCGGGTCGTTCCGGCCTGGGCCCTATAAACGCCATTTCGCCCGCCAACACATTGATAATCTGTGGTAGCTCGTCAATCCGTACTTTGCGGATAAAACTGCCTACGCGTGTCACGCGAGAATCGTTGGTCGTTGCCCAGCGCGCTTTGCCGTCGCCTTCGGCGTCAACACTCATACTGCGAAATTTAAGTACCTGGAAGACTTTGCCGTGTGCTCCGACTCGCCCCTGGCGGAACACAATGGGCGCACCAAAGCCATCTTCAAACCAAATTGCCACTACGGTAAGTAACATGATGGGCCATGTGACCATCAGGAGAACGAAGCTGGTGACCAAATCGAAGGCGCGCTTGCGCAGGCGCGAGGCAGTATTACTCCGAAATCCAGCGGAATAGATAAGCCAACCAGGAGTAATGAAATCGACCAATATCTTTCCGGCCTGATGTTGGAAAAAGTTAACCAGATCGACAATTTCCACGCCATTCATACGACATTCAACTAAATCCTCAACAGGTGTTTGAGTGCGCTTGTCGGTTACCGCCACCACTATTTGATCTATGCCCATGCGCTTGGCAAGCTGGGGAAGTGGTTCTTTTAACGGGATGATTTCACTGTCTGGCACGCACACATCTTCACCTTCTGGCTGGACAAAGCCAACAATAGTAAATCCGCGCCGATCGGCTTTGCGTCTCATCATTTTGATAATAGTGTTTGCTGTCTCACCGCAACCATAGACTAGTATCTGAGTCTTGAGTTGTTCGAGGTCGGCCAGTCGAGTAAACATTGACCGAGTGATTAAACTGGAAACATAAGCGACTGCTGAAGTGTAAAGGACAATACCACGCCACAGATAGAGGTCAGGAAATAGGTAAAAAAGCACTGACATACAAAGCAGTACCAAGGTGAAAGCACCGGTGGTTCTGAGCAAGACTCCACTCGCACCTTCACGTAAACGAGGTTGGTATAAACCCATGGCGCCCAGCCCCGCCACGCTTGCGAAGGCGAAAATTAGTGCCCGGCTCAGCAATCCATCGAGGTGGCTCTCCAAGCGGGTAGGATCGGGTAAAAAATAGAGATAGGCGGATAAATAGAAAACAGCAAGAAACACTAATGCGTCTATTACGACCAGACGATAATAGGCAGAATGCACTTGGTATTTATGGGCGTCGGCAGCGGCCACAGACAGGTCTCTTTGTAAACAGGGAAGTATTTTTAATCACGGACGGGACCTTAGCATGTGCCGAGAGACACTGCAGGGGAGAGTGATGTGATTGTGCGCTAAGTCACGTTTTTTAGGGGAAGATGCATTGGCTCGGAGGCGGATGTCCCAAAAAACCGTGTGGACTCGATGAGTAGCCGTAAGCACCTGATTGATATACAACGACTAAGTCGTCTATATCGGCCGTCGGCAGGGACACTTTTTCTGCCAGTATATCGAGCGGCGTGCACAGTGGACCGACGATGGAGACCTCTTGCAAATTGTCATCGCTGAGGCGATTTCCTATGCATACTGGGTAGTTCTTGCGAATGACCTGCCCGAAATTTCCCGAAGCGGCCAAATGGTGATTGAGTCCGCCATTGGTGACCAGAAATACTTCTCCGCGAGATTCTTTCTTATCGACTATTTGGCAGACGTAGATACCGGCCTCAGCCACGAAAAATCGGCCCAGTTCCATCGCGATTTCGGTGTCGGGGAGGTGTGTCTCTGCGCGTCTTAGGCATTCGCGTAAATTATCACTGATGCCAGCCAGTGGCAGGCGTTTCTCACCCGGAAAGTAAGGCACGCCCAAGCCGCCTCCAATATTCAGCGTTGCTATTGGCATGGGGCACTCCTTGGCCAGACGAAAAGCCAGCTCGAAAGTACTGGTCTGTGCCGCCATAATAGCTTCAGGGCGCAAGCTCTGAGAGCCACAAAAAATATGAAAGCCGCAAAAATTAAGGGGCAAGGCCGCTAGTGTGTGCAATAGATCAGGTACCTTTTCTGCATCAACACCGAAGGGTTTGGCACCGCCCGACATTTTCATACCCGAGGTCTTGAGTTCGAAATCGGGATTGATTCGTACCGCTACTTTGGGGCGCTTATCCAAGGCCTGTCCCAACGCCGCCACGCGATGCATTTCTCCCTCTGATTCTATGTTGAGAGTTACCCCGGCCATTACGGCTGCCGCTAGTTCGTCCCGCTGCTTACCGGGACCGGCAAAGCTGATTGTTTCTGGCAAGGCGCCACTGGCTAATGCCAGCTGCAATTCACCTCCTGAGGCCACATCGAGGCCATCGGTGCATTTCGCCATATGGCGCACCAACTGCGGCATGGGATTGGCCTTAACGGCGTAGTGCAGTCTAATTTCAGAGGGGAGGGCGTTGCGCAGAGTGGCAATTTGAGCGTCTACGACATTTAGATCATAGGCATAAAAAGGCTTATTGCCCATTTCGGCCGAGATCTCCAGGAGCGAACGACCGCCAATTTCCAGGCAATTGTTCCGCACAGTAAACTGGTTCATCGCGGCGTGTTGTGGCGGCAGATTCCGGTCCAGCGGGGGTCTCATAAGCTAGCATCCTGATAGAGCGTTTGGTACTCGCTGCTGAGCAGTTTGCGATCGACCTTACCATTTTGATTACAGGGCAAGCTGTGTCTGCACAGTATAGTTAGCGGTACCATGTAGTTGGGAAGCTCAGTGCGGCAATGCACAAGAAGTGATTCCGTTAACGAGTTCAAGTCGATATCTTTTTTCGCAGCGGTGACAAGTAGCAAAATTGCCTGACCTAGGGTGGGGTGTTGCAGTCCTAGTGCCGCGGCCACAGAAACCAGATTGGAGCTGTAAACAACTTCCTCAATCTCGGTGGGACTTACCCGGTACCCCGATGTCTTAATCATCTCATCCTGACGGCTAACAAAATAGAGATAGCCCTCTTCATCTTTACGTACTCTATCACCCGACCAGACGGCCAATTCGGCAATGGGAAGTTCGCTAAACTGCCCAGGCACGGGACGAAACCTTTCGTTGGTTTTGTCTACATCGTTCCAGTAACCCATGGCAACTAGCGAGCCTCGGTGAACCAATTCACCGGGTTCGTTGGGTTGACATTCCAGCCCCTCTTTATTGATGACTAAGATCTCGGCATTGGGTATTGCCTTCCCTATAGAGCTGGGGCGCAGTGTGATTTGTTTGGGTGATAGGAAAGTCGAACGAAATGCCTCCGTGAGGCCGTACATCAGATATATATCGGTGTCGGGTAGGCGTTGCTGCATGGCCTGAGTGGTGGCCACGGGCATGGCACCGCCGGTATTGGTGATGTAGCGCAAACTCAGCACCGCCTCTTCGGGCCACTCCAGCGCGGCCAACTGATTCCACAGTACCGGAACCGCAGCCAGACCTGTAATGGCGTTGCGAACCACAGCTCTAATCACATCTCGGGGCAGTAGATAATCCATCAATACCACCGAAGCGCCTACCGAAAATGCCGTTGTTAGCTGACTTAGTCCTGCGTCAAAACTCAGTGGTAGTACCGCTAGCAGCGTGTCGTTCTCTGTGTTGTCGAGGTAGCCGGCAACACTATTTGCACCAGCGACCATATTACGGTGGGATAAGACAACACCTTTGGGGCTCCCGGTACTGCCCGAGGTATATAAAATGGCAGCCATGTCGGTGTCTATGCGGCGGTGCGCGGGCAGGCTAGGCTGGACTTCTGCGAATTCAGGCCAACTCATCATTCGCCGCTTGCTGGTTTGCTGGGGAGCACTGTCCTCGCAAATAACAATCGTGTGTAAGTCAGAGCAATCTTTTAAAGCGTCGGTCAGTGAATGGAGCCTCTGCGTCGATGTTATCAGTACTTTCACACCACAGTGAGCCAATATATACGCGACTTGCGCGGCTTTTAACAATGGATTAATCGGCACGAAAGAGGCGCCCGCTAACGACGCACCATAAATTGCAAATACGGTGTGGGGTTGTTTGGGCAGGTAAATTGCTACACGCTGGCCGGCCTCGATACCCACGCTCAATAAGCCGTTGCTGACACGGGTAATTTGAGCCTGCAGGTCGGCGTAACTATAGCGTAACTTTTTGTGTACTAAAGCGGTTCTTTCCCCTGCAATGTTTGCATTGCGGGAGATACACTCATGTATCAGTTCGGGCATATCCTTTTGATTCCACATCGTTGTGATGACGCCGGAGCGGGGTCAGAGCTGAGCGTACGCAGGAGCGAAGCGTGCAGGCCTGCAGTTGGGCTGTACAGCGAGAAAATATACTACCGAATAATATAGATGGTATGCAACGAGCATTCTATACTCCGGCTATGAGTGTGATATCAGTAATAATGATTTGTACCGAAAATATATGCCGTTCGCCGATGGCGGAGGCATTGATGCGTTTTCGCATAGCAGAACTGGGTATGCAGAAAAAGATACGCGTCGATTCGGCCGGAACTCAAGTGTCGCAACCCAGGCAAAAGCCCGATGCACGCGCGGTGAAAGTGATGAATGGCGCTGGAATTCCAATAACAGGCATCAAAGCTCGCAAAGTCACCCCCAAAGACATGGGCCGCAATGACTATATCATCGCCATGGATAGCGCAAACTACGAACGCTTAAATGAGCTTTACAGTCAAGAATATGGAGAGAAAATAGCGCTGTTGCCTGGGATACGCCCGGAATCGGATGTTGTAGAGGTTCCCGACCCCTATTTTGGCAGTCTAGAGGGCTTTGTGAATGTCTATGGCATACTCGATGGCGCCATTGAGAGACAGCTGTCACAGATTTTATCAAGGAACTCTTGATTTCCTCTTCTATTGCTTTACTCGCCAGTTTCCTAGCGTTAGTGTGATGAAACGCTAAAGATTTGAGGTTTGCTGTGGTGGGCTCGATAGAGCGAGGTGTGGGTAAAAGAAATGTGGTCGAATGAAAAAAGCTCTATTGTAGCGGATTTTCAAGAATATTTTGACGTTGAGCTGGCGACCACGCCCGAGCAAATGGCGAAAGTATTCCACATTCGTTACCGCGTTTATTGTGAAGAATTTGGCTATGAAGAAGCGGATGCCTTCCCAGATCATTTAGAAACCGATCAATTTGACCCGCAATCTATACACTGCTTAATTAACCATCGGTCATCCGGTATACCTGCCGCTTGCGTGCGAATCGTAGAGGTCGATCACAAAACCCTGATGCCTATGGAGCAATTTTGCCACAATAGTCTAGATTCTAATCTGTTTGACCAACATGCGGTTAACAGGGCATCTATGTGCGAGTTTTCTCGGCTGGCCGTAGATGGCGCATTCAGACGTCGTGCAGGGGAGCACGCATCTCGCTTTGGTGACTTCACTTCAATGGACTGCACTACGCGTGAGGTGCGAAGCTTCTCGCTTATTGCCATAGCAGCCTTTATCTCTGCCTTTGCAGTGAGTGAGCTTATTGGGCGAACCGAGGTCTTTGCCATGATGGAGCCCTTTCTCCCTAGACTGCTGAGGCGATCAGGCGTGATCGTCAAACGCGTGGGTGAAGATGTCGATTACCATGGTATACGTGCACCTTACTTCATAAAAAGTGGCGACGCTGTGGCCAGTATACCGCCCGAGTTACAGCAACTTTGCCATGCTATCTCTAACAAATTTGTTAGGGATATCTCTTCGGGTAAGATGCAAGCGGCAGGGTAAAACGCGGTCATCGTGTTGCCACTACCCACTTATTGACCCATCTGAGTTAAACTTGACCGCCTGTTAGCGCCGGGCTTAAAGTTGTGCACCTAAAGTTTGCCACTCCAGCCGGTAAATTTTTCAACGGCCCAGCGTCTGGGACGCTTAATCAGGAGAATCAATGATGGCCATTGAGGGTCTTCAATCTGCCATAAATCAATGGCAAGTCATCTTAGGCGACAGTCGAGTCGTTATCGGCGCCGCCGCCGGTCAACTTTATGGCCCCAATACGATTGCTACCGCCAAAACAATTCCCGCGGCTCTTCTTATTAATAGCCAGAGCGAGGTTATTTCCTGTGTCAATGTTGCCCGGGAATGTCGGGTTCCAATCTACCCCGTTAGTACCGGCAAAAACTGGGGGTATGGTAGTTCAAACCCGGTCAGCGATGGTTGCGTAATCATGGATTTGTCTGCCATGAACCGCGTGCTGGATTTTGACCCGCTGTCGGGTGTCGTGACTGTGGAGCCGGGAGTGACACAGGGGCAGTTGCGCGATTACCTCGATGCGGGTGGCCACGAGTTCCTAGTGCCGGTGACAGGAGCCGGGCCTAGTTGTAGTTTGTTGGGCAATGCTCTGGAGCGAGGTTACGGCATTACGCCGATAGCAGATCATTTCTTGGCTCTGACCAGTTTACGTGCGGTATTAGCTGATGGCTCGTTGTATCAATCACCGCTCAGTACCCTGGGTGGCGTTCAGGTCGATCGCGCTTTTAAATGGGGCATTGGCCCGTATTTAGATGGCTTGTTCAGTCAGGGTAGTTTTGGTGTTGTGACGGAGGTCAGTCTCATTTTGGCTAGGAGGCCGGTCGCGGTAGAAGCGTTTTTCTTTGCCGCGAAAAATGACGCAGACCTGGAACAATTGGTGAGCTGTGTCCAGCAGTGTAATGCTGAACTGGGAGCTAACTTGGGCTCCATAAATTTGCTCAACAACCGGCGCATGTTGTCTATGGTGGAGAGCTACCCCGAGACCTCAGTGGCCGAAGGTGACATTTTGAGCGATGATCAAGTCGATAGTCTATCGCGCAAAAATGGTATTTCACCATGGACAGGTACTGGGGCGCTTTACGGACACCCTAAAATCATCAAAGCCGCCAAGGCTCTGCTCAAGAAAAAGCTAAAACCTCACGTGGCTAGATTTATCTTCGTCAACGACAGGCGCATCGCATTACTCGTCGGTTTGCTAAAGTTTACTCCCCAGGGCGCTAGAGTCCGACTGCAGGTTGTGATTCGTACCCTGCGCAACACCTTGGATATTCTGAAAGGCATTCCCAATGAGATGGCTTTGCCCCTGGCCTATTGGCGTTCCGGCGGCCCAGAGAGAGTGGTGGGCGAACTGAACCCAGCACGAGATAACTGCGGTTTGATTTGGTATGCGCCGCTGGTACCTATGACGAGCGATCAGGTCAGGAAATTTGTCATTATAGTGGGCGACATTTGTCCGCGCTACGGCATTGAGCCATTGATAACGCTCACCAGCTTGTCTGACCGCTGTTTCGATTGCACTATCCCTCTTTTATATGACGGTGAAAATGAATTGAGGGGAACTCAGGCTAAAGCGTGCTATGCGGCGCTAGTTGATGCGGGTATGAAGGAGGGCTTTGTGCCCTACCGCCTAAATGTAGACGCTATGGCCTCTATGGGGGTAAATCTGGGGAATAACTGGCAGCTTATTTCAGACATCAAGTCAGTGCTAGACCCTTTGGGACTGATTGCCCCTGGCAGATACAGCCCCTTAGACGCCGATAAGACCCTAGAGCCGTAAAGATGTGTCAGAATATTTTACACAACGCGCTTTTTCAATAGCGAAGGGTTCTGAGAGGTATAAATATATCCCATTTAAATCAATCACTTAATGATTATTTGGCAAGTTGGCATCATTCCTGCATTAGTCTGGATAGGAATATATTATTTGCAGAAACGTCTGGTGAAATATCCACGATAATGGAGCTCAGAATGAATACATTACTAAAACTCACCGCAATAGCGACACTCGCAATGGCGAGCAACATCGCCTCTGCAGTCAACGTAGGCGGCGTTATTTTCGATCCTGATTATGTTTTCGCCGGTCCTCCATCTAACAGTGATTTTGATGCTGACACCGCTTTTACTCAGTGGTATGTAAGCAACGCTAATGCAGGTACGGTGAATCCAACTAACGCGTTGATCCCTAGTGGCGTTCTGCCCGACGGCACAACTTTGCAAGGTGTAGGTGAGTTTGGGTTCATGAATGGACTGGGGATCAACACATCCAGCGTTACAGGTGGTGATGCTGCGTCTTTTTGCCCCGGTTGCGAACTGACTTATGTGTTCAACGGCATTGAAGTTGCAGGTGGAGGTGCTTTGCTGGTGGGTGGTACGGTCGACATTTACGTAGACAACACCGCTGATTTTAATCCTGGCGCAATATCTGTAGCAGCCGCACAAGACGGTGTTCTTTGGTTGAGCTTGGCTGTTGAGCAAATCGCCTTTACCGCTGATGGCTCGAATGGGTTCTTGAAAGGCTTTGTAAGCATCTTGTTGAATGTGCTAGCTACGGGTGACGTACTGGTAGACGGATTAGCGGCACAGTCCTTAGATACCAATGGCCAACCTGATGGCAGTGACCTTGTTTACTCTGCTAGTGCGAATTTCTTGAATGGTAGTTCCGCGGCCCCCTATGGTAACGGAACCGCTGACCTGAAAGGCAACTCAATCCCAGTACCGGGCACGCTGTTACTTATCGGTTTAGGCATATTGGGCTTTGGTGTAGCGCGTCGGAAGCGCGCTTAAGTCTGCATAACCTAACTCCCTAGGCGCTGGTAAAAAGACTTGTAAGGTCAGCCAGCGAAAGAAAAAACCACGATTTAAACATCGTGGTTTTTTTTTGCTCTGTGCAAATATGTGGCAGCGCAGCGGCGGCTGTGCGTAGTTCCAGGTCCGCAGTGATGTTATGATCGTCGCCATATTTGCTTGGCTGGGGTGACACCTTCGTTTAAAGCAGCTCTTCAATCCTGGCAGGGTTAGAACTTCAATGAACAAAAAACTATTCGTTATAGCATTTACGCTCATCTTATCAGCCTGTGATGCTGGTCAATCGAGCCAGGCTTATGTGCAGTCAGCTCGAGACTACCTCAATCAGGGGGAGGTGGCAGAGGCTGAAATCGAGCTTAAAAACGCATTGCGCACCGACGGTGAAAATACCGAAGCACGTTTTCTACTGGGTGGAAGTTATTTTGATAAGGGTGAATTACTCGCCGCGCGCAAAGAATTGATGCTGGCCCTATCAGCGCCGCAAGCTTCAGAAAAAGTGATGCCTATTCTGGCCAAAGTCTATCTGGGGCTGTCGGAGCACGAGGCCTTGATGGAACTCCGGGGCTCTAATCTCTCCGCATCCTCGCATGCCACGATATTGGCGGCAAAGGGCCTCAGCGAATTGGCAAACGGGCGGCTAGTCAATGCCCT
>JBLHSI010000112.1:0-9905 GCA_047626655.1 Halioglobus sp.
CTGTGAGTCACCACCTTGAACCGAAAAGGCCATAAACGGCTTGCCATCCTTGAGCGCAATTGAAGGTGTCAGCGTGGCGCGGGGGCGCTGTCCTGGCTGCACCACATTAAACGGGTTCATCGCCTGATTGAGAACAAAACTCTGCATGCGCTGGCTCAGGCCAATACCGGTGTTGCCGGCAATAAACGCTGGAATCCAGCCGCCGCTGGGCGTAATAGAAACTACCCAACCCTCCTCATCGGCAGCCTGAATGGATGTAGTGCCGGCAATAAAGCTGTCATCGGAAGATTGCAGCCCCGCTTGCTGAAAGCCCTCTGCACCGTCGGCCTCAGCTTTGGGTGGAATGGCACTCCAGTTCTCCAGCAATGTTGCGAACGGGTTGACTTGTCCCTGAAACGGATAGGGATCTCCCGGGCGTATTGTTCCGTTACTCCGCTTCGGCTCGATCAATTTTTTTCGCTGCAGCGCATACTCCTTCGACAGCAGACCGGCGATGGGCTCTGCGGGTGCCACGTAGGGGTCGCCGTAGTAGAAGTCTCTGTCGGCGAACGCCAGACTCATCGCCTGATACAGTGTATTGATATAACGGACGCTGTTATATCCCATCGACTGCAAATCAATTGTCTCGAGAATATTGAGCGCCTGCAGTAGTGCTGGCCCCTGCACCCAGGTAGTCAGCTTATAGACATCTATGCCTTTGTAGTTAGTGGTCACCGGCTCCTCGATATACACTTGCCAGGTAGCGAGATCTTCCATCGTGATAAGACCGCCGTATTCGGCGCTGCTACGCACTATTTCTCTGGCAATATCGCCGCGATAAAAGCGATCATAGGCGGCGTATATCGCTTGTTTTCGTGTTTTACCCTCTTTCAATGCCTGCGCTTCGGTGGCGACCAGCTTTTCTAACGTCACTAATAAATCCGTTTGCTTAAACTGCTCACCTGCCACCGGGGCCCCTCTTTGCTCGGGCTTTGCTTCATCAAAGTGAGGAAGGAATACCGCCTGTGAATAGGGCCATTGCGAAATAACGTCGCGGCGTCGTTCCATATTATCTGCCTGTGAGGCTTCTATCGGGTAGCCAGCAGCCATTTGCATCGCCGGGCCGAGAACCTCGGCCAGACTCAGTTTACCGTACTCCGCAAGCATGACCATTAGGCCTCCGGGTGTGCCAGGGGTTACAGCGGCCAAGGGGCCGTACTCGGGAGGATACGCCATACCCTGTTGCAGGAAAAAATCTGCGGTGGCTCCCGTGGGTGCCACACCGAGAGCGTTGATCCCTTTTACCTCACCCGTATGCGGATTATAAATAAGCGCCTGTGTTTCACCGCCCCACCCCAAGGTATCCCACATGGTTGATGTTGCTGCGAGCATGGCGCAGGCCGCATCAACCGCGTTACCACCGCGAGAAAAGGTGATAGCTCCGGCGGTAGCTGCCAGTGGCTTGCCGGTAATCGCCACCCAATGCTTGCCATGCAAGACAGGTTTGGCGGTCTTTTGAGCACCAACAGCAACACTCACTAGGCATAAAAAACTCACCACCAGCCATCGAAAATGACTCATTCTTAGCAATTTGAACGGCGACATTGAGTATCCTTTTAAAGTTGGCCATTGTCATAGTAGACGATTCCCCGACTTTCGGCTCACCTATGTTGCTCCGCATATTCGATTATTCAGACAGAGTTAGCTACCATTCACATCTCTGGCAACCGGGCGTTAGTTGTTGCTTGGCCCACGCCATACAAAAGGAACGTTATGCCTTACTCTAGAATCGTAAGCCCTCCCCCTTATTCGGCGGTCACCAACGGGCGCTGCAATATGGGGACCTATAACGGCGCGATACAAAATGTGAATCTGCGGGACACCAATAAACCCCTGGGATTTTTCGCTCCCCGCATTATCCAAAATTTCCGCTTAAAAGAATGGCAGGCTTTTCAGTTTGTTAACGACGATTGGTTTATGTGCGTGGCGGTCTACAACACCAAAACAGTGGGTACAGCAATTATCATGGCTTTCAACCGTGCAGAAGCACAGATGTATCGCTACGAGCACAAAGCCCCGTTCTGGAAGCTCAATGTAGCCAACGGCTTATTCGATACTCGCAGCTATTATCGACACAAAAACCTCACCATCGAGATAGAGAACGACCTGGATGGCCAAACGTTTGAGCTCAGTTTTAACGCACAAAACATGCCAGGATTACCACCCCTGGCAGGTAAGTTGGTCGCACAAGCAGTCACAGAACCTATCGTTATTGTGCAACCTTTTGCTAAAAATCGCCCCTTATACTCACACAAAACACTGATGAGGGCGACGGGCACTATTAGCTTCAGGGGCCAGACCACACCGGTAGAGGAAAATCAGGGTTGCGTGATTATCGATGATCACAAAGGTTTTTACCCCACCTTAATGAACTACGACTGGGTAACAGCGCTAGGTTACTCTCCCCAGGGAATATTGCAGGGCTTTAATCTCACTGACAATCAAATTCAGGATCCCGACAAGTACAACGAAAACTGCCTGTGGCACAGCGGTAAAATGCATCCCCTGCCACCTGTTAAAATTTCGCGACCGCAGGGCGTTAATAACACCTGGCTAATCAAAGACCGGCACGATGTGGTAAATTTGCGTTTCACGCCGCTGGCAGACGTCCCGGTAAAAGTAAAAATCGCAGGCCTGTCGCTGGTCGATTACCATGGACCCACCGGAGCACTCACCGGTCACATAGTCGGGATTGACGCAAAGCAGGTTTTATTTGATGACTTTATTGGCATGGGGGAACAAAAAGCTGTTCGCATGTAAGCCACACAATGACTGAAAACTTATCGACGCGCCTGTATCGTGTGATGGGTATTGTCTCTCTCATCATGGCAGGTGAAGCGATTTTCTCACTGCCTTTTCACGTGGTGCGTTTTTTTCGCCCTACTGTGCTGGAAGTTTTTCAAATCAGTAACACTCAAATAGGCCAAGTACAGGCTACCTACGGTATTGTTGCCATGCTGTCGTATTTTCTAGGCGGCCCGCTGGCCGACCGCTTCGAAGCGAGGAACTTACTCATTGTTGCCCTGTTCGCCACAGGGTTGGGCGGTCTTTATTTTGCGCAAATACCCGACTTGCAAGGTTTGTATTACCTGTATGCCTTTTGGGGTTGTTCAACAATATTACTGTTCTGGAGCGCGCTCATTAAAGCCACCCGTGAATGGGGTGGCGCCCAGCAGCAAGGCAAAGCCTTTGGGTTTTTGGAAGCGGGACGAGGACTGTTTGCGGCGATATTGGTCTCTGTTGCTATCGCTATATTGTCGTTCACACTACCGAGCGAGCTAGACAACCTAGTCTCTGGCGAACGGCGACAGGCCATGAAACACATCATTTACCTGTATGTGGGCGCGACCCTAATCGCCGGTATTTTTGTCGCCCTATTTATTCCAGCCAAATCAGGTGTCGAGAAATCAGGGCAATCAATGTTTATTTTGCGGCATGGACTACGCAAGGTATTTAGCAACTCGCTCATTTGGCCACAGATGCTCATCGTAGTGAGCGCCTACGTGGCCTATAAGGGTGTTGATAACTACGTTCTTTACGCTGTGCAAGGTTATGGGCTAAGTGAAATTGAAGGCGCCACTATTGGCGGACTGAGCAGCTGGATTCGTCCGATTGCAGCGATATTGGCCGGACTGCTGGCCGACCGCTACAGGCCATCGAAAATCGTTATCGTCTCATTCGGCGTACTAATTATTGGCTATAGTGTGTTCACTTTCATCACACCCGAACCCGGATTATATTGGGTGCTGGTGGCTAACATCGTCATTACCAGCTTTGCTGTCTATGCCTTGCATGCGATTTATTTCACACTGGTGGCCGAGTCAAATATTCCCATCGCGGCAACGGGCACAGCGATAGGTGTGATCTCGGTAATCGGCTTTACGCCGGATATCTTTGTAGCGCCGGCCATGGGTTGGTTGTTAGACAACAATGCCAGCATTGTCGGGCACCAAAAAGTTTTTGCGGCGCTGGCAGCGTTTGCCATAGTAGGATTCCTATCCAGCGGTTTCTTTATTCGCCGACACGCGCGTAGAGCAAACCCATAGCCGCTAACGTGTCGGTGAGATCAAAGAACTCTAGCCACCGCTCTCGTCCTCAGCATGCAACACAGTACCCACTGGGTTCGTGGCGGCCTGCAGGGTAGATTGTGTTTTGTATTCGGCGGGCAATGCAGGAATACGCAGTACACGGTAAATACTAATCACCGACATCAGCACAAGCGCCCCGGCTAACGACAGGAAGAAGCTCTGAGGGCCAAAGGCCTGATGCCAATAAGCGACAGAGATAGGCCCCGTGATAGATGCCAATCCACCGATGAGAATAATGGTGCCACTGGCCGGTACGATTTCGCTGGGCCGCAAGTGGTCATTGGTTAACGCCACCACCAGCGGGTATAAGGAGAGAGTGAATCCACCGCATACGAAAGCCAACCAATACAGCCGGATGGAAGCGGCCACTTCTGTACTGGCAAAAACGGCCGCCACAGCAGCAATAGCAGCGCAAAAACCCATGACCCACCGCCTGTCTATCGCGTCTGACAGCCTACCCAGAGGCCACTGCAAGATCATACCGCCGCCCATAATCGCGCCCATGAAGTAGGCCACCTCAGCCACACTCATACCCAGTTTCGCGGCATAGACTGCACCCATACCAAACACTACGCTGGCACACCACTGCGACAACACAATACCCATAACTCCCATGGGGGCACGGCGCCACAAATGGGCAATACTCACTCGTTCATGTGCTTCTATGGGCGGGGTGGTTAGCGTGGTCAACAAAATAGGCACAGCTGCCACACTCACCATCACAGAGATCAAAATGAACAATTGAAACCCTGCCGGGTCGGCCAGGTTCAACATAAACTGACCGATGCAGACACCCATCAACATGATCGTCATATAGATCGCAAGAATTTGACCGCGCGTCTCATTGCTTGATGCCTGATTAAGCCAACTCTCGGACACGACATAGATACACGAAAACGCAAAACCGGTGAGCAAGCGCATAAACGCCCATGTCCAGGGATCTACGTAAAGCGCATGCACTAAAATGGTCACCGAGGCCACGGCAGAGAGCGCAGCAAAGATTCGTATGTGTCCCACGCGCTGAATCAAGCCAGGCGCCAGCAGCGAACCTGCTAAAAAACCGGCGAAGTAGCAGGACATTAACAGACCAATCAGGTTGTCGGGGAAGCCCTCTAACTCGGCCCTATAGCCCAGCAAACTGCCCTGCACGCCTACTGCCAAGCCAATTAGGCAGAGACCCATAAACAAGGGCCAGATTCTTATAACCGTTCGTACTGGCATGGCGTAAGCCCTCCGTGAAAAAGGCGGCATTCTAGGGTAAGTTGGCTGCCACCGCTAGAGCCTAAAAACGGTGCTTTTACAGTTATTTTTCGCCAATATGTTTATTCAGGAAGGTGAGCAGACCTGTATATAGCTCCATGTTTGCCTCTTGTGTGGAGTAGCCGTGGCCGCCTTTTTCGTAATACTGAGTTTCCACACTAACATTGGCATCCCGCAGCGCCTGTTCTAAAGCATACGCATGCTCTATCGGAGCTCGTTTGTCTTCACCGCCATGGGCAATAAACACCGGCACTTTGACCTTGTCGGCGCTGTGTACGGGTGAGAATTTTTGCAGTATTTGATTATCGGTACCCAACACCTCTTTCAGATAGGACACCCCCGCTCGCCGCCTCGGAATGTCTCCTTTATGGTACATCATTTCGAGATCATAGACCCCAGCAAAGCCCGCCGCACATTGGTATAACTCAGGCTCGCGGATAACCCCCATAAGCGCAGAATAAGCCCCAAAACTTGTGCCATAGATACATATTTTGTCAGCAGTGGCGTAACCCTTTTCGACAGCCCAGCGTGTGGCATCTGCGATATCATTCTGAACAAGACTTCCCCAATTTCCATCTGAGCGCACCGAAAAAGATTCGCCATAGCCTGTGGAACCTCGAAAGTTAACTGACAGAACGAGAAAGCCTTCGTTCGCTAGAATTTGGGATTCGCTATCGTATTCCCAATAATCACGAGATGACGGGCCACCGTGCGGTCGCACAACCATGGGCAAATTCTCCCTGCCCGTTTTTGGAAACGTGAGATACCCCTGCATCAGCAAGCCATCGCGTGCTGTCATTTCGAACACTTCTGTATTCGCCATAGCCGATGGTTCCAGCCAATTGGCCGACGACATTAGCATTTCTGCCGCCTTGCTCTCGAAATTCACCAAAAAGTAATCGGTGGGTATGTTGTCTCCATCAACGGCCACGATGCCTAGTTTCCCATCGGCAGTCGCGCTCTCGATACGCACTCTATAGCCCTCAAACGCCTTGTGAATTCCTCGTAAGTAGCGCGTTACTTTGTGACTCTCGTCTAGAAAATGTGCTCCCGGCTTGCCGTCCTCCGTATGAACTACCATCGGATTTGACGTACCAGGGTAATTTGTTACGTCACTAATACTGACCCTGGGATGAGAATATCTCTCGGTTTCCATGCCTGTTGCTAGATCACGGCTAATAAGCGCGTTCCGATCACTACTGCTAGAGACACTTATAAACGCGGTCTTACCGTCTTCACTGTAGCCCACAGGCCTCGCATAATAATCTTTGTTAACGTCTCCCACGCGCAACCATTCGTCGTTCTTACGCTCATAAAATTCTGCTATTCCATCACCGTTTACACCGTCGGCAAAATGCACGATACCGTCGTCATCGGCATAAGCACGACCTCCACGCCCTGGAACAGACATGAGTTTTTTGGTGCGCCCATTATAGACATTGAGTTTTAATACCTCGCCAAAGCTTTCCCCTGTGAAGCGCCAATAGTTTCCACGAATCTGCCATGGATAAGTCGTAATTAAGATGTGTTTATCGTCTTTCGGTAGGGTACTAATGACATCGGCATGTGCAGTATGGGATTTTTGCTTATTTACCCGAGAATTTTTACCCACAGAGTCTCCCTTCTGGTAGCCAAAAACTGTCTTGCTCTTTCGACCATCGTAGTCAATGGCATATAGATAATTGACCCGCACTGGACTATCCATCCAGCCCCTGCGCTCCCAGACCGTAGTAACAACACGCTCATTGTTCACCCAATAAAAGTTCCCCACCTCCTGCTTGAACTCAAAATGTAATACAAAAGTGGTCTTGAGCGGCTCCAAAGTCATTAACGCCAGTACCCTTTTCCCATCTCGAATTGTCACCACTGCCAGCTTGTCGCCATCAGGCGATATTTTCACCTGCTGTATGGCTATTGGCTTAATCAGATCAGCTAGAGCTAGCTCGCCGGCTGCAGCGATTTCGGGTAGCCCAAAAAATGAGATTAACAATAGAGCTGAAAGATATACTTTCACAATTCTCACCGATTCGATTCATAAAGACGTGCTTCAATATTAGTTCACTTTTCAGGATTTTTCTCCGATAAAGTTAAAGCGGTGTATGCGCTTACCATCGCGCTCAATAACTTCATCAAACATGGCCAGAGGCCTTACCCAAATACCACGCTCACCATAGAGCGCCTGATATACGACCATGTCCTCCCTGGTTTCACTGTGTTTGGCATGTTCCAAAAGCAGGTACTTCTCGCCCTTAAAGTGCTGGTAAATTCCCTTCTGCGGTAACATAGTGGTCTCGTTGTTTTATACAAATGAGCGCTATTATAAGACGGGGTGAACCGTCGCGTCCGGAAAATCATTTACGCTCACACCAATAGGAGAAACGTATGATCGATACCCTACCGGGCAGCTGCCTATGCGGCGCCGTGACCTTCGAGGTCAAGGACGAGTTCACTCAGTTTCACCTCTGCCACTGTCAACAGTGCCAAAAGGTGACAGGGTCGGCACACGCTTCCAACGCGTTTACCAAGCCGGAAAACATTCAATGGCTGAGCGGTGTCGATCAGCTCAAACGCTACGATATTCCAGGGCGAAGTTTCACCAAAGTATTTTGCGCCACCTGCGGATCGGGACTGCCCTTTATGCCCCAGAGCGGCAAAACGCTGATTGTACCGGTGGGTTCCTTGTCTCACCCACCAACCCTGCATCCCCAGGATCATATTTTTTGGTCCGAACGGCTCCCCTGGTTCGAACACACCACAGATTGCAATAGGCACGACGGCTTCCCACCCTAGAGTAGATTTCCAAGGCTCTCTTTAAAATAGCCACACTGCCCCCACCTATTATTGTATGGCATCGTCTCCTCACCTGCGCAATAGCATCGTTATCGCTAGCAGCTTTATCACTGTTCTTTGGTGTATAAAGCTGTTTGAATTTTTATCGGCCGTCGACCTGTATCACTTTGGCATATTGCCAAGGCATGTGCAGGGCTTGATGGGTATTGTCACCGGGCCACTCATTCATGGTTCCTGGGAGCACCTCCTAGGCAACAGCCTGCCGACGCTTATTTTGGGTACTCTAGTCGTGTACGGGTATCCTAAATCCCGCTGGTGGGCAACTGCCGGGATATGGCTAATGTCGGGCGCCTTGGTTTGGCTATTCGCTCGTGATAGCTTTCACGTTGGTGCCAGCGGGCTCACCCATGGCCTGTTTTTCTATCTATTTGTCGGCGGTATCCTTCGTCGCGATCGACGCTCGGCGGCACTGCTGCTGATAGCGTTCTATATGTACGGCGGCATGATACTCAGCATTTTTCCCAGCGATCCCGGGATATCGTTTGAATCTCATCTGTTTGGAGCATTGGCCGGTGGCTTACTAGCCTACCTATTTCGCCACTGGGACAAGAAAACACAGGGCAAGCGATATTCATGGCAACACAGCGCGGACCAAAAGCCCTTAGTAGAAGAAGACGACCCCATCATTGGCGATCAGTGGAGGAGTGACTAGTTGCCTGAGTTAACTGCGGCCAAACAAGGGAGTCCCGCGAATAAAAGCAAATATTAAGTTAACACGGCTAGTAATTGCACCTCGTCACCAAAGAATGTGACTATAATCTAGTCACTGCCAGTCACTGGACCGTGCAATGAATAATAAGATCGACGAAAATGGTGAGGAAACCCTAGCCGGCATCGAGGAATCGGCATCGGGTGCGGTGTCATCGCCTCGCATTCAATTTGCCAATGCACCCTATCTCAGGCCACTGCTTAAACCGGCTTTCTGGGTGATAGTGCTAAGCTTGCTGGCCGGATTGTATGTGCAGAGCACGGTAGACCCCCAATGGCGTGAATCTAAAGCCACGTACCAAACTTACACCACCGAAGACGGGCGGCTCGCCTATCGTTATAAAAGTCAGGAAACACTCATACATAACGTTGTGCCTTATGCTGAATCACCGCTGCAACAATCCTCGCTGGATCAGGTGCGAGGCAAACCCGAGCTGAGGCAACAATGGGTCTATGAGGATGTAGAGGTAGACGGCGCACAGCAGCGCAGCTATTCATCGCTCTCGGCCACGTTTCACTTTGGCCCCTGGTCACTGCTCCCTGCACTAGTAGCGGTGGCGCTTTGCCTCATGACCAAAGAACCGCTCAGCGCACTACTAGGCGGAATTGTTGCCGGCGGCTTCATGCTGGGAAAATTTGATATCACCGATGACATTTTGCTCCCCAATCTCGCCACCGAAAGCGCGGCCGGCGTGCTCATGTTGTATCTGTGGCTGCTGGGAGGGCTAATGGGTATTTGGTCCAGAACTGGAGCTGCACAGGCATTTGCGGAGTTTATGACGGTACATTTTGTGCGTGGTCCGAGATCAGCGAAGATGGTGGCCTGGTCACTCGGCGTAGTGTTCTTTCAAGGCGGATCGGTTAGTACGGTGTTAGTAGGCACAACCGTTAGGCCCCTAGCGGACAAAAACAATATTAGTCACGAGGAGCTTGCCTACATTGTTGATTCAACCGCATCAC
>JBLHSI010000113.1:0-9677 GCA_047626655.1 Halioglobus sp.
AGCGATTTTAATCAGAGGGCGTCAACTGCGCGTCCGCGAGTGCTTGTTGCGTATCACGTTGGCTTTGTCGAGTAATGGTATAGCTGCGGAAAGCCCACAGCGCCAAGGCGACAAGCGTAATAGTGAAAACGTTTAGCAGGCCCAGCCGGTGAACAGATTCTGCGGTAACCTCACTGGGCTCTAGGTGTAAGGGGAAGGCGATTAAATCCAGCCCGACACCCGCGAAGAAGTGACCGAAACCGCTGCTCAACTTACCCGAAAAAGATAGCGCGCTAAAGATAATTCCCTGTTTGCTTTCCCCCGCGTTAAGCGAGTGCTCCTCTGCGACATCCGCCATCATCGACCCCACCGAAACGATGTTTACTGCCGAAAGCGTCATGGTGAGCAGAAGAAAAAAAGCAACGACTAGCAGTAATTCGCTGGAGCCGTTGGGGGGCAGTAGTCCTAAGAGCTTTAGCACAATCGGCAGGTTGCCGGTGATTGTAGCAGCCACACAGCCGGCCAGTAGCGTCGGCATTTTATCGAAGCGCTTATGCAAGGGGCCTGTCAATGGTGGGCCTAGTGCGAATCCCACGATAACGGCGGCCAGTAGCCAGGGAATCTGCTCTGTGTTGAAGCCCCAAAAAAACACATTCATGTGAGTAGTAAGTGTGAGTAGTAGGCCCAGAAGAGCACCGTAAGCGGTGAAGCCCAGAAACAGTGAGCGAAACGACTGATTGTTCCACGCCGCAGAAAGTTCCAAGGCGAGTCGCCGAGCAGAGAAGGGTCTCGGAGCTTTTGCTGACGTCGTATGCCTATCGAGGGGCACGGGGGTGCCAAGCGCCGCGCAAAAAATGGCAGCCATCATGAGCAGTGCGGCGAACGCGGCGTAGCGAGGGTAGCCTTCGGGGTTTAGCATGCCGTTTTCAAACTCAGCACTCTCGGGAAAGAACGCGATATAGGAAATCAGAATAAAGGCAGAGCTCAATGTGAAACTTATTAGGGTCCGCCAGGTGACGATAGAGGTCCGTTCATAATAATCATCCGATAGCTCAGCACCCAGCGCCATGTACGGCACATGATAAACAGTCATTGCGGTTCGCACGGCAATCGAGCCCAGGGTTAACCATAGGAATAACCCAGTTTGTCCGAATGAGCTCGGTGGGCTGAACAGAATGATAAAGAAAATACCCATGGGGATGGCAGCCGCGAGCATAAAGGGATGACGACGTCCGCGCCCGCCCTTCCAGTTGTCTGATAGGGAGCCCACCAGGGGGTCGGTGACCGCGTCAAAAATCAGCGCGATCAGAATTGCGGTACCCGCAAGCGTGCCTGATAGTCCCTGCACCTGCGTGAAGTAGAAAAACAGAAAGGTCTCAAAACCCTGGTTCTTAAGCCGCTCTGCCAACTGGCCCATCCCATAGGCGAACTTCGTGCGTGCTGGTAGCTTATTCATACACAGCGCAGCGACACAAATGGCTTGTCGACTGAGGCCTGGTTCGAGCCCGGGGTCGACTCGGGTATGTTGTTGATTTCACTGCTTTGATTAGGCTGCGCGCCTGAATATCAAGCATGCAGTCTGACTTGTAAATCGGTGTAGCCCATCACGAAATTGGACTCAACCCGCCCCGGTTCGCTGAGTACTTCAACATGAGAAAATCGCGCGAGTAATTCTTCCCACAGTATTCGCAATTGCATTTCGCCCAGACGATTGCCCATACAGCGGTGAATACCGAAACCGAACGACAAGTGATGCCTAGCCCTTTTTCGGTCGATAATAAAGTCGTTGGGATTGCTGATGACCTCTTCGTCGCGATTTCCCGACACATACCACATCACCACCTTGTCACCTTTTTTGATGGTTTTACCACCCAGTTCAACATCTTGTGTGGCGATGCGCCTCATATGACTAAGCGGCGTTTGCCAGCGAATGGTTTCCGATACCATGTTGGTAATGAGTGAGTGGTCGGCTTTGAGTTTTTTAAATTGCTCGGGAAACTTATTGAGAGCGTAGACACTGCCACTCATTGAATTACGCGTTGTGTCGTTGCCACCGACAATGAGTAATATCAGGTTGCCCAAATACTCCAGTGGATCCATACCGCGCGTGTCTGGACTGTGCGCCAGCAGTGAAATAAAATCCATTGATGGCGGCTCGTTTACCCGCTGATTCCACACGTCGGTGAAGTAGGCCAGACATTCACGCAAAGCCTCCTCGCGTACTTCTTGTGACACTCCAGTGGTGCCGACAGCGGGGGTTGCTGTAGCAACATCGGACCACTCGGTTAACTTGCGGCGGTCTTCCTGGGGAATACCAAATAAAGTCGCCAGCATGCGGCCCGTCAACTCAATGGAAACATCCTCAACCCAGTTGAAGGGAACCCCCAGGGGTAAGCCATCGAGCACTTCCTGAATACGCACCCGAATTAGGTCCTCCCACTTACTCAGCTGTCCCGGAGCAACAGCGGGTGTCACCGCAGCGCGCTGCACATCGTGCTTGGGCTGATCCATAGCAATAAATTGTGGCGGGATAAAATTGCCTTCGGGGTCGCCGATTACAATGACCGGCTCCGAAGAAAATTCATTGTGATGCGAATCTACAAACATGATGTCTTTGAATTTTGTGATGGACCAAAAGGGACCAAACTCTGGGCTATTGACGAAATGCACTGGATCTTCCTTGCGCAGGCGCTCAAAATAAGCCCAGTGCAGCTGCTGCTGAAAGAGGGCTGCGGCGCTGGGGTCGAGTTCTTCAATGGGCAGGGAATACGGATCGGCGATAGGTGCATTCATCTGACTTTCCTCTTGGGAGAATCGTGCAAGATAACGATTCCTATTTTTATAATGAGTACATTGAGTGTACTGCAGATAGGAAATAGTGCCACGTTGTTAGGCCGAAAAGCTCTACGCATACTGGGTCATCGCCAGTTTGAATGCGGTGGGTTATTGGTGCTGTTGCTCGGCCGGTTTTCTCTCGATGAAAACCAGAGAGAGCAACACGATGGAAAAAACAGTAGCGCTGAAAACAGCGGCCAGTGGTCCGTGTATCTGATACAAAAAACCGGCACTAATTGGCCCTACGATAAACCCAATAGCCGGGCAGGAGCTGACCATGCCCGCCACGGCGCCCTGTTCTTCCGGGGTTACGGCCAGCGAAGCGCCGGCCGAGATGGCTGGCATACAAAGACCGAGGCCGGCTCCCAAAAAACCCATACCAATAGCGAGGATGGTAAAAGTCTCAAAGCTTGCCACGAAGGCGGCACCTAACAAAGCTGAGCTCAGGCCTATGCGCACAAACTGAGTCGCCTTGAGCTTGACTCGTTGCATGACAGTGACCTGAATAATAAACGTAAAAATGGCCGACACCATAAGTGCCGCTCCGGTCATTTGAGCGGTCTCTATACCGGTGAGCGCGAGCTTGTCTTGCAATTGAAAGCCTAGGGTTTGCTGGATACCCGAAAAACCCACAAATAACCCTATGGCACTCGCCAGGTAGCGCACAACGCGCGGGTCGGTGTAGCGCAGTTTGGCCTTAGTTTTCCGTGGCCCTAATTGAGTAGGTGGGGTTGGTGGCAGAAAGCGCCATACAATAATAGCGGCGCCTAGTGTGAGTATGCCTGCAAAGTACAACGGTGCCAGTAGGCCGATGGTTGCCAGTAATCCACTCACCGCCGGCCCGAGAATAGTGCCCATACTATTCGCTGTACCCAGCTTGGCCATGGCGCCAGTGCGCTGAGCTGCTGAGGTGTGGTCGGCTGTATAGGCAGCAGCAGAGGGGCTGGTAGCGGCCATAATGACCGACTGACAACATCGCGCCAGCAATAGAGCTGAGTAAAGAGTAAGGCCCCCGAGAACGCCAGTTAGGCCCGCTAAAAAAACGCTGGAGAAAAGCACCGTGCCGACGGTGTAGCCCAGTAGGCCCGTGATAATGATCGGCTTGCGCCCAACCCGATCGCTCAGACGGCCCCAGCGAGGCGAGGCGATGCTAAATATCAACGCCGACACGGCAATGATTGAGGTGATCTGCAGTTCGCCTAAATTCACTTCGCGACCCAGTGGCGGCAATATCGCAAATACCAGCGATTGGCCGATACTGGTAGCCATTAGCGATGCGATTAAAACGGCAAACTGTCGCCTATTTAGCTGCTTAGTCAAACCCGGTTCCTCGGCCGTGCCGATGTGGTTATTTTAATTCGCTGGAGGATTTACCCAGTACGCGCCTGGCGACGATGAGTTGCTGGATCTGCTGAGTACCTTCAAAAATGTCGAGAATTTTCGAGTCTCGAGCAAACTTCTCCAGCAGTTCGTTCTCACTGTAACCCAGGGTCTGAGTCAGTTCCACGCAACGCAGCGTGATGTAGTTTCCCACGCGCCCGGCTTTCGCTTTACACATCGATGCTTCCATCGAATTTGGCTGCTTGTTGTCGGCCATCCATGCGGCTTTTTGTACTAACAATCTAGCGGCGTTCCACTCCGCTTCCATTTTGTACAGCTCAGCTTTTATGGCTGTTTCGTTGCCAGGTTTTTTGTTGAAATCCAGTTCAACGCCTTCTTTGGCTAGCAACTGCTTAGTTAAGTCCAGAGCTGCGCGGCTCACGCCAATTGCCATGGATGCCACGGGTGGACGCGTGTTGTCGAATGTTTGCATCACGCCGCCAAAGGCTTTTTTGCGCTCCTCGGCATTTTTGGCGACTTCTGCCGTGCCCAGAATATTGTCTTTAGGAATGCGGCAATCAGAGAAAGTGATGGCTGCGGTGTCTGAAGCACGGATACCCATTTTGTGTTCCAGGCGCGTAACTTCGCAGCCCGGCGTGCCTTTCTCAACGATGAACGACTTAATGGCGGCTTTGCCAAGTGACCTGTCTAGTGTTGCCCAAACCACTAGCGTGTCGCTGCGCTCGCCATCGGTGACATAGATCTTTTCGCCGTTGATAACCCACTCGTCCCCGTCTGCTACTGCCGTTGTGCTGACGTTGGCAGAATCTGAGCCAGTACTGGGCTCTGTGATGCACATGGCAGCGTAGGATTTGCCGTATTTTTTAACTTGCTCCGGGGTGCCTACTGCGCTGATAGCAGCGTTGCCCAAGCCGCGTCCTGGCATCGCCAGCATCAGGCCCACGTCGCCCCAGCACATCGCTTCCACCGCGGTCACCGACATCAAATTACTGCCGTTTCTCACCGCGTTAGGGTCGCTCGGCTTTTCGCCGCCAGCCGAAGCCCGGGGGTTTCCGTAAATCAGTTTGGAGGCTTCTTCGAGCTCCTGCGGGTAAGTGTGTTCTGCTCGATCATACTTACGCGAATAGGGACGCATCATGTGCTCTGCGACGAGCATTACATTGTTGTGTGTATCTTGGTCTTTGGCGGAGAGTTCTAGGTTAATCATGTGTCTTCCTCAAATTTGTCTATTGGCGATTCTTTTATTGGCCGTATTAGCTAGACGCAGGCAGCGCCTTCCAGCAGTGTGATGGCGCGCAAATTGCGATACCACATTTCCACCGGGTGTTCGCAGCAGAAACCGTGGCCGCCTAATAGTTGTACGCCGTCAGTACCAATTTTCATGGCGTGCTCGGCACAAAATACTTTGGCTAGATAGGCCTGTTCGTGAAAGTCCAAACCCTGCTCAGCGCGAGATGCTGCGCGCCACGTCATTAACCTCATCGCCTCAAGCTCAATGGCGATGTCGGCGATCATAAAGGCCACCGACTGCCGGTTGGTAATGGGTTCGCCAAAAGCGATACGTTCGTTACAGTATTCTTTCACGTAGTCCAGTACGGCTTGGCAAGTCCCCACCGCTAGCGCGCAGATACCAATCCGTGACAAGTTGATGAAGCGCTGTAGATCGAATGCTTTTTCACCCAGCAAAGTGTCAGCGTTTAGCTTCACGTCATCGAACTGTATTGTGGCGACCTGCAGTGCATTCAAGCCCATATTTGATTCAACCGTACGAGTCATACCCTCGGGTGTGCCCTCCACGATAAAGGCTGCATTCTCTTCGCTGTCTAAGCGGGCTATCACCAGTATTAGTTGTGCATCCAGACCCAGCGGAACCATCGCTTTCACGCCATTGAGGACAAAGCCAGATTCGGTCCGTGTGGCTGTAGTGCTCAGTTCGGTGGGCTCAAAGGTGGCCCTGGGCTCGGTCAAGGCGGTCGTGGCTGCTACGAATTCTTCACCGCAGAAGCGGGGTAAGTATTTTTCCTGCTGTAACTCGCTGCCCTGATCCAGCAGCGTATTGACGAAAGCCAGTGGGCTGATAGCGCCCAACGCCATGGCGAGGTCGCCGTGGGATAAGTCTTCAGTATTCAGCACATTGGACAGATGAGACGACGCCATGCCAGCTCCGCCCAATGCCTCGGGAATGGGCATCAAAGACAGCCCTAACTCTACGGTTTGTTGGTAAAAGCCTTCGGGAGTGCTCCTTGAATCGTTACTGTCCCGCGATCGGGGTCTAAGTTCAGCGGCGGAAAAACGCTGCATGGTTTCGCGGCTCATGCGCTGATCATCTGTCAGCGTTAGGTCAAATAGTAGATCGGGTGCTGCATTGCTCATGTGATTGTCCTTGGTGATATTAAATGAGTATTGTCGTATTAAAGTTGTCGATTTAGGTGCTGTGAGCCGGGGCCACGAGACCACCAATAAGGTAGTCCACCAGGTGGTCGAGCAGCGCTTCATCGCTGAAGTGACTTAAATCTCCCAGTGGCGTATGGGCCAGTGAAGCGACTTCTGCCAAACCGTGAAATACGTTGACCGACATAAACATGAGCCGCAGTTGTCGTATCTCGTCGGGCAGTTCTGGCACCAGGGGCTGCAAGTCGCGATCCACGCGGTGCCAGAAGGGTTGGTACACGGAGTTGACGGCGGCTGAAATTTTGGGGTCGTTCTCGGTCATTAACCGAGACATAAACCGAATGGCATCAGCCCCCCACGGTTGTTCTAGCGGAAGTTGCGCCAGTGGTCGCAAAGTGTCTCGAAAACGGGCTCTTAATGAGGGTCGACTGGCAGAGCGCTGGCGGATATTTTTGGCGCTCCGGTTGACCCCCATAGCAATCATCTCTACCAGCGCTTCGATGACGCCAAGCTTGTTGGAAAAATGATAGTGCATTGCAGCGGAATTTTTGGAACCTGCCGCGGCACTAATACGGCGTAGGGATACCGCGTGCAGTCCTTCTTGTGCGTAAAGGCGCAGTGCCGTCAGTAATAGGCGTTGGCGCGTACCGCCAGTGGCCTCTTCACTGTCTATAGGCGATTTGGCCGCTGCACTCATCCGTTTTCTTTGTTGCCGATTTTGCCAAACCCAGGTACGAAACGAGGATAGCTGGCTGGAAAGAGTCTAATGATCAACGACATGAGCTTGGCATCGAGCCCGATCAACAAGCGTTTTTTACGTTTTTCTATCGCGCCTATGATCTGTGCCGCTGCGGATTCAGGTGTGGTGCGAGCCATTTTGTCGAAGCCATCTTCACGTTCTTTTTGACTGGTATTGGGGTCGGTGATTCGCGCATTGCGAACAATGTTGGTTTTTATGCCGCCCGGGTGCACGCAGCAGACGTGCACATTACTGCCGGCCATTTCTTGACGCAGTGCTTCGGTGTAACCTCTCACGGCGAATTTAGCGGCATTGTAGGCCGATTGCGTGGGCACGCCCATCATGCCAAAAATTGATGAAATATTGACCAAATGGCCCTGCGACGATTTCCTCAGCAGCGGCAGGAACTCTTTGGTGCCATACACCACTCCCCAGAAATTAATGCCCATCAACCACTCAATATCTTCATATTTGCTGTCTTCAACGGTTGCTCCGGTGGCTACCCCTGCGTTATTCACTAAGATATCAATGGCGCCAAATTGCTCGGCAATGTCACTAGCCCACGCCTGCACATCGCCCTTAACTGAAATGTCCAGGGTTCGTCCCTGGGCGGCTAACGATTTGTCGCTCAGTGAGTTGAGTGTCTCGTTCAGCCCCTCTTCACTAATGTCGCACAATAGAAGACGACAGCCTTCGCGATTCAGCTGCTGGGCGAGTGCTCTGCCGATGCCGGAGCCGGCGCCCGTGATCACGGCTATTTTGCCTTCACTGTAAGCCATGTCCATTTTTCCTTGTCTAATTAACAGCGAACTATGATAGTGCAGTGGTAATTTAAAGCAAGTGCTTTAGTCGGCGTGGGCTGTGTATTGCCGTCGCTCGATGAAAATAATGCGCAAGCGTGTTTTCTTCGGTCATTATCACAGGCAGCTGTCTGGACAGCGAGCGGCCTATCCCCTAAAATCATCGCCCAGAATTCACAAGCACGGCTGATGCCCCTCGCCCTGTGTAGCCTTGTGAATCATCAGTACGCAATTGTTTAGATAAGCGAGAGGGGCGAGCCCTTCTCGCTTATTGTTGAGCGCGCGAAACGTTCGCCAATCCCTGAAATAACGGAGGTTTATTTGTCCAGTCCAGCCATATTGGCCCTTGAAGATGGAAGTGTATTTGAAGGCCTGGCTATAGGCGCCATGGGGACCTCAGTTGGTGAGGTGGTCTTTAATACGGCCATGAGCGGCTATCAGGAAATTCTTACCGATCCCTCCTATGCTCAGCAGATTGTTACCCTAACCTACCCCCACATAGGCAACACAGGTATTAATGCCGAAGACGAGGAGTCAACTCGCAATTGGTGTGCAGGCCTTGTTATTCGCGACCTACCTCTCATGGCCAGTAACTATCGCAGTGAGCAGAGCCTGCAGGATTACTTGGTGGATAGGGGTGTGGTTGGCATCGCTGAAATAGATACCCGGCGGCTCACCCGAATTTTGCGTGAAAAAGGCGCTCAGCATGGCTGCGTAATGGCTGGCCCTGACGCCGATGCCGCAACAGCGCTTGCCCAGGCGCGTACCTTTGCCGGATTGAAGGGCCTCGATTTGGCTAAAGAAGTCACGGTCGATAAGGCTTATTCTTGGAACGAAGGGTCCTGGGTGCACGAGGTTGGGCACACCGCAAAGCCAGAACAGGATTTGCCCTGGCATGTGGTGGCCTACGACTTTGGCGTCAAGCGTAATATCTTGAGAATGCTGGTCGATAGGGGGTGCCGTTTAACGGTTGTGCCGGCGACTACACCAGCCGGCGAAGTGTTGGCTTTACAGCCCGACGGTGTGTTTTTATCAAACGGACCGGGAGATCCGGAGCCGTGTACCTACGCAATAGAGGCCATCAAGACGATTCTGGAAACCGACATTCCGGTATTTGGCATTTGCCTGGGTCATCAGTTGCTGGGTTTGGCTAGTGGTGCTTCTACGGTGAAAATGAAATTTGGACATCACGGAGCTAACCACCCCGTGCAAAATCTCGAAGACGGAACGGTTCTGATTACCAGCCAAAATCACGGGTTCGCAGTCGATGAAGACAGTTTGCCCAATACTTTGCGCGTCACCCACAAATCACTGTTTGATGACTCGCTGCAAGGTATTCATAGAACGGACAAAGCAGCCTTTAGTTTTCAGGGGCACCCGGAAGCCAGTCCCGGTCCGCATGAGGCATCGACGCTGTTCGACCACTTCATTGAATTGATTCAAGCACGCGCAGAGAAAAGCTGATTTTATATGCCAAAAAGAACCGACATTAGCAGTATTTTAATCCTGGGCGCCGGCCCGATCATTATTGGTCAGGCCTGTGAGTTCGACTATTCCGGTGCCCAAGCATGTAAGGCGCTGCGCGAAGAGGG
>JBLHSI010000114.1:0-9622 GCA_047626655.1 Halioglobus sp.
GAATAGCCGGAATCTCTGCGCGTCATATTGGCCCTGTGAATCAATGGGCAACCGCCCCCGTAACACTGAAAGTCCCAAAACAGCGGGCCAGAACTCGTCAATGATAAAGTCCGGGACCATTAGAACGGAGCATAAAAAAGCACTCAGCAGCAGAAATAGGCTATGCTTACATGACATCCATTTGATGATTAGGAGAAGACTATGACGAATTTTCACGAACTTCAGATGAGCTCAATCACTGGCGAGCCCCAATCGTTCAACCAATACAAGGGCCAGGTTTGTCTGGTGGTTAATGTCGCCAGCCAGTGAGGCCTCACTTCACAGTACGCAGGTCTGCGTACACTGCATGAAGAACACGATGAGCTAACTGTGCTCGGCTTTCCGTGTAATCAGTTTGGTGCGCAGGAACCCGGTACCGACTCGGAAATTCTTGAATTTGCCATGTCCAACTACGACGTTAACTTCCCTATGTTTTCAAAAATTGATGTCAACGGTGATGGTGCATGTGAGCTCTATCAATTGCTGACCGGATCTATCGCCGACGATGAGGGCAAGCCGGACATCGGCTGGAATTTCACCAAGTTTTTAGTCGATAGAGACGGTTCGGTGGTGGCGCGTTTTTCGCCCACGGTGACACCCGAGGAAATCGGCGAGAAACTGGCTGAGTATTAGCGAGAGTAATCTATCTATATCTGGGGGGAGACCTTGCTTGAAGTCGGTACACCAAGACAAACAAAAATTGGCTGATAGCCATTGGGTATTCGGCTACGGCTCCCTGATTTACAAGGTCGACTTCCTCTATCTACAGCGTGAAGTAGCGAGTATTTCCGGTTGGACGCGACGCTTCTGGCAAGGCTCCCACGATCATCGGGGTACGCCTGAGTCACCGGGGCGGGTCGTGACCCTGATACCCTCTAGTGGCGTGGTCTGCAAAGGCGTGGCCTACCGTGTGGAACATAGCGTATTTGAACATCTTGATCACCGTGAGAAGAACGGCTATGAGCGGCACTCCACCAACATTTTGCTCACTAATTCTGATCAGTGGGTAGACGGCACTCTCTATGTCGCCGAAACAGGAAATCCCGCGTTTCTAGGGCCCGCTCCAATGGAGGAGCTAGCCAGGCACATTGCGGGCTCTCAAGGCCCCAGTGGCAGCAACCGCGATTATGTCCTGCAGCTAGCGCAAGCACTGAGGGAGCTGGGTGATTATGACCCTCACGTTCTGGCCCTGGAATCCTTGCTGGCAGAATAAGTTTATCTGTATTCAAACAATCTTGTGTTAGAGGTTGCTATATACAATCTCGCCCTCGAGCAGGGCTGCCATCACTGTGACTTCCGAAATATCCGCTGGGGCCAGATCGAACAGGTTGTCGCTCAGGGTTACCAGATCGGCAAATTTTCCAACTTCGATTGAACCGGTATTTTTTCCAGAAAGTTGGCGTGGGCCACGCCGATGGTGTATCCGGCGAGCGTCCTGTAGCGCTTTTATCTGCTCCAGTCCACCGGCGTGATCCCAGCAGAGCGCCGCTGACACCCGCAGAATTCAGCTCACCTGGTGTCTGCAGGGCCTTGATGTTGTGGTAGAGCCTTGTCAGGCTCAGTGTGCTGCTAAGACGAACATAGGCATCACGGCAGACGCTAAAGCCGTTTGTTCAAGGCCATGACTAATTCACTCTCCAGTGTGTGCTATTCGCAGTGCCAGGTTTATTGTCATTAAGCACCAGATCTCAACGCCGAGATTGGGTCATGTTAAGTATAAAGATCACCAGTTGCGATGTAGGGCACGCCATAGTCTCGCATACAAAAAAATGTGTACTGGATGATATCTTAAACGATCTGAGGCGCTTTGAGGTCGCCTAAGTAGTATTGTCGGACTCGGATTTAAAAAATCGTAGATAGATAAACCAAACTAAACTAAAAGGTGGTAATACACATGCAAAATTTCAAAGATAAGGTCGCAGCCGTCACCGGTGGAGCCAGTGGCATTGGCCGGTCGTTGGTCAAGGAGTTGTTAGCAGCCGGTGCTAAGGTGGTAATTGGGGACGTAGAGCAATCTGCGCTGGATCGTGTGGTAGCGGAGTTTTCGACGGCGGGTGAAATTTCTGGGGTAGTTACTGATGTGTCTCGCGCCGAATCCGTCAATGCCTTTGCCGACGCTGTATATGCTAAACATGGTACTTGCCACTTGCTGTTCAATAACGCAGGAGTCGCCGCCCCATCCGCCAATGTATGGGAAACCACAGACAACGATTGGAAATGGGTTCACGGCGTCAATGTATTGGGTGTTGTTCACGGCATTCAAGCCTTTGTGCCGCGCATGATCGAGTCCGGCGTAGACGGGCATGTAATCAATACTTCATCGGGCGATGGCGGCGTATCACCACTGCCGTATCAATCTGTGTACGCGTCTAGCAAGGCGGCTGTATCATGTCTTACAGAATGCCTCGCAGCCCAGTTGCTAACCGAAGAAACCAACCTTGCTGCTTCGATCTTTTACCCTTCTGGCGGATTGCTGGATACCGGAATTTGGACCACAGATAGGAACAGGCCCACGGATTTGGCTCGTGAAAAGCCCTACGATCCAGTACCAACCGTACAGGACTTTCAAAAAGCTGCTGCGGCCGCTGGCATGGACTTGCCCGTTCAGGACTTGGATGAGCTCGGGCGCTATTGTCTACAGGGTATTTTGAACAAGCAGTTTGTGATTATGATTGGCTTGGAAGGTGCCGAGGCAACGTTACAAGATAGAGCGTCTCGTATTGGTCGCAGTGAATTGCCGATTGATTTAGCGAGTGTTCCTCAGCTTTAGTAAAACGCTGCGTGGGAGTTCACAGGAAGGCACTACACAGCGCTTCAGCGATCTGCTCTGCTGTGAACGGCTTACTCAGATAATCGTCCATCCCTGTTTCTATGCAGCGGTCGCTGTAGCCCTTCATGGCGTGTGCTGTCAACGCAGTAATCGGAATTCTATCAGCGGTGTTTCGGTTCGTCTCGATTTCTCTGATGGCATGAGTGGCGCCAAATCCATCCATAATTGGCATTTGGCAATCCATTAGTATCAGATCATAGTCGTTCTGTTGGAAAAGTTGGAGACCGATCTGACCATTGTTCGCTATTTCAATATGACAGCCGAAGCTCTCCAGTGTAAGACGTGTGACTTCCTGATTGACCTCATTGTCTTCACACAGTAGTATTTTTTTCTCGGCCAATCGGGTTGTTACAACGGTTGGGTTGGCATTTGTTACCGCATGAATGAGTACTTCGCCGCTATCCGTTGATTTGCCAAACGCGGTGGTAAACATAAATGTGCTACCCGACTCGATTGTACTTTCTACCTGAATTTCGCCATCCATGAGTTCGACTAATTGCCGGCAGATAGCCAATCCAAGACCGGAGCCACCATACTGTCTTGTAGATGATGAATCCGCTTGAGTAAAAGATTCAAAAATATGGCTTTTTTCACTCTCCTCAATACTGATACCTGTATCGCTGACCGAGAACTCGAGGGTTATAGTGCTGGACTCGTCTTTAACCGAATTAATCGCGACCGCTATGGATCCGTGCTCTGTAAACTTTATGGCATTCCCCAATAAGTTCACGAGTACTTGGCGAAGCCTGCCTGCGTCTCCCAATAAAGCGAAACTAAGCTCAACGTTATTTACTAAACGTAGGGAAAGCCCGTTCTTTAGTGCTCCTTCAGTATAGAACTGAATTATTTCGTCGATCATTGTTGAAAGCTGAAACTCCCTCTCAACCAGTTCAAAATTACCCGGCTCAATGCGTGATATATCCAGGATATCGTTAATAGCAGTTAAGAGGTTTGCCGCTGAACTGCTGATGTGTTCTGTGAGTTTTTTCTGACGCTCCGACAATGGCGTTTTCTCCAGAAGACTAACCATACCTAGCACACCATTCATGGGAGTACGTATTTCGTGGCTCATATTGGCCAGAAATTGGCTTTTTGCTCTATCGTATTCCCTGGCTAGCTCCAGGGCTAAGGATAGCTCTACGGTTCTCTCAGCAACCGTTTTTTCAAGATTTTCGTTGTGTAATTCTCTTTCCTCCAGCATGGCTGTGTAGGCATTATCCAGTTGTGTCAGTTCATTCTCGCCGGCGGTCTAAACTGAAATTTCGGATGAGCCTGATGAACGGCCATTTACCGTAACCATGAGTCTCTTGATTGGGATTATCAGCGTACGGTTGATCGTGAGCAGCCGTATCCACGCGACTAAAAAAATAGCTATTACTGTAGTAACAAGTATCACTACTCGAAAATCTATAGACTCTTGTTTGATCTTGCCATCGGATAGAAACGCAACGAGGTATTTATGCTGTATTTTGTTAGTAACCAGAGTATAAGGTTGTCCTTGTAGAGTTCGATCCAAAGCCTGATTAGATGCTGTTTCACTCATCGTTAATGGCAGCGATGCACCTATTGTGCTAATACCGTCTAGTGACGAATCGGTTAAGAGCAGACTACCGTTTTCATCGACGAGGTTATAGCTATAGCCGTATTCAGAAAAGAATGCCTGTGTCGGAGGTAGCACATGCCCTAGGTCTACCTTTAGTAAGAGGTAGTATTCCGGGTCATTCTGAAGCGCCATAGGAAAGCCCGGGACTCGAAATGCTACAACCACGGTATAAGTGAGCTCTGTTTGATCGCCATTTTTCACAGCCCCGATCTTAACGTAAATAGATTGTCTGCTTATCTTAGCCAGCTCAATAATTGCCTGATCTTCCTCATTGCCGATAAAAAACGGATCATTGTCCGCGCTGGCAACTGCTAATGTTTTATAGTCGGGGGAGAATATGGATAGATAAAGGTACGGCCTGTCGTCCACTAGAAAGTTCTCCAATACTTTATTTAGCTGGTACTGCGCTTGATAGGCTTTGGTTTGTGGGTTTTTTTCGTTGAAAAAATTGCGTCAATCGTCAGGTTTTGTGAGATATTTTGCGTCTGCTCGAGCCACGCGAAGACTGCTCAGAAAGTCGCTCAACATGCAGGTCTACACCGCGTAAAAACGTATCTCTCATAGCAGACTGGAAATAGTAATCACCCAGAACACCCAAAATAGATAAGCAAACAACGACAGCCGGGAAAATGGTGAGAAAGGTTTTGGTCTTTATGTTCATCTATTATTTTGGAGAGATAGCAAAATTTTGTTTCTAATTGTTTGTAACGCTATAGACGGCACGGTTTCCACTTCGATTTTTTCTAGAACAGCGTCTGACGGAAAAACAGATGTGTCATCCAAGTAGTCTTTACGCAGGGACGTTCGCGCTGCCAGATTGGGAGTCGCGATCCAGATTGCTTCTGATAATTCCGCGGTAACCTGTGGCGCCAGCAAAAAATTGCTAAACTCATATGCCAGCGCCTTATCCTTTCCGCGCTTTGTCATCGACAAGCAATCCATCCAAATACTGGTTCCTTCTTTCGGGAAAACAACCTCCCAGTCGTCATCGCCGGATATTTTCCGGTAGGCAATACCGGTTCCTCCCCAGAAAAAAGGGACAGCTAAGTCTTCGCAGGTATTGCGCCAACGCGGGTCGAGGTTTTTAAGGTTGGGAATGCTGGTGGCCTCCGCTTCAAGAAAAAGATCGGAACGCTCAAAACTGGGCAATGTATGTGTATCGGTAACGATTAGATCGTAACTGTCTTCAGCATTAAAGATCTGTGTGTCCCGCTCAAAATCAGAGTAAAAATACACCAGCTTTACTGTATGGCCTGAGCGTTGTTCGAACTGCTGAATGAATCTTTCGGGAAAATAGTCAAACCAAGTGTAAACCGTAAGCTGGCCAGCGAGAGAGCTAGCCGAAATGAAACAACAAAGTGCAAGCGTGCTCAGCGATAGTATTAGCGTATTGGGCCGGTGAGCCATAGCGTTAAACTGTATGCAAGTGAGGTCACAGGGATGTTATCTGAATGTTCTCTTATAGCAAATCTTGACTGAGGTTTTAAGTCATGCTTAGGTATATCTTTGTATATACAGTCGCGTGGGGGTCGGTCAATATAATCGCGTTCGGTATCAGCTGGAGGCCTGGGCGCTCGATAAAGAAGCGGAGAATACGGGGCAGATGATGCGCCTGACCCTGCCGGTTCGAGGGCTCTATGGGAACGCCGTAGAAGATATGCTGGCTTTGATTGAGGGCTAGCACCTCTAGGGCGACCAAAATCGGACTGATCTTGCGCAGGAGGCGAAGGTTAAACTGGACCCATTAATGGCAGCGCTGTCTGTACCCTTTGAAAAACAGACTTCGCTTCCTGCAGGCAGCCCAATGTTTTGACAGCAACTCGATGATAAATCTATGTTCCTACCAAACCCCCCACTGGAACGAGTCAAGCTCAGTGCGGTCCACAAAACCGGGCAGGGTGACCTCGCCCTAAACATCATTGAAATACATGAGTATCATCTGTTTGATACAGAGAGTGAAAAAGTGAAAATCGTATTTTCTGGCTATGACCAGCAAAGAGGAAGATGAGTATGAAAGTTTCTATCAAGTGCGCTGTTTTGCTAGCATTGTGTGTCTCACTGCCTTTGCCTGCTGATGCTGCCAAGGAGGGGGCAGCCGCGAATGTTCAGCTTATGAGTGAGGCGATTGATCAGAATGTGGCAGAGCTGAACTTGTTAACCGAGCAAATCGAGCTTAACAGCTCCATTGATGTGGAAGCCCTGCGTTTCAGAAAAGACGGGCGTAGTCTCGATCTACTGATAGCGTTGGATGCACTGTCAGTAGAAGTTTCAACACTGCCACAAGCAAGCCCAGAGCGAGTTGCGGCGGAGGGCTTGCTCACGCGCCATCTCGATATAGTAGGCGAGGCGATCTTTGGGAGGCTGGGTGTATTGCTTAATCGCATCGTGACGGCAATGGGAGAGAGAGACTCACTCAGCGGCGGAGCAAAAATCGCCAAGGATGTTTACATCCAAAGCTTGCAGAGCATGCGCTTCAAATATTATGAGTCGCTGGTTAATCATTTTGATAGTCGTAAAATTCTTGGTCTATCTTCTGATTCGCTGCGAGATCGGCTGAGCGCGACTTTGTATGTTCATGCGGAAAAACTCGCTGGCCAAGTGGAATATGCCAGTGTGAGTCTCTCTGGCCTACAAGCGCAATTGGACGCCGATCCGGATAATTCAGATATTGTTGCTGTGCTTACAGATCTCAATTTCCAACGTGATCTTGTTGTCTCTAACCTAAATCAGCTTATCAATTTGCGTGAACGTCTGGGTGAAAACAGTGATCAATACAAGGCAGTTCTTGTAAAGGGATCCAGCGGCATTTCAGTTGAACTATTGAGCGTGAGCGTTGTGCGCAGTGTTATGCGAGATTGGGGTTTAGCGATGGCGGCGACCGTAAAGGCAAGTGCTCCGGATATTATTTTTAAGCTGCTGCTGTTTTTTTCGATCATCATAATCTTTCGCTTCTTGTCGCGCATGACAAAAAATGTGGTTAAAAGAAGCTGTGATAAATCGTCCCTTGACGTGTCAAATCTGCTTAAAGATATTCTCATCTCCGGCTCTGGCGGTACAGTAATGTTGCTGGGTGTTTTCATGGCCTTGTCGCAGATCGGGATTTCACTTGGGCCGATGCTAGCCGGCCTTGGCGTTGCAGGCTTTGTGATTGGATTCGCGTTACAGGACACTCTGGGAAACTTTGCCGCTGGCGCGATGATCCTGATCTACAGACCTTACGATGTAGATGATTTTGTCGAAGTGACCGGCGCATCGGGTTTGGTGAAAAAAATGAACCTCGTGTCGACGACGATAACTACGTTTGATAACCAGACACTAGTGGTTCCCAATAGTAGAATATGGGGCGATGTGATCAAGAATGTTACGGCGCAAAAGCTAAGGCGTGTAGACCTAGAGTTTGGTATTGGTTATGGAGACGACATAGAACACACTGAACGAGTTTTACGCGATATTATCGATAGCCACGATTTGATTCTCGCGGAACCCGCAGCGCTTATCAAGCTCCATACGCTTGGTGAATCTTCAGTGAATTTTATTGTTAGGCCCTGGGCCAAGACTGAAGATTACTGGAATGTATATTGGGATATTATGCGCGAAGTGAAAATGCGGTTTGACCGTGAGGGCATATCTATTCCATTCCCCCAGCGTGATGTCCACGTCATTGCTGACACAAACCAACAAGAAGTATCGCCAAGTTAACTCGGCTGATTCAGCAGATCGCCTCAGGGACTACTTGGCTTTACCCGGTATGAATACATGCCGGCGCCAGAGGCTTCGACTGCGTGTCCGGGAATGCTACCTGTTCTTCACTTTCGCGCGGTTATTGGTATCACGGCTTTCACGAATGAGTGCCTGATAGCAGTTGCTCGCTGGTATTTTGGCCAGCCTGTCGTAAAGCAACACATTTACCGCCGCCGCCAGATTAAGGCTCCCTATGGTGGGCATGAACACCACAGAATCAGCTCGGTCTATAACGTCCTGATTAATGGTTCCGTCCTCAGGCCCAAAGATATAGAGGGCGTTGTTGGGGTGCTGGTATGCAGGCAAAGGAATGGCACCCTCTACCAGTTCTATACAGACTACCTGTGTATTGTCGGCAATGTTGCCGGGCAGGCTGGGCAGCCAAGTGAGCGGAATGTTTAGAGTTGCATTTTGTGTGTCGGTATTAAAAGAAGCTGCTCGGTCGTAGCGCTCACCCGTATAGACGACTGAATCTACTTCAAAGCAACCGGCCGCGCGCATGATTAGGCCAACGTTTACAGGGCTTTTGGGATTGATTAAACCAATACTCACGGTCGATTTTGTCATCTACTTTGCCGGATTACCCAACCCTCCGACACACAATGGCCAACCATGGCTGCTCGGAACGCGGCACACCCTGGGGGCGATAGTAATGTTCGAGGATCTCGAAGCCGGCGGCCTCTAGATTAGATCGTGATTCCTCAAACTCTATAAAATGGCCGTAGCGCTGACCAGACCAGCCCTCGCTATTGCCACGTGGATTGGATGAAAACAGAATCCCATGCGGGCGCAGCGTACTGTGGAGCTCCCTTAGAATCCGGGGCTGCTCCTGACCCGGAATATGGAACAGCGAGGCATGGGCGAAGACTCCATCGAATGCCCTATCGGGTAAATTTAGCGATAGAAATTGCTGATGTAGAACAGGGCAGTTACCATTCACCCGCGCCATGTCGCAAAAGGCCTGACTGCCGTCCAGCCCCACCGGTTTATGACCCAGAGAGTGAAAATAACAGAGATCTCGACCTGGGCCGCAGCCAAAGTCGAGGATATCGAGTGTGCGCCCTTCAGGAAATTGACCGAGGAATTTGCCATAGTTTTGAGTGACATCGTGATCCTTCGTTCCCCACCAAAAAGACGCCGCATTATCCTCATAATGCCCCAGGGTGATGGCTTCAATCTCGGATAATTGTGACTCGGGAATAATTTCGGCCATCGAGGACTTTTACTCGGCTAATTGCGCTGTTAACGACACGTCTTTAAGCCATCAATAATACCAGATCCTAGTGTTGTTCGGTGAGAGTGTTTGCACGGCGCAGAAGGGCGGTTGCTTGTAGCCAAATATTGGGACTGCAGAAACCCAAAGAAACTAATTTTTCGTTGCCCTGTGATCTAAAAACATGGCTTTCGCG
>JBLHSI010000115.1:0-9574 GCA_047626655.1 Halioglobus sp.
CAAACAAGCCCATCTCGCCAAAAAAGTCACCGGGATTTAAATAGGCAACCACCATTTTGTGATCTTTGTCTGCCTCGTCTTCGACCATTACCGACACCGAACCATCGAGTATCAGGTATAGGTAATCACTGCTGTCACCCTCACGCAAAATAGTAGATTTTGATTTGTAGTCTCGGCGCTGGCAGTGGCGCAGAAAATCTTCGACGTTGGGTAATGCTTGTAGTACTTGCGGCTTTATCACTCGTACGCCCCTATATTGAGTGGTTGGTGTGGATGCTTATTTTTTTGATCATACTAACCCACAATTCGCTTAGACAACAACGGCTTTGGAGATAGTACCAACCAAAGCTTTTCACCCTGTGCTAAGCTTGCCCAGCGAAAAATTAGACGGGTATAGCAAGAGCGATGAAAGCAACAGTGAAGTGGACAGATGGGGCGATGTTTCTAGGTGAATCGGGCAGTGGCCACACCGTTGTAATGGACGGTCCAGAAGACTTGGGCGGCAGAAATATGGGTGCCAGACCTATGGAGATGCTGCTGCTGGGAGTCGGCGGTTGCGCGACCTATGATGTTATGAGCATGTTGAAAAAATCTCGGCAGAAAGTGGTGGATTGCCGCATCGAATTAGACGCCGAAAGAGCGGATGCAGTACCCGCCGTGTTCACTAAAATTAAACTGCATTTTGTGGTGACGGGCGAGGGCTTGAAAGAGAGTCAGGTTAAGCGTGCGGTAGAGTTGTCGGCTGAGAAATACTGTTCGGCCAGTATTATGTTGGCGGCAGCGGGGGTGGAAATTAGTCACACTTTCGAAGTGTTGGAATTCTCAGCCTAGCAAGCGCAGGGAATGTAGCCGGATTAAAGCCGGTAGCTGCTGCGGGTCATTAGCTGTGACATCAAGGTCATGGCATCTTTTACCGGACGTGGGAAATCTTCTCCGCCCGCCTGCAGCGCTTTTTCACCATGGCGTTGTTCATCTTCCAGCATCTGCTGCAATATTAGTCGCGATCGCCGGTCATCAGCGGGCAGTTCTTTGAGGTGATCTTTGATGTGTGTGCATACCCGTTCTTCGGTGGCGGCAACAAACCCCAAACTCCATTTGTCGCCAATCGCGCCAGCGGCAGCGCCAATCATAAATGACAGGCCGTACCAGGCGGGATTGAGTTTACTGGTGTGGCTGTCTAATTCTTTAATCCGTTCTTCGCACCACAATAAGTGATCGATTTCCTCGTTCGAGGCGTCTTGCATTTCGTCTCGCACGTGGGGCAATTTGGCGGTGAGGGCCTGCCCTTGATAGAGCGCCTGGGCGCAGACTTCACCGGCGTGATTAACGCGCATTAATCCCGCGACATGCTTGCGCTCCTGCTCCGTCATTGGTGTGTCTTGGTGGCCGAGGGCTGGCGACGGGCGGGCGGCCCTATGGCCTCCATTATTGAGAGTGCGCAGTACTTTGTCCGCACCGGTAATAAAGCGGTCTAGTGACGATAGGCGAGGTTTGTTCATAGTGTTGGCCTGTGTCGGAAGGATCTCAGGACTGATTATATCGTTCAATGGCACGCCAGCCAATGTCTCGGCGTAGTGTGACACCTGACCAATGAATACTATCGGCCGCCTTGTAGCAGGCAGCTTGCGCGCTGACGATGTTGTCTGCAAGGGCGGTAACGCACAACACACGGCCACCGCTTGTCACTACATCGCCGTCTTTGTCAGCAGTTCCAGCATGGAAGACTTTGATGCTGTTGCCAAAAAATTCTTCTAACCCTTTGATAGAAAAGCCTTTTTCATAGCTTTCAGGGTAGCCCCCAGCAGCCAAAACCACACCCATAGCGCAACGCTCATCCCAGATCGCAGTGGTTTGATCGAGGGTGCCATCTATGGCTGCATCGCACAGCTGACAGAGATCCGACTGCAAACGCATGAGTATAGGCTGGGTTTCGGGGTCGCCTAAGCGGCAATTATATTCGATCACTTTGGCTTGACCGCTGTCGTCGATCATTAACCCGGCATATAAGAAACCGGTGTAATCATTGCCTTCGGCGGCCATACCGCGAACGGTGGGCAGTATTATTTCAGCCATCACCTGGTCGTGTATAGCGCTGTCGACAACAGGTGCTGGCGAATACGCACCCATGCCGCCGGTGTTGGGTCCGGTATCGCCTTCACCAATACGCTTATGGTCCTGACTGGTCGCTAGCGGCAAGATATTTTTACCATCGACAATGACAATAAAGCTGGCTTCTTCGCCGTCTAAAAACTCTTCGATAACCACGCGACAACCCGCTTCGCCAAAGGCATTGCCAGACAGCATGTCAGTAATGGCGGCTTCGGCCTCAGGTAAATCTAGAGCCACGATAACGCCTTTGCCTGCAGCCAATCCGTCTGCCTTAATGACAATGGGGGCCCCTTTTTCTCTGACATAGGCCAGAGCGGGCGCCAACTCGGTGAAGTTGGCATAGTCTCCCGTGGGAATATTGTGACGGCTAAGGAAATCTTTGGTAAATGCTTTGGAGCCTTCCAATTGCGCGGCGCCTTTTGTGGGGCCGAAGCAGCGCAGTTCGCGGCTCGTAAAATAATCAACTATACCTTCTACCAGCGGCGCCTCCGGTCCTACGATGGTGAGCGCTACCTCATTGGCCTGGGCAAAATTGGCTAGCCCCTCGAAATCCATGGTTTGCATGTCGATATTCTCGACCTTGGCTTCGCGGGCCGTGCCGGCGTTACCGGGAGCAACAAACACTGTTGCTACCGCGTTTGACTGGGCTGCCTTCCAGGCGAGTGCATGCTCGCGTCCGCCGCTGCCGATGATGAGTACATTCATGGGAGACCCTGTGTTTAGTGGCGGAAGTGGCGCATGCCGGTAAACACCATGGCCATGTTGTGTTCGTCGGCAGCGGCGATAACCTCATCGTCTCGGATCGAGCCTCCGGGTTGTATTACAGCTGCAATACCTGATTGACCCGCGCTGTCTATACCGTCTCTAAAGGGGAAGAACGCATCGGAGGCCATGACGGAACCAGGTACTTCCAGGCCGGCGTGCTCGGCTTTGATGCCGGCGATTCTGGCTGAATTGATACGGCTCATCTGTCCGGCGCCCACGCCTACCGTCTGTCCGTTGCGGGCATAGACGATAGCGTTTGATTTGACAAACTTGGCGACTTTCCAGGCGAACAGTAAATCTTCAAATTGCTGTTTGCTGGGCTGTCTTTTACTGACCACCTTGAGGTCTGCCATGCCTATCATGCCAAGGTCTCGGTCTTGAACCAGCAATCCGCCGTTGACCCGCTTGTAATCCAGTGCGGGCCCCTGTGCTTCCCATGCACCGCAGACCAGCAGGCGTACATTTTTCTTGGCTGCCACTACCGCAATTGCCTCATCGCTTACAAAGGGCGCGATGATCACTTCCACGAACTGGCGGTCGACGATGGCGGCGGCAGTGTCGGCGTCTAATTCGCGATTAAAGGCGATGATGCCGCCAAATGCCGATTCGGTGTCTGTGGCAAAGGCCAGGTCGTAGGCCTCCCCAATAGTGGCAGCCTGAGCCACGCCACAAGGGTTGGCATGTTTGACGATGACACAAGCAGGAGCGGCGAAGTTCTTAACGCATTCCAATGCAGCGTCGGTATCTGCCACGTTGTTGTAAGACAACTCTTTGCCCTGCACCTGTCGTGCGGTGGCAATACCTGCTTCGGCGGGTTGTGCTTCGGTGTAAAAGGCAGCGCCCTGATGTGGGTTTTCACCGTAGCGCATTTCCTGAACCTTGTGGAACTGGGTATTGAAAGTGCGGGGGAAGTTGTCGCTCCCTCCGGGTACCGACTTGCCAAAATGATTGGCAATGGCACCATCGTAGGCAGCGGTATGCTCAAAAGCACTGATTGCGAGATTAAAGCGTGTCTCTAGAGACGTTGCGCCGTCGTTGGCGCGCATCTCAGTTAAAATACCTTCATAGTGTGCCTCGCTCACCACAATATTGACATAGCGGTGATTTTTGGCAGCGGCGCGCACCATGGTCGGCCCGCCAATATCAATATTCTCTATGGCGTCTTCCCGCGTGCAGTTGGGTTGTGCGACGGTTGCCTCAAAGGGATATAAATTGACTACCACCATGTCGATGGCATCGATGCCGTGTTCGGCCATCACCGAGTCATCTTGGCCACGTCGTCCCAGAATGCCGCCATGAATTTTTGGGTGCAGTGTTTTTACCCTGCCGTCCATCATCTCTGGGAAACCTGTGTAGTCGGCTACCTCGGTGACTTCCAGCCCGCTGTCTTTGAGTAAGCGGTAGGTGCCGCCGGTAGACAGCAATTCAACCTCTAGGTCTCTCAGCGCGCGGGCAAACTCTACGATGCCAGATTTTTCCGAAACGCTGATCAGGGCTCGATTGATTTTAACGAAATTAGTGTTGGTCATGGTGGCGGATTGGGCCTCTAGTCTTTGGATGAAATGAGCTTGTATTGCTTGAGTTTCTTACGCAGTGTTCCGCGGTTGAGACCCAGCATAATGGACGCTTTGGTCTGGTTGTTACGTGTGTGCTGCATGATTTCCTTTAGCAGCGGAGCCTCGATTTCCGCCAGCACCATGTCATAGACATCAGTGGCTAGTTGCCCGTCGAGCTCTTTAAGATACTGGCGCACAGCGATGGTGACCGAGTCATGAAGGCTTTGGCCTGTGGGGAAACTCTCCTGAATTTCAGCGGCTGAGTTCGCGGGCGTTTGCGGGTTTGGTGTCTCTAGAGACACTAGGGATGGAGCCCTGTTCATGCGGCAAGTACCTCTTGTTCGTTGGTGTGCTGATGGTGATTGCTTTCGTAGGTATCAATGGCGGTAAGTTGCTCAGCTGCCGTTTGTAGTCCATTGAATATTCGTCGAGAGCTGGTGTCAGCGGTGATGTATTGCATATACCAAGCGAAGTGCTTGCGGGCGATTCGTACGCCCAACACTTCGCCGTAGAATGCGTGTAGTGAATCGATATGACGGTGCGCAATAGACAGTTTTTGGCTCAGTGTTATCGGGGCAAGTGCTGGGCTGGAATCCAGGTGGCGCGCGATTTCCCCACACAACCAAGGCTGGCCCTGGGCAGCTCTGCCTATCATTACCGCGTCTGCTCCAGTGTAACTCAGCACTGTCGCTGCAGCCTGGGGCGAGTCGATATCACCATTAGCGATAACTGGGATGCTCACTGCGCCGACAATTTCAGCAATGGTGTCGTACTCAGCTTCGCCTCTAAACGCGCAGGCTCTGGTGCGCCCGTGCACGGTGAGCGCACTAATACCGCTGTCTTGCGCTATGCGGGCAATCTTCACGCCATTTTTTTGCGTGGGGGACGAGCCGGTGCGAATTTTTAGGGTGACCGGCACAGCGACAGCATTGACCACCGCAGCCAGTATTTCACCAACCAGCGATTCATTTGCCAGCAGGGCAGATCCGGCAGCTTTACGGCACACTTTTTTGGCTGGACACCCCATATTGATGTCGATGATTTGAGCACCGCGTTCTACGTTGTACTGTGCAGCTGCGGCCATTTCAAGGGGGTCATTGCCGGCTATCTGTACCGAGCGCAGTCCCTCTTCGTCGTCGTGGCGGGCGCGCAGCTGTGATTTGCGGGTGTTGCGCAAGCGAGGGTTGCAGCTGATCATCTCACTCACGGCCATACCGACACCCATTTCCACACAGAGGCGGCGAAACGGCAAATCACTGACACCAGCCATAGGGGCCAGCAGTACGCGATTTGCTAATGTGTAGGGTCCGATTTGCAGCATGGGGATGAAATGGGAGTGTCTAAAAAAGAGGCAGTATCATACTCGACTGACTTTTGCGGGGAAAGAAATTTGTGCAAAAAATCATCAATTCCTTATCTTGTTCCCAATTAATGTGGGCCGAGGCTCGTGTGTTGGCTCAGCTCAATTGCCCGCGCAGACAGACCCAGCCATCGCGCTCGCTGGCGACCCGTAGTTGAATATGCGGTGAGTAGTGGCTGCACAGCTGCTCCGATTGGCTGGTAATGAGGCCCGATAGCAAGAGTGTGCCGCCTGGCTTTAGCAGTGCCAGTAAAGTATCTGACAGCGCCATCAATGGACCGGCTAAAATGTTGGCTATGACTAATTCTGCGGCTCCAGAATCGGTGTCAAAGTCGACGTCTTCAGGCAGGGCAACTCGCAACGAAGTAGGTGACATCTGATTGCGCTTGGCGTTTTCTTTACTGGCGTCTAGCGCTTGCGGATCATAGTCGACGGCGAGTACCGAATCGGCACCCAGTTGCAGTGCTGCGACCGCGAGAATTCCCGAGCCGCAGCCGTAGTCGACGACGTGATTACCTGTCAATGTCATGCCGGCAAGTTCGCTAAGGCAGAGCGCGGTCGTGGGGTGTGTACCTGTACCAAAGGCCAGGCCGGGGTCTAGCAGCAAGTTGGTTGCACTGGGGTCTGGTGGCGCTATCCAGCTGGGGCAAACCCAAAAAGATTCACCAAATTGCATGGGCTGGTAATGCTGCATCCACTCTCGCTCCCAGTCCTTGTCTTCCAGAATCTCCACCCGGTAATTACTGTTAGAAAGAAGTGCTGGCGGGAATTGTGCGAGTACCTTATCCATGTCTGTATCGGCCATATAGAGGCCGGTTAGCCTCGTTTGGTTCCACAGGGGAGTTTCACCAACAGCTGGTTCGAACATAGGCTGGTCGGCATTATCTTCCAGGGTCACAGCTACCGAACCTGTGGCTAGCATGAGGTCTTCCAGAGCTTCGAGTCGGGTTGGATTAGTATCTAGGCGCAGTTGCAACCAAGTCATGGTGATCTCTGCCTGCCTATAGGTCTTCTAGCTTACTTTCCAAATAGTGAATACTCACCCCGCCCGCCAAAAACGCTTTATCTCGCACTAAATCGCGGTGCAGAGGCGTGTTGGTACGTATGCCTTCTACGATCAGTTCGTCCAGAGCTTGTCGCATGCGCTTGAGGGCGACTTCACGGTTTTCGCCATAGCTGATAATTTTCGCGATCAAAGAATCATAGAACGGAGGGACGGTATAGCCGTCATACAGATGAGAGTCGACTCTAATGCCGGGGCCGCCTGGAGCGTGAAAGTACTTGATGAGGCCCGGCGACGGATAGAATGTCCTGGGGTCTTCTGCGTTAATACGGCATTCGAACGAATGGCCCGAAATTGTGATATCGCTTTGGCTCATCGATAGAGGCAGGCCGCTTGCGATGCGCAGTTGTTCTTTGACGATATCGATCCCGGTGACCATTTCAGACACGGGGTGTTCAACCTGCACTCTCGTGTTCATCTCGATGAAGTAGAACCCACCGTCCTCGTATAAAAATTCAAAGGTTCCCGCGCCGCGGTAGCCGATATCGATACAGGCCTTAACACAGCTCTCGGCGACAGCATTGCGGATGTCATCGGGTATACCCGGTGCGGGCGCCTCTTCAAGAATTTTTTGGTGGCGTCTTTGCAAAGAGCAATCGCGATCGCCCAGATGTATGGCATTACCTTGACCATCGGCTAGCACCTGAACTTCAACATGGCGCGGCTTTTGTAAGAACTTTTCAATATAGACCACATCGCTGCCAAAGGCTGCTGCGGCCTCGGCTTGGGTTACTTGAATCGAACTGAGCAGTACCGCTTCGTTGTGAACGACGCGCATACCGCGTCCGCCGCCACCGGCAGCCGCTTTAATAATCACGGGGTAGCCAATTTCTCGGGCAATCTCCAAGCTGCGCTCGGTATCGCTTGTCAGAGCTCCGTCTGAGCCAGGTACCGTGGGTACCCCCGCCTTTTTCATGGCTTGAATGGCCGATACTTTGTCGCCCATGACGCGAATGGTGTCACCCGTTGGGCCAATAAAGATAAAGCCGCTTTTTTCTACTTGATCGGCAAAATCGGCATTTTCGGCTAAAAATCCGTACCCAGGGTGAATGGCACTGGCGTTAGTTATTTCTGCAGCACTAATAATCGCGGGCACGTGTAGGTAGCTTTCAGTCGATGCTGGTGGACCTATACAAACAGATTCATCGGCCATTCGAACATGCATAAGATCTCGGTCGGCAGTGGAGTGGACCGCTACAGTGCCGATATCCATTTCCTTGCACGCCCGCAATATACGCAGCGCAATTTCGCCGCGGTTGGCGATGAGAACCTTTTCCAATTTAGCCATGGTATGACCCTCTTTAAACGATGCTTACCAATGGCTGATCAAACTCAACAGGTTCACCATCGTCAATCAAAATAGCCGCGATCGTGCCCGACTTGTCGGCTTCAATCTGATTCATCATTTTCATAGCTTCGACAATACAAACTACATCACCGACCTTAACTGACTGGCCCACTGCGCAAAAAGCGGGAGATGTAGGTGAGGGTGAAAGGTAGAAAGTGCCCACCATAGGGGAGCGCACTGCATGGCCTTCAATCGCTGGGGCTTCAGCGACAACGGGCTCCACTGGCGCAGCTGCAACGGGTGCTAAAGCTGCGGGAGCCGGTGCGGCATAAGCCGGCGCCATGGCAGGATAGGGCGCTGCCATAATATTTTGCGATGCGCCATTGCGACTGATACGCACAGATTCCTCGCCCTCCTTAATTTCTATTTCATCTATATTGGACTCTTCCAGCAACTCAATCAGTTTTTTAACTTTGCGAATGTCCATGATGTTATCTCTTGTCTGTGATGAGTATTGGCGGCGAAATTATGGTTGTTCAACAGCCCGAAATGCGGCCTGCAAGCCTAATTCATAGCCCTGCGCACCCAGGCCGAAAATCACGCCCACGGCTTGATCTGAAAAATAGGAAAGCTTGCGAAACTCTTCCCGTGCATGTGTGTTGGATAAATGAATCTCTATAAATGGGATGCCAACGGCGGCCAAGGCGTCCCTTAGGGCCACGCTGGTATGAGTAAAGGCTGCCGGATTGAGAAGTATAAAGTTGACCCCCTCGTGTTTAGCGTCTTGTACTCGTTCAACTAACTCATACTCGGCATTGCTTTGCATGCTGAGTAGGTGATGACCTTGCTCAAGTGCCATTTTTTCAAGCGTGCTATTAATGTCGCCCAGGGTTGTGCTGCCGTATATTTCCGGCTCGCGCTCACCCAGTAAGTTCAAATTCGGACCGTGTAAAACTAGTATAGTTGCCATGAAGCGAATTCTGACTCAAAACCGCTCAGCTGTCTAGGCGTGTGTCAATTTTTGGGATTTTGACAGCAATTAGCCCCTAATTCCAAGAAGTTAGCTATAGCTTACCTTTGGTTTTTTAGTTTTATCTATCCTGCCTCAGCCCCACCAGTGGCGACTTTTAGCGCATCGAACACTATCGATTTTGTCAGCAGCTGCGGCAGAATGATGGGGTCCTGAGTGTGATCTGCTGGGTAGAGAATGTAAAACGGTATGCCATTGCGACCGTATTTTTTCAAATAGTCGGCTATCTCGGCACTGTAGTGGGTCCAGTCGGCGATCATGTAGGCGACATCGTGGTCGGCAAAGGCCTCGGTCACTTCATCGGTGTTCAGTACTGCCTGTTCATTGGCGATACAGGTAATACACCAATCGGCGGTGACATCGACAAATACAGCCTGGCCATCGCCGCGCAAATCAGTGAGTT
>JBLHSI010000116.1:0-9512 GCA_047626655.1 Halioglobus sp.
GTCCATTTTGACGAGGGCTTTAAGGTGCATAGCACCTGGCTAGCCGGCGCGCACCAGAGCCATCGCTAAAACTAACTAAGCTCTTTATCAATCGCCTCTTGCAAGGCTGCGGATAATAGCTCACGCGTACGTATCTTGGTTGCCGTATGGGAAGGTAAATGCAGACCAGCCAATTGTTCGGCCTTGGCGATGGCGCGCTCCATCAGTGCTTCTGGCGCTACCACCTCATCTAAAAATCCTGCCTCTACGGCACCCGCTGGATTATACACTTCAGCCTGCATGACGGCCCTATTGAGATGCGCGCTGGAGATGCGAAACTGCGCCAACACAACACCAAAATACGGCATAATCATACCAATCGCCACTTCGTTAAGGCCTATTTTGAAGTCGCCTTCTATGCCAATTCGATAATCGGTAGACAGTAATAGCATGCCGCCCAGTGCCAGCGCATGTCCCGGTACCGCAACGACAATAGGCGCAGGAAAATGAAGTAGTCGCTGAGCCAGTAATGCACCGTCTCGCAGCAGCGCAGTCTGCGCCTCACCGCCTTTTCCCATAATGGACAAATCAAAACCCGCGGAAAACTTACCGGGCCGACCAGACAATATAACAACTTTGGTAGTTTCCTCAGCGAGATCCAGGGCGGCATTTATTTCAAGTGCCATCTGCGGTGAAATGGCATTTGCTTTACCATCATCCAGCTGGACCAGACAATAGTTCGTGTGATCAGAAAATGTTACAAGGGCCATATTGCGAATTCCGTCGTGAGTGAGAGCAACAGTGTAAGTAGTTCGCAAGAAAATGTCAGGTCGGTATTTTTAGCACCGATGTACACGACAAGAGCTCATTGAGCTTAAATACCTGACAAGCGTTCCAAAATTATCGGCCCACTGCCCTGCGCGCCAAGTTTGTCTTGTTCATTATAGATAGGACAGTTCTTCATCGACAAACAGCCACAGCCTATGCAGCCTGTCAGCGAGTCTCGCAGGCGCTCTAAGTAACGAATACGCGCGTTGAGTTCTGCCTGCCAACCGGTAGACAGTTTCTTCCAATCCTTGGCAGTAGGTGTACGCTCTTGTGGCAGGCTTTCAAAGGCTCGTTTAATGGCATCAAGACTAATGCCCATTTTCTGTGCCGCTTTAATCACTGACACCCGCCTCAATACATCCGCTTTATAACGGCGCTGATTACCCGCATTGCGCCAACTTCTTATCAAACCCTTCAATTCATAGAAGTGCAACGTACTCACTTTAACTCCACAGCGAGCGGCGACCTTGCCCACTGTCCAAATGGCATTTTCCATAACATATACTCCCAAAGTAGATTGAACATATTATTAGAATAAAACCTTTACCTCAAGTTAACTTGAGGTATTAGTATGTAGCTCAGTTGGACACAAAACGTAAATTACTCATCGAAGAGGACAATACGATGTTGCATTTGGAACACTTAAATTTAGTCGTAAATGATATCCCAGCCATGCTGACGTTCTATAAGGCGGCGTTTCCACAGTGGCGTGTGCGAGATGAAGGTGAAAATGAATGGTCCGGAAAGCCGAGAAAATGGCTACACTTTGGCGATGACTATCAGTACCTAGCGCTGGCCGATAACGGGGTCGGTGATAATAGAAGTTTATCGGGACATCAGGCCGGACTGGCGCATTTTGCGTTTGTCACCGACAACATTCAGGCGATTATTGTGCGGCTGGGCGAAGCTGGTTTTGTTGAGGCCAAAGACGGCGCCGAAGATCCCTACCGGGAAAATATCTATTTTGTCGACCCCGGCGGATTTGAAGTGGAGTTTGTCCAGTATATGAGTGACGATCCACAGCAACGCAATTTAACTCACTAGAGAAAAGGAGTAGCACACAGTGAACGTATTGGCCTTCGCCGCAAGTAATAGCAAGCAGTCTATCAATAAGACACTTGCCACTTATGCTGCCGGTTTGATCAAGCAAGGAAACGTTGAAGTAGTAGACATTAACGACTTTGAAATGCCTATTTACAGTATCGATAGAGAGGATGAACTGGGTACGCCGCTACTCGCGCTCGCGTTTCATCGCAAGATAGCGGATGCAGATGCACTCATCATTTCTTTTGCGGAACACAATGGTAGTTACACCGCAGCCTATAAAAACTTGTTCGATTGGATATCACGTATCGACATAAAGGTTTTTCAGGGTAAATCGGTGGTGTACCTAGCCACCTCTCCGGGACCAGGCGGAGCCGCCACAGTACTGGACTGCGCAGTTACGTCGGCACCCCATTTTGGAGCCGACCTAAAAGGGAGTATTTCAGTACCAAGTTTTTTTGATAACTTTGATGTGGAAGGTGGGGAGATCACTAACCCCGAGATAAAGGAAAAAATACTTGAAGCGATACAGCAACTGGGTACCGCACAGTGAAACTAGGCCATTAACACCGTGTTGAAAGCCGAGAATTTGGGCTTCCAGTTCTCACATCGCTTTAGTGTCATTTTTTAAAAAAGGAAAAATACAGAATATCTATACTGGGAAGATACAGAAACTCGAAGTGTTTGTCGCCATCCAGATTATCCACAAACCAACATTGAACACCTTGAGTATTCAGTGCTATGTGCGCCTCTACTGCTGTTGGTATGGGACATTCTGAAGACTCTTCGATATTGGCAGGCATATCCTCAATGTTCAAATTTTCGACTCGAAACAGCGCTTTTGAAAAGTAATCGCCATGCATATCAGGAAACGACGAACTCTTATAGAGAACCTCAACAACTTCCGGTAACTCGAGCTTGGTAAAATACTCAAAATCATCTGTATAGAACGAATCTCTTGGCCAAATCGCCGTTATTATCCGAAACACGATGAACAGCACAAATAATGCGCTTAACACATTCCCTACCTTTGGGATCTTTCTCAGGGCATAGGTAATTACCCAAGTGATGCCAATGATGACTAGGGAGAATGCCAAAACAGTCAGCAGCGTTTGCAAATAAAAAAGAAGTAATGTCCCTGTACTTGTTATAGCTTCCATAAATGGCGAGTCAACCTCGCCGGCTCAGAATAACTTCTAGCATTCTCAGTCGCCCGTCTGATATACATTAAGATTTAGTAACTCCATAAGCTTTTCCGGATTTTCCAGGGCTTCAAAACCAAATTTTTTGTACAAACCGTGAGCATCTTTGGTGGCTAGCATCATTCGACGAAGCCCCTGTAAATCGCGATGACTTAGGATGGCCTCCATCAACCATTTACTCAAGCCTTTACCTCGATGATCCTGCAAAATAAAGACGTCAGCTAAATAGGCAAAGGTGGCCTTGTCGGTGATCATTCGGGCAAAACCTATTTGGCTGCCCGACTCCGTCAATATACCAAAGCACAAAGAGTTTTGTAGCGCTTCGTACATTTTTTCAAAGGGGATACCTTTAGACCAATAGGCGTTAGAAAGATAGCCATGCACCGCCTTGAGGTCTATCTCGGATAAATCTTCGCTGATTTTATAACCGTCTACCAATGTTCAACGCCTTCCTTTTACCAGCGATCAATATTGGTAAGGCCAAAATCTTGTCTAGGCCGGCTTTTGTCCGCAGCAGGTTGAGCGATAGATGCGACCTACTCAGAATTCGCGAGTCTCTCCTATCTTCAGCACCCACGATCTTTCATCCCCTAACGCCGTATCAGCCGCCGCCTCTTTGAAGCGTCTAGGCGGCTCATCAAGCGGTTCATCCGACAGATCGAACGTGCCAAAATGTATCGCGAGTGCTGTTTCGGCTTGTAAATCCAGTGCGGCGCGCACCGCTTCCTCTGGATTCATATGTGATTCACGCATCATCGCTCTGGGTTCGTAGGCGCCAATGGGAACCGCTGCCAAATCAAATGGCCCGAGTTTTTTACCAATATCTTCAAAACCAGCAAAATAACCGGTATCTCCGGCAAAGTAAAAACGGCGTTCTTCACCGGTCACTGCCCACGAAGACCACAAAGCCTTGTGATCGTCGGTCAGGCTACGCTTACTCCAGTGCTGCGAGGGCAGACAGTGGATCGTGGCACCCTTATAGCTTGCGGTCTGCCCCCAGTCGAGCTCCTGTACCTGAGTAATGCCGTTACTGCGTAAGAGGTCGCCATTCCCCAAGGGTACAAAAAATACGGTATCTGCATTGCGCTTGGCAAGCGCCCGGAGCGTGGGTAAATCCAGATGATCGTAATGGTTATGCGAAATCAACACGAAGTCTATAGGCGGCAGATCATCCATTTTAAGCCCGGGCTCAACAAACCGTGAAGGCCCCAGAAGTGGCACCGGGCTTGGGCGGTTTGACCAAGTAGGATCTGTGAGGAAAGTGACAGACTCGAACTGCACCAATAATGTAGCGTGTCCAATCCAGGTAACGGTAGGTTTACTGTGGCGAGTATTTTCTCTTAGAAAGGCACCGTCATTGGCTACCCGTTGAGGCGCGCCCTGGTCGCTGCGAAAATACGTTCCAAACCTACGGAGCATAAACGGTACACGGACACTCAAAGTGCCGTGAGTGATATTTCCCGCCAGATTCGTAAAGCGTCCATCTTCGCTGAGTGGCGCGCCACTGAACAACGGCTCTGGCTCGCTATGTAGCAGATTAATCGGCAGGAATATAAGGGAAACGAACAAGGGGATGATGCAGCGGCGCATGCAGTGATCTCTACTAAATCATGGGGTAAATACCAATCGCATTATGCCGGAAGCCTATTGCGAAGGCCATTTTGAGATTCTTGTTGCGCACCAAGTCGGTGCCACAAACGTCATACCGCGCACCACAGCGGGGCGACATTTAAACCATGCGATCTCAATATAACGACTCAAACCGCTGCTCTGATGTCACATAACGCTCTAGAGCCCCACTGGACACACTAAAATACCAGCCATGCAATTGTAACGTTTGCTTTTCTAATCGGTCCGCCACTGACGGGTAGCTTTTTAGATTCTCCAAAGACAGAGCCAGCGCTTTGCGACTGGCCTGACAAGACTGCTCGTCCAGATCAGATCCTGCAAATTCTTGTAATACCTCTCTGCCCGCAGGCTCGGCAACGACCGTCCACTTATCCAAAGAATGAATCGGATTTCCGAAGTCCAACAACCTGGTGAGGAGACTGCGTATACCTGCGCAACGCGAGTGCCCCATCACAATAATATGTTCAACGTGCCGATAGCACACCGCAAACTCTATCGCCGCTTGGGTTTCCTTAAAGGAACTGTCAGGATGATAAGGTGGCACCAGGTTGGCGATATTGCGGATCACCATTAAATCACCCGCCGAAGAGTTGGTGATGATGGCTGGATCGACCCTCGAGTCGCAACACGCCACCATCAGTATCTTGGAATGCGGCCCGTATTCAGCCTGGTTGCGATACTTGCCCTGGCCATTTCGTTGGCTTTCATCCTTAAAGGCTTTAAAGCCGTCAATCAACGCTTCGATATCTTTCACTGGTCAACCCTCTGTTACTGTACCGCTGGATCTAACTATCGAATTTGCTTAGCCGATCAGACAGTAATTTCCGGAAGGCAGCGCTTTATATGAGCAAGAGTTGTGCCAGATCGAAATTTCTGACGTGTTTAATGTCTGACCCCCGTTTCAGTGTCATTCGCCATTCCGTTATTCCTGCCAAAAAAGCGCTTGATGTCCTCTAGGATAATGTATCCCGAGGGGACTACGAGCAACGTCACCACAGTGGCGAACAACACACCGAAAGCCAATGACACCGCCATAGGCACGAGAAACTGAGCCTGAACGCTGCGATTGAACATGAGTGGTAAAAGACCCACAAAGGTTGTTAGTGACGTTAGCATAATGGGTCGGCAGCGAGATGTGGCCGCATGCAGCACTGCGTGGTGAACGTGCTCCCCCGTCTTTCGCCGTTCATTCACATTGTGCACCAGCACCAGGCTCGAATTTACGACAACGCCCGAGGCGGCAATGAAGCCCATTATCGATGGCATCGCAATGCCTGCCACCAAGCCAAAATATTTCATTATCACGTGGCCCCACATAGCACCGACGAAGGCAAAGGGAATGACACTCATGATAATCAGCGGCTGACTGTAGGAGCGCAACGGCACTGCCAATAGCGCAAAGATAACGAACAGAGCGATACCAAACATGGGAGCCAAGCTTGCGGCGGCATCACCCTGCTCTGCCTGCTCACCCTCCAGACTATAAGTGATACGTGGATAGTCCCGCATAATCTCCTGGATGACGCCACCTCGCAGGTCGGCAATAACCTCATTGGCGGTAATCTTCGTCCGATCGACGTCGGCTACAACACTAACAATTCGCTGTCGGTCGGCACGGCGAATAGTCGAGTAGGCGCGGCCTAGTTCAGCTTTTGCAACCGTTTGAAAAGGTACCTCGGCCCCGTCCGGCGTGCGAACTCGCATATCATTGAGGGTGGCGAGTGATTTTCGTTCAGCCTCCGTATAACGGACCATAACTCGCACATCGTCACGACCACGCTGTATCCGCTGAGCTTCCTCTCCATAGAAAGCCTGTCGAACCTGACGAGCCAGGTTTGCCAGCGACAACCCCAATGCCTCGCCAGATGGCTGGACATCGAGTTTGAGCTCGCGTTTTCCAGCGCGAAACGAATCGGTGATATCAATGACGCCCGGATAGGTGGCAAGCTTGTCGCGCAGACTTGCGGCAACGGTGCGCAAATCATCCACATTATCACCTTCAAGCTGAATACCAATTGCATTACCCGCACTGAACAACGAGGTGCTAAATTTCAGCTCTATAGCATCGGCAATTGGACCTGCCATATCGCGCCAGCGATCGGCCACTGCTCGGGTGTCAATATCGCGCACCTGGCTGGGCGTTAACTGCAGGGTAACTTCGCCCAAGTGGCCGCCGCCCTGCCCGGAACCGTTGTTGGCAGTGGGTCCGCCACCGCCAGTACTACTAGGCTGACTGCCTACGGCCGACAAAATATGGGTCACCGGTGGGCCCGCCGGATATTCCTGCTCGAGTTCACGCTTCAGTTGCTGCGCGGCCTGCTCAAGCTGCAGTACCGCAGCATCAGTCACCGAGGCGGGCGTGCCTAGGGGCATTGTCAGCTGAGCAATGGCTTGATCTGACTCCAGCGGCGGGAAGAATGAAAATGGTAAACGGCCACTGGCCAAAATTCCCACCGTTGATATAAACGCCGCCACAGCAAGGGCCACAACCACATAACGTGCCGCTACGGCACGTTCTACCAGGACTCGAAAACGAACGGCGATAAGCGCTTCTACGCCTTTAGATAGCCGTTCCTGAAACTGCACCATTGCCTCGGCTACGGGCTTTGAAACGCCTACCAGATGCAACAAATAGAACAGCGAGAGAGACGCTATTGCGAATCCCATATAACTGCGCACATCCCAGGCGAATTCGAGCAGGGCAATGCCGACAATAGGTATAAGCAGCAGTCCTATCTCACTAACCGCCGACTTAGACTCACTTCGGCCCAGATGAGAAGGTAAAATCAGCTGCGACTCGATGAGTGAAAAGGTCAGGCAGCACATAACGACCGTGGCAATCACGCCAAAAATTTGGCCGAAGGCTCCCGGAGCCAGAAGCAGCGGCATGAAGGTCGCAACAGTGGTCAAGACTCCAAAAATAACCGGCAGCGAAACTTGTTGGGTGCCAATCACCGCGCCTTCCAACAAACTCCCTGTTTTACGCTGCATTGAGTGAACATTTTCTCCCACTACGATGGCATCATCGACCAGAATACCCAGCACGAGAATAAAGCCAAACAGTGAAATAACATCTATCGACAAGCCCAGTAAATAGCTGGCAAAGATGGCACCGAGAAACGCAACTGGCACGCCAACACTCACCCAAAATGCCAAGCGCGGGCGAAGGAATAACGCGAGTACCACAAGTACTAGTAAAAAGCCCTGTCGGGCGCTATTGAGTAGGGTCTCGAGCCGGTCTTTCAATAGTTTGGAGCCGTCGTTCCAGACGGTAAGCTGGACTCCTTCAGGGACACGCGTGACCGCTGTGGCAAGATACCCCTGAACCACTTTCGTAATATCAATAATGTCCTGATTACCAATGCGCGACACCCGAATTAATGCCGCCGGTTTACCATCGAAGCGCAACATCTGATCGGTATCGGCAAAACCATCGATCACCGTCGCCACATCCTTGAGGTACAGACGAGTACCGTCGGGTGACGTACGCAGAACTAACTGCTCAAACTCACTGCCCCAATAGACCTGCCCCTTTGTGCGCAGTAGGACCTCACCGCCGATAGTCTTAATGGAGCCACCTGGCAGATCCAGAGAGCGAATGCGTATCGCCTCGGCCACGTCATCAAAACTAAGACCGTTGCGCCGCAGCGAGGATTCGGAGACCTCAATTGAGATTTCATAATCACGTGTATTGCGCAGCTCCACCTGAGTTATCCCGGGCAGCTTTGCCATGTCGTCACGGACCTGTTGCCCGATGATTTTCAGGGTACGCTCGTCAGTAGGTCCGGTGACCGCGATATCAAGTACGGCGCGCACGGCACTTACTAGGTTAACAATGGGCTTTTCAGTTTCGACTGGAAAGGTGTCGATAGCATCAACCCGGTTCTTAACATCATCCAGTGCCTTACCGGGATCAGTGGCATCAAATAGCTCCACCGACATTGAGCAGGAACCCTCGTTGGCGTTGGAGCGAATCTGCTTAACGCCCTCAACGCCTTCCAACTGTTCTTCTATACGAATACAGACCGCTTGCTCTACTTCTTCGGGCGCTGCACCCAGATAGGGCACGCTGATAGAGATGATTGGGATGTCGATGTCGGGAAATGATTTTTGCGGCATGCTAACCACCGCTACAAGTCCCGCTAAGACAATCAGGACTAGTAGCAGATTGGCTGCCACATGATTATGGGCGAACCATGCAATGACGCCTTTCATGACGGGTCACTGTTGTTGCTACCTTTCTCATCGGGGGCGACGCGCACTGTCATGTTTTCCAGAGCACTGTCTAATGGCGAGATACAGATCCGCTCCCCCGCTGTCAGGCCAGCACTGACATAGGCTTTCTCGCCTACCGTTCGCAGCACAGTGACCGGGCGAAAGTGGAGTTGATCGTCGCTGTCCACCATCACTACCAGATTGCCCGGGCGCACTGCCGAGCGCGGTATGACTGCTACGTCTCGGGCCAGTAGGCCATGAATTTCTGCATCAACAAATAAACCCACCGCTAATGGAGCTCTGCCTGCAGCAGGGGCATAAGGCGATTTGACTCGAGCCACCACGTTAATCATACGAGTTAGTGGATCAAGCTCACCCTCGGTACGCACTACTTGGGCGGACCATTGATGTTCTTTTCCTGCGAAGCGCGCAGTGATAGTGACTTGTGTGGGTGGCGTTGTTTGTACTCCCTCGATAGTAGGCCCCAGCGGCATGTCGAGAAAGGCCAACTCCTCGTCATTTATGGGCAAGCGAATCTCGGCGTAATCGGTGGCGTAAATAGTCGCCATACTATTGCCACGATTTACAAACTGGCCTATATCAACACGCTCGCTG
>JBLHSI010000117.1:0-9450 GCA_047626655.1 Halioglobus sp.
GCTGTGTGTCTGCGTGCTCTTGGCGGCTTCATGAACCCAGCGCGGGTATCAACCCGAACTGGAATGACTCGCCTTGGGCTTTGCGCTGCGAAACGGCCAAATCATACCCTTCCCTCCCAGGGGAGTTCCCCCCGGTAGATGACATTGATTGGTTGTGGGCTGCCGACAAAAGCGACAATCAATTGACTCTGACAGGCGAGCTCGAGGATGGTTTTTTTCTGCTAGAGTCCGCTTTGGACTCCACCGGTGAACCTATAACCGCAAATAAAGAAACATTGAGAGCACTGTGTTTGGACTCGATGAGCGCGGCCTACCCACAACAACCGCGAGTACTAGGCAAGGTCAGGGCAGCCCGTCGCGGTGAAGACGTTGACGTTGCGATAGTCTACCCGCTGCAGAGTGGCCACTCCTATGAACTGAAGCGTGTTGTGGTGTTTGGCGACAGTTTATCTGACGCCGGAAGACTTAAAGACCGGCTCTACATTTTTCCAGGGAAGCCGTATTGGATGGGTCGGTTTAGTAACGGGCCAATCTGGACAAGCTATTTGGAAGCTTCTTCCGAGCTATCTATGCAAAATCATTCATATGGCGGTGCTTCGGTAGTGCGCACTGGAACCTTGCCGGGTGAGGGCCTTATTGCAAGGCTACGCGAAGGCGGGCAATTTTTTGTCAGTGGTAGCATTGAGCTGCAGATAGAAGACTATATTGATCGAAATTTAACTACCGGAAAATTGCAGGATCCTAGCGGAACTTTGTTCGTGGTATGGGCAGGCGCAAATGACTACATTTCGAAAGAACCGATCTCCGGAGCAATTTACACCTTTTTAAACTCCCCGGAAGGTGAGTCGGGGTATCAGGTTGTCGCTGATAAAACGATTGCCGGATTGGTTAAACAAATACATCGATTGTATCAAATCGGAGCGAGACGGTTTTTGTTACCCGACTTGCCGGACTTGGGGCTCACACCCATTGTGCTGCAGAATAAGACCTATATCTCGGGTCAGGGTTTCACTAGTGATGAGGGTCGACGGCACGAGTTGTCTCGGCGTTTAAGCGAGTTGACTGACTATCACAATCGGGTATTGCGCGCTGCGATATCCCAACTCCGACAAGATTTGTCAGACAGTACAGTATTACTGTTGAACTCCAGCCAATTCACTCAGCGCATTCGATCCGGGCGCTCACTAGCCCAAGAAAGCGTATCGTTTGATTACGGCTTTACCCTTGACGCGCAGCGCGAGACGCTAAGTCATAAAGGTCATATTCTGCAGTTAGAGCGGCGGTGTTACACCGGGGGCTACATCGGAGCAATTAACACTGGTACCACCTGTGATTCGCCGCGCAGCGCGCTGTTTTGGGATGTTGTGCATCCTACATCGTTTACGCATTGCTGGCAGGCCTATCAGTTAGGCCTAATGCTCGCCGAGCAGGGCTGGATCAAACGGCCGCCAGAACCCAACGCCTATCGAGATTGGTGTACTGGCTACCCAAACCGGGATACTTGACGTCAGCTATCGGGTAGAGGCTGATACCAATCGTTACCGGCATCGCTCCATTGTTGCATCATCTCAAAGAACACTTGTCCCATTGGATCGATGTCGCGCATGGGCATCGATCCTCTGCGAATTGTAAAGTCGTGAGGCGCAAGCGTGTCTGCCTTTGCAAAGTGGACGTTGGCAGCGTCGGTTCGTCCCTGTTCCCACAACCATCTAGCTACGCCAAACTCGGTGCGAGCGAGTTGGTGCTCTCGGCTGGGTAATTGTTGTAACGCCTTTGCTCGGTTATCAGTGAGCGCCACCGTGTCGTCTTTCACCCATTCTCGTATCGCTTGCTTGTGGATGTCGGAATCCAACCCGGTAAACTCTTGCCAGGTATTGTTGGCGAAAGCGACGTCATTAGGGCGTACAATTTTGCCAGATTCGTCTATCCAAACAACGGTTGGCACATTTACCATATTGTAGAGATCGGCCACCAGGTGCTTGCTATCAATTAGGCTGGGGTGTTCAGGTTTGGCGATTTCTATCCAGGGAATGGCCTCTTCGGCATTCTTGTCCAACGCAACAGTAATTACCACAAAACCAAATTCTTTGAGTTCGGTATACAGAGCTTGCCACCCGGGCAAGTCGTCGCGGCATCCTCACCATGATGCGTAGGCTGCCAGCAGCACTTTTTTCCCTCTATAGTCTGAAAGTGCATGCTGTGTACCCTTAAAATCAGGCAATCGGAAGTCAGGGGCTTGCATCGAACTTAAGTTATCACTGCGTGCACGACTGGACTGTCCCAGACCAATGACTTTTTCATCGGTGTCAATCACCAAAGTATGTTCGGTCAGTTCAGCAAAGCGCTGCAAATTAACTTCGCCGTTTGCGTTAATCGCCTCGCGCGCTGGAATGCAGACTGCCCCGCGGCAGAAACCTTCAGGTTTGAGAGCCCATCCCGTTGCTTTTTCTAATCCGTTTGCCGAGGCATATGCCACCGAATCAGTGATGGTCACGGCAATGGTTAGCGCAGACGTGGGCGTAACCAGAGAATAGAGGGTTGTCATAGGATAACTCCAATAGCGTGTATCGACATTAGAGGACAACTTACCCAACTTCGTTCGGACGTTCAAGTGGGACCTCATAAGGGTATTGGCGAAGTGACGAGTATCGCCTAGAATAATTGGGCTCGCAGGTGTTTTTTAACGCAGGGTTCGAAGTTGCGCTATCGCCATTTGGAGACAATCGGAATGAGAACAAGATGACTAATTTTTATCCACAGCGCGTCAGACATGGGAAGTAGAGACAACATCAACCAAGGGTCTATTTTGCGAGTTACGGGCATTATCGGTGTTGTAATTTTTAGCGTATTTCTCTCGTCATGTTCGGGTGACGATCGTAGGCATGCGGTAGATCAAGTCGTGATATATCCGGCTTTAAAAATCATTACGATTAACGCTGCGCAGCCATTTGTCGAGGCTATCGCTACTCGTGGTGATCGTATATTGGCACTAGGGAGTGCAGCTGCGTTAGAGCGTCAATTTGATCATGATGATTATGTGACAGACATGCGATTTGAAGACAAAGTGATTATGCCCGGCTTTGTTGAGCCGCATCTTCACCCATCGTTGGCCGCTATTGTTCTGCAACTGAATATCGTCGCTGCCATGGAATGGCCAACGCCCAACGGCACATCTGTGGCTGTTACAGATCACCCTGGCTTTCTGGCTAGAATGCGGGAACTCAATCAATCTGTTGAGGACGAGTGGCTGATGGTTTGGGGCTATCACGCGCCTTATCATGGGGAAATGTCTCGCGAGACCCTAGATGACATTTCCAGCACCCGACCCATAATGGTGTGGCAGCGCTCCATCCATGAGATGTATTTTAACACGAAGGCGATGGAGATCCTGGGTTTCACCGCCGAACAATTTGCTACTAACAAGTACGCCAATTGGGAGGAGGGGCATCTTTGGGAGAGTGGTTTACTCTCATTAGGTCGCCCTATGATAAAGCGATTGGCCGGGCCAATGAACTACCTCCGTGGTATGGGACTCATGAGTGACATTATCCACCGCGGAGGTATAACAACTGTGGCTGAGCAGGGGTTTCCACAAATTGATGAAACCTTGGAGTTTTGGGCCTTGTGGTGGGAAATGGGGAGAGACACACCTTACCGGTTTGCACTAGTTCCCAACGGTATGTTTCTGCTGCAAAAATACGGCGATGCGGTTGCAGCCGAGGAGCAGGCCAGCAAGATTTTAACGCGTGGAAATGGGTTGATAGTGCCGCGAAAGCACATGAAGTATTACGCCGACGGGGCCATTTTTAGTCAATTAATGTTGCTCAGCGAGCCCTATCTAGATGGGCATGTTGGCGCATGGATGATGCCGCCGGAACAACAAAAAGAGCTGCTGAGCCAGTTTTGGCAAAAGGGCTGGGATATACACATACACGTTAATGGTGATGCAGGGCTCGATAATGTATTGGCCGACGTTGAGGCGCTGCAGCGTGATTTTCCAAACAACAAGCCCAGAGTGGTATTGGAACACTACGGCTATGCCCGGGCCGATCAACACAAGCGCGTTAAGTCGCTAAATATCGCGGTATCGAACAATGCCTATTACGTGAGCGAACTCGCTCCTATCTATGCTAAACACGGTATGGGAAAAGAACGAGCAGCTGATATTTCGCCGCTGGGCGGGCTGGCAAAGGAGGGCGTGCCGATATCCTTTCACTCAGACTATCCTATGGCACCCGCCGAGCCGCTCACACTGGTCTGGTCTGCTGTAAATCGAATTGCGAGCGATGGTGCAGTGTGGGGTGAAGATCAAAAACTATCACTGGATCTTGCCTTGCGCGCAATCACACTAGAGGCAGCATGGAGTATTGGGTTGGAGGACGAAATTGGCTCGATCGCCGTCGGTAAAAAAGCAGATTTCACTATCTTAGATCAAGATCCTTACGATATTCCTCCGCAGCAACTGAAAGACATTCCAATATGGGGTACTGTCTTTGAAGGTAGGCACTTCCCCCTGAAACAGAATTAATACTAGCCACAAGTAGTGATAATTACATACACTCAGATCACAATCCAAAAAAGAGCCGTTTATGACCGAGCAAGTAGATTACACACCGGCTAAGGTGTGGAAGTGGAATGCTGAAAGTGGCGGGAAATTTGCCAAAATCAACCGTCCAACGGCTGGCGCGCAGCACGAAAAAGAGCTACCTAAAGGAGAACACGACCTCCAACTATATTCACTAGCGACTCCCAATGGCGTCAAAGTCACCGTGCTGCTGGAAGAATTACTTGAACTTGGTATCCATGAGGCAGAGTACGACGCCTACGTCGTCAACATTGGTGAGGGCGAGCAATTTGGCAGTGGGTTTGTTGCGGCAAACCCTAATTCGAAAATACCGGCCATGGTTGACCACAGCACTTCACCGCCCACAAGGGTCTTTGAGTCTGGCGCAATCATGTTCTATCTGGCCGAGAAATTTGATACGTTTTTGCCAACTGAATCGTCCGCCAGAGCAGAGTGTATGTCGTGGCTTTTCTGGCAAATGGGCAGCGCACCGTTTTTAGGCGGTGGTTTCGGTCATTTCTATGCTTACGCGCCTGAGAAAATAGAGTACGCCATCGATCGCTATGCCATGGAAGTGAAAAGGCAGTTAGACGTGCTAAACATCAATCTGTCTTCACGCCAATTTTTGTGTGGTGATGAATACAATATTTCCGATATGGCTAATTACGCATGGTATGGCGCACTTGCTCTTGGCAAGTTGTATCAGTCAGGCGAATATTTAGACGTATCTTCCTATACAAATGTTGTTCGTTGGGCGACCGAAATACACGAGCGCCCAGCTGTCGTTCGAGGCCGAATGGTTAATAGAGCGTGGGGGGCCGAAGAGGGTCAGTTACCCGAGAGACATAGTGCCAGTGACTTCGATAATAGGCTGGATCGACCCACCTGAACATCGACTCTGATACCTTTGACCAGCGGTAGATCAAAAATTTCCGATCTGCATGGTGGCGCTAAATCACATTTTTGTTTGAGTCGGAGTTGGCAGCCAACACCCGATGAAATAGACATTTAATTTCGAAGAGGATCCGTAATATGAAACAACGGTTACTAGTAACATCACTAATCGCAGCACTGAGCACACCAGCACTGGCCTTTGAGTTTGAGACATCGGACGACTGGAGTATACGCTGGGACAATACCTTTAAAGGCAATCTGATGTTCCGCACGGCGGCGCAGGACAAAGACGTGTATGTCGGCCGCGCCGGTAATGAGTCATTCTTTATAGCCGATGACGCAGATTTGTCAGTTGATCGTAGCAATTTAGGCCTTATTAGCTCTCGAATCGATGTGTTCACCGAGATGGATGTTATCTATAAGGACAACTTTGGCTTTCGTGTTAGTGCCTCGGCATGGTACGACCCCGCCTACAAAGATAGCGACCATCCTTCAGATCGCCGCTATACGTGGGCGTCGCCTAGTGTCGACCCCGGTGAATATACTGACGAGGCGCTCGCTCTGCATTACAAAGGCGGTGAATTGCTTGATGCCTTTGTGTTTGCCAATTTCGATATTGGTGAAACAGCGCTGGGCATACGCGCAGGACGCCACACTATCTATTGGGGCAACAGCTTGCTAGCTGGAGGAGCGATTTCAGGTGTTGGTGGATCGATGGCACCGCTGGATTTCTCTAAAGCATTTTCGGTACCTGGCACCGATGCTAAAGAACTATTCCTGCCCACAACGAAAATTTCTACCGTTTACCAACTTACTGACAACCTGACGTTAAACGCTTACTACGGTTTTGAGCATCGCAGGCACCGCCTGCCAGAATCAGGCACCTTTTTTAGCCCTGCAGAAGGTCTGACAGAGGACACCGAATTCATCACTATTCCCGCTGGCGAGCCCGGTGCGGCTAATCGCAATGGCTTCACAACGTATGATGACGAGGTGGAAGACAACGAATGGGGTGTTAATCTCCAATATTATGTTGAATCACTGAACTTGGAGACCAGTTTTATCTACTTAAACTACGTGGATAAAAACTTGCATGGATTACATTCTGGTTTTGATGTGGGTCAATTGGGTGCGGTCATCTCTGAGAGTGGTTCAGACCTTGCACCTCTGGCGAATATATTGTTATCCCAGTTAAACGCCTTGTGTGCCAGTGATCCTGCAGTAGCCTGTCCCAATGCGCCGGTAGTTGATGCTGCAGCTGGTACAACAGTTTATGGCAGCGGTCGTTGGTTGTTTAAAGATGACATTGATATGTATGCGCTGTCACTGTCGAAAGAAATCGCCGGCATCAGTATGGGCCTGGACCTCGTCTATCGTGTCAATACGGGACTCGCACCATCACTTAGTAACTCCCTGCAACGCTTTTATAATTCTCCGGACGCCTTCACCGAGACTATTGAAACGGCATTGGGCCTAGAGGCAATACCGGGGGATTACTTTTCCTACGACTCAAGTAACTACCTTGCCCCCGTAGGCGACACTATATCTTTGGTCGTTAATGGCGTGGGTTTCCTCAGTGATAATGGCTGGTGGGAAGGCGGTTCCTATATAATGGAGGCTACCTTTTCGGTGCTTGATGATTGCACCGAAAACTGTCAACTCTTAGACACTTCGGTGGAAGAGGGTCGTATCGTTAGTAGTGTTGCTGGTGTGTTCAAACCCACTTGGTTTCAGGTGCTGCCGGGCTGGGATATGTCTGTACCACTCAGTGTTTCTTATACGATTCACGGCAAAAGCCCGTTTACCTTCGGTGGTGATGAAGGCCGCGGTAACGGGAGCGTTGGTGTAGAGTTTAATATTAACGAGCTGTGGAATTTCCAGGCTAAATACAACGTGTTTTTTGGTCCCGTCTCCGCCGGTATAGGCGGCCTCTTGAAGGATAGAGACAATGTCGCGCTCACTCTAAAGTACACCCTTTAAATTAATCTATACCTGTAGAATGCCCATTGATAAATGAGGAATAGAAAATGATGAAAAAACAAATGCTCGCTGCAGTTGCATTTAGTTCGCTAATCGCTAGCGGTGCGCTGGCTGCAGTTTCTCCTGAGGAGGCTGCCAAACTCGCAAAAGAACTCACCCCTATGGGGGCCGAGCGTGCAGGTAATGCCGACGGTTCTATTCCGCCCTGGAACGAGGCGGGCACACCAATACCTGCTAACTTTGTTGCTGGCTCCGACAATTATGTTGACGCTTATGCCGGAGAAGAGCCGCTATACACTATCGACGCGTCTAACTGGCAGCAATACGCTGACCAACTAACCGATGGTAGTAAAGCGTTGTTTGAAAAGCTGGCTGATGACGGCTTCAAAATGAAAGTTTACCCCTCCAAGCGTGACTACATCGTACCCGACTGGTTGTATGCCAATAATGCCAAGAACGCCACCGGTGCTTCGCTAGTCGGTGACGGATTAAAAGTTGAGGGAGCGTATCCAGGAGTTCCTTTTCCAATACCGGCATCGGGATCGGAAGTTCTTTGGAATCACTTAACTCGCTATCTAACCGACCATACGATGGAGTATGACGTTTACTATGTGAGCTCTAATGGTAAGCGTATTTTGTCCACCACCGCTAATATCAGTAATGTGATGCCGATGTATGATGATCCAAGTCAGTTATCCGGTGATACCCCATGGCTGAAGCTTCGCATCAACTACAAGGCACCGGCTAGACGTGCTGGCGAAATTTTGCTGGTCCACGAACCCGGCGCTGATTTTACTGAAGGAAAAGGCCGAAAAGCCTGGCAGTATCTAACGGGCCAACGCAGAGTTCGCCTGGCACCGGCAGTGTCCTTCGACACACCCAACCCCGGAGTAGCGGGTACCTCGACTTACGATGACTCTTTCATCTTTAACGGTTCGCCTGAGCGTTTTAACTGGGAGCTAATTGGCAAGCAAGAAATGATTATTCCCTACTCCAATTATAACTTTGTCTTTCAGGCAAAAGTGGAAGATGTACTCGGTGACAAGTTCCTTAACCCGGAGCTTATCCGCTGGGAAAAGCATCGTGTATGGGTAGTTGAAGGCACTCTGAAAGAGGGCAATCGCCATCTCTACAGTAAGCGTCGCTTTTACATCGATGAAGACAGTTGGGCAGCACTCGCCGGCGACAACTATGACGGACGTGGTAACCTATGGCGTGTTCAATTTGCCTACGGTGCAAACCTCTACGACAAAAAGTCTAATTTCCATCTTGCCTATGGCGCCTATGATGTTCTGCAGGATATCTACAATTTAAATACCAAACCAATTCCTGGAAAGTTCAAGAACGGCGTAAAGCACAACGACAAGTACTTTACGGCTAAAGGGATGGCCAGAAGTGGCGTACGCTAGTCGATAACAGCGGCGAGGACTGTCCTAGTCCTCGTCGAAGTTACAAGCCTTTGATGGAACTATTATAATGAAGATAAATGCTTTTCTAGGTGCTATTTTTCTTATGGCGATGACGCTGGCTTCGACCAGCCATGCCAAAAGTTATGACGTGATGAATTTGCCCGCAGTACACAGTGAGCTGGCACCAAAGTCGCTCATTTACAGTATTGCCAAATATGGCAAACGTCACTTTGCAACCGGTCAATTTGGCCACATTCTCTACTCAGATGATGATGGTCAAACTTGGACACAGGCTGAAGTGCCTGTTCGCAGTGGTATTTTGGATATCCATTTTCCCTCACCGGAAAACGGGTGGGCTGTTGGGCACGAGGGCATCATCCTGCACTCCTCAGACGGAGGCAAGACATGGACAAAGCAGTTTGATGGTTTGCGCTACGGAGAAGAAGGTAAGAGCTACTACGAGAAATTGGTGCAAGCTGAACCCGACAACGATCTTTATCCCTACCTTGTTGAGGAAATGGAATTTGCGATTGGGCAGGGAGCTGACAAGCCATTTTTCAAGGTGTTTTTCTTAAATGACCAGCAGGGTTACACGGCAGGAGC
>JBLHSI010000118.1:0-9398 GCA_047626655.1 Halioglobus sp.
TTTCGTTAAAGCCCTTCCCAAGCCAAAATCAAATAAACTGAAGTACCCTACGATTAACCACGCCAGAGTCAGTAACCCAAATCGCTCTAAACCCAATTTTTCGAGCATAATAGGAATCGCCACGAGAGCCACAACCATGGGTATCAATGAACCCATGAGATTCCAAAGAGTGTTTACTCCAAGATTTTGGCCAGCAGTCGAGGTTGACTCTTGCTTACTAATACTTTTACACCGTGATGACAGTTAATAGGGTTTGTCGAGATTGGAGACTATGTGTATCTGCTAGTATTATCGCCAATCTTTGACCGATCTATGAAAACCGAAGCTATCAGGGTCACAGCAGTTTTAAACCCATTGCCCCTGTGTATACCCAAACGTAAGAGCAAGAGTGGTCGCAGCATATTATTGTGATTAAACGCGTCCACCAATTGGTCCATCACCACTGGGTAGCGCTCACCTGTTTCTGTTAGGCGTCGTCTGGCACACTCAACTTGATCAAGTGTTGCCAGCAGGTTGGCACGGGCCGTAGATACGAAACCTTTTTGTCTTCCAATGTCTAGACTCCTGGCCTTTGTGCTTATGCCTTGATTATTGCGGGCATGAATTCTATAACACATCGTTGTAACTGGAACTCTTTCGATCTTTCCGCACATGGAAAAAATCAGGTTAATCCACCAATCGTGCAAAATTGCACCTTCGGGTATAGGCAGGATGCTTGAGACTAATTTCCTATCAAACACAATGCTACATCCCGGTGAAAAGTTACCCACCGCCAACAAGTTGTAATGCTCCTTGGCCGGTGGAGATACGCCCGCTTTCGACAAAAAAGTATGCCCCGTTGGTCGCCCGGAAGAATCGATTAGGGTCAGGTCGGAGAAAAAGAGTGTTGGGCAGCTCAAGTCCGTTGCCACGATAGCGCGGGAAAAGACCTCCAATTTTTCGCGTGACCAAACATCATCTTGGTCAGCCAAGGCCACGTAATCGCCTGTACAGACAGATATGGCCTGTTCGAAATTTGCTTTTATTCCCAAATTCGACCGGTTACTCAAGATCGTGACGGGGAAAGCAGCCGCTTCACAGTACTGCTCGATTAAATCCAGTGTAGAATCTGTCGAGTTATCATCCGATATGATTAGCTCAAAAGGCGCGAGCGACTGATTCAGAATGCTCACCAACTGCTCTTTTAGATACTGCTCGCCATTAAAAGTACAAAGCGCTACTGATATTTTTGGCGAGCCCAATGCACTATCCCCCAAAATTCGAGTGCTCCTCTAGCCGTGGTTCGTATTTGTTATTCCAAGCTTGGCGATCATATCGCCTGCGCTCATAAAAGGACAGGATGATCTACGGAACTGGATATGTAGTTTCACCGACCACATCAGAGAGTTCAAGCGTGTTCCAGTCAAAATCATTTACCTCACGCGATTTTCTACCGAGATACTCACTATGACAATACAGCCCCGCTATAGGTTGATTTTTTAAATAATCGTCCGCCAGTGACGAAAACCTTCCCACCATAGGATTAGACATCCCAGCTTCAATACAGGTGAATCCAAGTGCCTCTGAAAACAAAGCCCTTAAGGCCATATCGCTAAACTGGAAAAAGTGCCACGGCCGCTCGTGGGAGGAAAAAGAAAAATGAGTTTCAACAAAAACGATACCATCGAGTTTCAATAATTTTGAAATCTCACTCGCTACTAACCAGGGCATAGCAAAGTGCTCAAAGCAGGCGCTGGAATAAATAATGTCAAATTTATCCTGTCCCTCAAAAAATGATGAAAGCTTATGCGCATCTCCAACCACATCTACGTTTCTTCCCGGGCGATAATCAAAGCCAACATACTCAGCGTTGGAAAACTTCTCTCTGGCACTCGAGTCTCCCGTGACTTCGCGGCTACCGATTTCAAGAACCCTCATGCCCGGCTTATTTCCAATGTCATAAAGATAATTTTGCCAATTTTCATGGCTCACGATCTTCGACATCGGGACATCTTCTGCTATAAACTTTTTATCGAACCGAGACTCCACGATAAGTGGGATCTTATACATTGCCAGCAACACACGACGTAAATATTTATTCATAATTTACTAAAACCACCCCAGAAACCTAAGTCTCTAATTCGCATTAAGTACTCTTTTGACGATAGTATCGCCTGCTCTCTAAAAATCATAGGCTGATTTGCACACCATACTAAATAGCGCCTACCAGAACAGATTGGGGCACATAGCACTAAAACCAGAGAACGTAAAAAATGGAATAGACCTCTGCAAATTTGCACAATACCACCTCGATAAATTGATATACTGTCCAACCGCACTATAGCCAAACGGTACGAAAACAATGCCAGCCAAACCCCCTGCTCCCGAAGCCAACGAAGCAGCCCTCGAGCCAACCCTGCAACGCCTCGAATCAATTGTGGAGGAAATGGAAGACAGCTCCATGGGCCTCGAAGAGGCGCTTAAAGCCTACACAGCAGGCGTTCAGCTCACTCGAAAAGCACAAACTATTCTTGCCCAGGCCGAACAAAAGGTTCAGCTGTTGCTAGAGGAAAACGGAGAGGTTTCTGCACAGCCGTTCGCCGGTGGTGAGCCAGAACAGTGAAAACTGCGCTACCGGAGTTCCTAACCGAGTGTCGAATCCGATGTGACACTGCCCTTACTGGATTAATGGGCTCAACGACATCCGAATTCGGCTCCGCCTCCGATAAGCTAAACACGTTGTTCAGCGCCTGCGAATACACCTTGTCTGGTGGTGGAAAACGGGTTCGTCCTATTCTGATTTATGCATCTGCCATGGCAATTGATCCCGATTGTGAGCTCAGCAGATTGGACCCGCTGGCGTGTGCCATCGAGATGATCCACACCTACTCACTAGTACACGACGACCTCCCCGCCATGGACGATGATGATCTCAGGCGCGGCAAAGCAAGCTGTCATATAGCTTTTGGGGAAGCTATGGCTATTTTGGCGGGGGATTCGCTGCACACCCGAGCGTTCGAACTGCTAACAGAAGCGCCCGAGCACACAGCCGCGCAGCGATTGGCGCTCATTAAAGCGCTCTGTGCGGCGGCCGGACCCAGGGGCATGATTGGTGGCCAGGCCATAGATATTGCAGCCACAGGAACGGAGCTAAACCTGCAACAACTGCAAGTTATGCACACCTTAAAGACAGGCGCGCTGATCCGGGCTGCACTAACTATGGGTGCTATTTCCTGCGGTGCAAACGCCAGCCAAACGCAAAGCCTGGAACATTACGGCGCACACATTGGCCTCGCATTCCAGGTCGCGGATGACATCCTCGATGTCGAAGGCAGCACAGAGGTATTGGGTAAAACTCAAGGCAAGGACAGTGCATCAAGCAAAGCAACGTACGTACAACTACTAGGATTAGATGGCGCTAAAAGGGAAGCTCAGCGGTTGCTGGAAGCGGCGTTAGAGGCATTGGCAGACTTTGGCGCTCCAGCCAATCATCTGCGCGACTTGGCACAATTTATAGTGACTCGTACCCACTGAGCACAACACCTGAGCTACGCGGTGCAAACGCGGCGAGATAGTTTACTCGGTCCACTGCCTAGGCGTCTGTATCTCCAAATAAGTGCCCCAACTTACCCGCCTTGGTCTGTAGATACTTCTCATTGTGAGGATTACTGCCTGTTTGTAAAGCGATTCGCTCTGCAACTTGTACACCGATTTCTTTAAGCGCTGCAACTTTTCGAGGATTGTTGGTCATCAAATGTACCGACTGGACGTTGAGATGCTGCAACATAGGCGACAACATACTGTAATCCCGCATATCTGCGCCAAAGCCGAGCTGCTCGTTAGCCTCGACCGTATCGGCACCTTCGTCTTGTAATTTGTACGCTTTAATCTTGTTGAGCAAGCCAATCCCACGGCCTTCTTGACGCAGGTAAACCAAAGCACCCCGCCCTTCCTCAGATATGTTTTTCAAGGCCTGCTTGAGTTGGCTACCGCAATCACAACGCAAGCTAAACAGGGCGTCTCCGGTCAAGCATTCAGAGTGGACGCGCATCAAAACCGGCTCGCCATCTGACACATCACCCATTGTCAGGATAATGTGTTCTTTGTTTGACAGGGCGTCTTCAAACCCATGCATTTCAAATACACCCCAATCGGTGGGGAGACGAGATGATGCTACATAACTTACCGACACAGAATTGGTCCTTAATTTGAGGCAGCGTATTCTATCAGTTGCGCGATACGTGCGCTAATAGGCACGCGACAGGGACAAAATACCCCCACTCTCCTTCATGTCCACGTGCTTTAGAAAGCTCATCCCCAGAAGAATCGTGGTGGGAAAGCCTCCCTCTATAACCGCTGCACGTACATTCTCGACTCGGATACCGCCAACGTCAACCGATGTCAAGTTCACTAATTTTGCACCCTGCATACCAGAGGCTGTTTCCACACGCATAGCCTCACCGGCAGCATAATCAACCCCCATCGCCACCGCATGATCGGAGTTCATAGCGATAAGATTGGCACCCGTATCCACTAATACTTGTACCCGATGACCATTAATGGCCGCGCTTGTGTTGTATTGCAGCGCAGCATCACGCGTAATCGACACCTCGAGGACTTTTGGCTGCAGGTAACTGGACGAAATACGCTGCGACATTTTCATCACATGACGCTCACCCGCAATCTCCAGAATCACTTGTTGCGATGTTGAGTCGACCAACATGACTCCGGCGAAGCTTTGACCGACGCGCAACATCTTTGCCGTGCCATCCACCTTTATCACAGCGGCCCCGGTAAACAGTCCCTGAACCTCAACCATTGGCGCTTTAGCCGATACCGATGATGACCCGAGCAAGAGCGACGAGACGAATAATAGCGAGCAAACGAGCACCTTCTGTTTAAGTAGTGCCATATACCGCGTTCCCAGGTTTAGAAAAATAAGATTGCAATATGCAACGTGGCACAGGCAAATATGCCTGCCACAACATCGTCGATCATGATACCGAAACCGCCGTGAACGTTTTTATCTAACGCACTAATGGGCCACGGTTTCAGGATATCAAACACGCGAAAAGCGACAAATCCGGCCGCCATCCAGGTCACATCAAACGGCACTGCCCACATGGTAATCCAGTAACCAACAAATTCGTCCCACACTATGCCAGGGTGATCATGCACGTTTAACTGGCGACTGGCAGCATCGCAAATCCAGATTCCCACCAGCGCAGAAAGCATGACTATCGCCGTGTAGGGCAACAACCCTAGATCTCCTGCATAGTAATATAGGATAACGGCCACAACGGTTCCAGCGGTGCCCGGTGCCACCGGAGACAGGCCACTACCAAAGCCGAACGCCAGGAATTGTGCACCACTCGTAAAAGGCCGGGGTGCCGGGGTGGTTGAATCTTGTTCCATTTGATCACTCATGACTTAAAAATGCCGATAACCCGCCGCGATGTCAACATCGAAATCACCATGTACGCCACTGCCCACCTTCACCTCACCCACACGCGTACACCCCTCAGGCACACGCAAATGAGCGGGAAGCGTAAAACACAGCTCATAGTCGTCACCACCCGCAACCGCCCAGGCCAGCGTCTGTCCGGCGTCGGCCCTAGACTGCAAGGCGGCCGACAACGGCAGCAGCGCTTGCTCAAAATGAATAGCAACACCACTGGCAGCAGCGATATGGCCTGCGTCGGCCAACAGTCCATCGGATATATCGATAGCGGAGGTTGCCATACCAAGCAAGGTCTGCCCCAATGCCAAGCGAGCCGTTGGTCGGTAAAATCGCTCAATAAGGTACTCGGCGTGCTGAGCTGAGGTAGACCACTTATCCTGGATAAAAGCGAGCCCTGCGGCTGCATCGCCGACAGTGCCCGACACACACACCGCATCGCCCGGTGCCGCGCCGCTGCGCAGCAACGCTTGCTCTCTAGGCAGGCTGCCAAATACCGTGACAGATATCGCTAGCGGACCTTTAGTGGTATCGCCTCCTACCAAAGGAAGAGTGTATTGCTTCACCGCAAGGGCAATGCCCTCGCTAAAAGCGTGCAGCCAAAAATCGTCTGCCTCGGGTAATGTAAGGGCCAACGTCATCGCCAAAGGAGATGCCCCCATCGCAGCCAAATCACTGGCCGCAACCGCGACGGCTCTATAGCCTATATCTTCTGGAAAAGCGTCTTCGGGAAAGTGCACATTCGACACTAGAGTATCCACCGAAGTGGCCAAGCGTCGACCGGCTGGAATATCGAGGATCGCGCAGTCATCACCCACGCCCAAGCTCACGTGGGAACCGTGGCCCAAGCTAGAAAAATAACGTGATATGAGTGAAAACTCCGACGGGGGCATTAGGATGCCGCGTCTATTTCCACTTTACGCAGCTGGCGGGCAACTTTGTCCAATACACCGTTGATATATTTGTGGCCGTCGGTGGCACCAAATTTCTTGGTCAGGGCCACTGCTTCGTTAATAACCACTTTATACGGCACATCGATTCTATGGCTCAACTCATAAACACCCATGCGCAGCAACGTGTGCTCTATCGGATCCAAGTCATCAAGATCGCGGTCCAACAGCGGCCGTAAAGTATCTTCCAGTTCGTCGACACAGCTCGGTACTCCGTGCAACAGCGCCTGAAAATACTCAAGATCAACATGCGAAAAATCGTATTCTTCGCGAAACTCGGCCTCAATAACACCTGGCGACGCACCTGCCATTTGCCATTGGTACAGCGCCTGCATACCGTAGTGTCTTGCTTTTCGACGCTCGGCTGCGAGCGTATTTCTCACTGTATTAGTCACGATACTCAGCCAATCTGCCCGAGCAGATTAACCATTTCGATGGCGGACATCGCGGCCTCTTCACCCTTATTTCCTGCCTTTGTGCCCGAGCGCTCTACCGCCTGCTCTATAGAATCTACCGTGAGTACACCAAACGATATGGGCACGCCGTGATTCATGCTGACCTGCGCTATACCTTTGGTACACTCACCCGCCACATACTCGAAATGGGGAGTACCGCCGCGAATAACGGCGCCCAGAGCAATAATCGCGTCGACGTTGCCTGCTTCCGCCACTTTCTGACAGACCAGGGGGATTTCAAACGCACCCGGTGCTCTGACCACAGTAATTTGCTGGTCGGCGACACCATGCCTACGCAAGGTATCTAATGCGCCTTCTAACAGGTGCTCCACCACAAAACTGTTCCAACGACCCACCACCAGCGTGTAGTTTCCTTCACCGCTAACAAATGCGCCTTCTATTGTTTTTACATCACTCATAGTTCTTTTCCTTGTCGCCCTCAAGCTCGAGGTTTTACGAATTCCTGTACTTCCAAATCAAAGCCAGAAATTCCATTGTACTTGATGGGAGCACCCATCAGGCGGATCTTTCCGACACCCAAATCTTTCAAAATTTGCGAGCCCAAGCCCACTGTGGGGTAAGAGTCGTGACTGTCATTGCTCGGTCCCGGGCGCTCGCCCAGCGCAGCGTCTATGCTTGCCAGCAACTGATCAGAACTTTCCTCGCGAGCCAGCAACACAACCACACCGTGGCCGGCATCCGCGACCACTTTGAGGCATTTGCCAATACTCCAGCTCGGTTGGTCTGGCAATTCACTACCGACCAAATCGCGCAGCACCGAATTGACGTGTACCCGCACTAGAGTGGGCTTCTCCGGCGTTATGTCACCCATAGTCAGAGCAATATGAACTCCGCCCGCTGTTTGATCCCGGTAGGCGACCAAGCGAAATTCACCGTGTGCTGTTTGTATTACACCTTCGCGAATACGGCGCACGGTGCGCTCGTTCTCCAAACGAAAATGAATGAGGTCGGCTATGGTCCCCATCTTTAGCTTATGCTCTGTGGCGAACTCCCGCAGAGTAGGCCCATCGGCCAATGTCCCTTGCGGTGTCAATATATCCGCAATAACTGCGGCCGGCAAAAGTCCTGCCAGGCGAGCGTAATCTGACGCAGCCTCGGTGTGACCAGCACGTGTTAGCACTCCCCCGGGCATCACTGTCAGCGGGAAAATATGCCCCGGCTGAACAATATCGCCCGCAACCGCATGAGGTGCCACTGCAGCCTGCACGGTTAAGGCTCGATCAACTGCCGATATCCCGGTATCGATGCCCTCAGTGGCTTCAATCGACAACGTAAAATTGGAGTTTTCGCCATTGGCATCTTCCACCATAGGCGGCAAATTGAGCTGACTGCAGCGCTCCTGAGTTAGGGTAAGGCACACCAAACCACGGGCTTTGCGGGCCATGAATGTCACAATTTTGGCGTCGACATGCTCTGCCGCCGCCATCACAACACCCTCGTTATGGCTGTCCGCATCATCGTCTAGCAACACCACCATCTTGCCCTGACGGAGATCACTGATCATTTCATCTACGGTATTTACTTGCATCTATGTCTTTCCCAAACTTCGCCTTCAGCGGCGTAAATAACCTGATTCGGCCAATGTGTCCATCGAGAGCCCGGAGCTACTATTTATGGCAGCTGCATCACCCTGAATCAATCGCTCCAGGTACCGCGCAATAACATCCACTTCCAAATTCACTTTGGTGCCCACTACGTAATCGCCAAACACCGTTTCCGATAGGGTCTGAGGAATAATATTCAGTTCAAAATCTGCGCCATTGACTGCGTTTACGGTAAGACTGGTGCCATCGACGCAAACGCTACCTTTGTGGGCGATATATTTTGCCAGCGCCGATGGCGCGCGCATAACATAGCGTATGGAGCGCGCGTCTTTTTCGATACTAACCACCTCGCCCACGCCATCGATATGACCACTAACAATATGCCCGCCCAGGCGATCGGTAGCCGTCAGCGCCTTTTCCAAGTTCACCGCCGAACCCACTTTGAGATAGCCCAGCGTGGTAAAATTTAAACTCTCCACTGATACATCGGCCCAATAACCATCACCGGGTAAATCTACCACGGTGAGACACACGCCACTGGTGCAAATACTATCGCCCAAAGCCACGTCCTCCAGCGATAACTTGCCCGTTCGGACACGCAAACGCAGGTCTCCACCTGTCTTTTCCAAGGCGGCGATTTCGCCAACGGCCTCAATAATTCCGGTAAACATCGTATTCTCTATCCCTTATTGGGAATGACGGTCAATCGCCAATCCCGACCCACTCTGCGCACGTCTTCGATACACAGTGGCACTTTTTCCGCCATAGTACCCAATGGCAAATCTAGTAGCGGTCTCGCCTCGCTGCCCATCAACGTGGGCGCCATGTAAACGATAATTTCATCCAGCAAGCCCAGCTGCAACAAAGCACCCGCCAAACGCGGGCCAGATTCTATCAGAATTTCGTTACAATTCCGCGCGTTTAAAACGTCAAAGATACAGCGAAGATCTAAACCATTGCTCGCCATAGGCAACTCGGCGAATATGGCACC
>JBLHSI010000119.1:0-9326 GCA_047626655.1 Halioglobus sp.
AACTGGAGGATCGTCGCATAGAGGTGGTCATCGTTGACAACGCAACCATCAACGCGTTCGCAGTACCGGGCGGAATCATCGGCATCCACAATGGCTTGCTCCTATACGCTCAAACTGAAGATGAGCTGGCCACGGTATTGGCTCATGAGTTGGGCCACCTCAGCCAGCGTCATTTCTCACGCAGTGTGGAATATCAAAAAAGCATGGGGCCACTCAATTTGGCGGCTATGCTCGCCGGATTGGTCCTGTTGGCGACCACCGGCAGCGAGGCCGGCATCGCTGTATTGACTGCCGCGCAGGCGGCCGCACAAGATTCGGCACTTCGATACAGTCGCGGCAATGAACAAGAGGCCGATAGAGTGGGCATGCAGACAATGGTTGCCGCAGGTATGGACCCGCACGCTGCCCCGGCTATGTTCGAGCGGATGCTGCAGGCCTCGCGCTACTCCGGTGGCAACCGAGTACCTGAGTTCTTGCGCTCTCACCCCCTGTCGGAAAATCGAATTGCCGACACGCGCAACCGCGCTCGCAAGTACCCTAAAACAATGAAGCATACCAATCTCGATTACCAACTCATGCGCGCCAGGGTGGTGACACAGCTAGCCAAAACACCCGAACAGGCCGCGCAGCGCTTTCGAGGAGAGCTGGCAGGCTCCACGCGCTCACGAGAGGCTGCTCGATATGGCTTGACGCTAGCTTTGACTGCGGCTGGAAGACCCGATGATGCGAGCACTCAACTGGCACCGTTGTGGGCGGCAGATAAAAATCGGCTGGAGTATATTTTGGCTGATGCGGAAATCGATATGGCACGAAACCAACCACAGGTCGCCGCAAAAAAGTTGGCCAAGCAATTACTTGTATCACCAGAAAATCATCCGCTGACGATGGCTTATGCCAATGCCTTAATGCAAAACCAACAAGCTCACATCGCCGAGGAAGTACTCGTCGCCCAAAGCAAAATCAAACCTAAAGATCCCGGAGTTTGGTATTTACTGGCGGAGGTACAAGGCTTATCGGGGAACATTGTTGGCTTACACTTAGCCAGAGCGGAGTATTTTATTCTCAACGGCATATTTGACGAAGCCGACAGACAGCTCAATTATGCGCTAAAGCTATCGTCAGTCGATCATCTTACTTCCGCTAAGATCAACCACAGACTGCAAGATGTGAGCGACCTTAGAGCACAGATGGACCTGTAAGCCCTCAGGCTTTGCCCTTAACCGACAGGCGTAACTGCTCGGCAAAATCGAGCATACGGCGCAGCGGCACCATCGCCTGCGCCCCCACAACAGGGTCGACAAATATCTCGTTGTCGCTGCGCTCAAACACGGTCGCTAACAACTCTAACTCATTCATTGCCATCCAGGGACAGTTGGCACAGCTGCTGCAGCTGGCCCCCTTACCTGCGGTTGGCGCAATGATAAATTCTTTATCTGGTGCTGACTGCTGTAACTTATAGAATATTCCCTGATCGGTCGCCACAATAAACTGCTTGTTGTCCATCTCAGTGGCGGCATTAATGATCTGAGTGGTCGAGCCAACCCGGTCGGCTAATGCAATCACCGATTGGGGCGATTCGGGGTGCACTAATACGGCGGCGTCGGGGTAGACCCGCTTCAGATCGGCCAGCCCCCGCGCCTTAAATTCTTCGTGAACAATACAGGCACCATCCCACATAAGAATGTCAGCACCAGACTGTCGACGCACATAATCGCCAAGATGCCGATCTGGAGCCCAAATGATTTTTTCGCCCTGATCAGCCAAATGCTCGGCGATATCCAATGCGATACCAGAAGTTACCACCCAATCGGCTCGGGCCTTCACCGCCGCTGATGTATTGGCATACACCACAACTTTGCGATCTGGGTGCTGGTCACAAAACTCTGAAAACTCTTCAATAGGACAACCCAAATCCAAAGAGCAGGTCGCCTCCAGAGTTGGCATTAGCACACGTTTCTCGGGAGTGAGTATTTTGGCAGTCTCACCCATAAACTTCACGCCAGCGACAATGAGTGTTTCGGCTGGGTGGTCGTGTCCAAATCGGGCCATTTCGAGCGAGTCTGAAACACAGCCACCCGTCTCTTCAGCCAGAGCCTGAATGGCAGGCGAAGTATAATAATGGGCCACCAACACAGCATTTTCCCGCGCCAGGTTTTCCTTGATAGCGTCGCAAAGTAGACGCTCCTGATCGGGACCTAGTTGTTTTTCTTCGGCCTTATCCAGATGAGATTGTACTTGCTGGCGGATAGTTTCCAGTTTGTCGGTTGCGATACTCATACGGATTGACTGTACTTTTTAGTGGGGGCGGAAGGGAAAGACAGAATTCTAACATAGTTTAAGCACCGCACTTTCATCACTCTGCGCATTTAGCCTACAGCACTCTGCGGCATTAGCTCAGCCAGCTTGGCCAATCGCTTTTCACACTGCCCGTCCATCGCGGTTTGCGGCGCTCTATGTAGGACACCCCGCCCTCGACTGCATCGGGCAAGGTCATAGAGTGATTAAGGGATTTAGTCTCGTGGTTAACCAGCTCTTGCATGTTCATATCGAGCGAACGCCAAAGTAACTGTTTATGCAGCCCAACGGGCAGCGGGGCACAGTTAGTCGCGATATCTTGAGCAATTTCCATTGCGGTGTCGAGCACATCCTGCGCGGGCACGCAGCGGGCGGCCAAACCCCACTCTACAGCCTCGCTACCCAGTAACGTGGGGGCGCGCACCAGTAGTTCAAACGCCTTCTCCATACCCACGATACGCGGCAAGATATATTCCATCGCAAAGTCGGTCACAACACCCCGCCGCGACTGTAAAAACCCATACTTCGCATCACTCGCAAATACCCGCATATCCGTTTGCATGGCCAGCCCTAAACCAGCGCCAATGGCGTGCCCATTACACGCTGAGATCACCGGTTTGCGCACTTCCCACGCTTGCATCGTCAACGGGCATGACGAGACATCAACAGTGTGAGCGGCGCTGTCAAACGTGGCCCCTCCACCGCTCATGTCAGCTCCGGCACAAAAAACTTTTCCCGCTCCGGTGACCACGGCTACACGAACGTCATCATCATCTTGGCAACGCTGATAGGCAGCCCCCAAACCCTCGATGACGCGCGCTGACAAGGTATTGTGGGCCGCGGGCCGATTTATTGTGATAACGGCGACATTACCATGCATCTCAAATTGCAACTCTGCGTTCATCTACTCTCCCCTTTTGATGCAAACAGCATAAATCATCACCAATTAGACGCAATGTTTGTGGCGGCCACTGTAGGATGGTATTTTTTTATAAATATTAACTAGAAATATATTTAGATATTCAGTATAACTTTATGTTATCTAAAGAATAAGCATAATACTTACTGTGATGAAGCTGTACGATGTACGACAGCGACGATAAAGGGACTTGGCTAGTAAAGTGACCACACTGGGAACAGAAGTGAATCAACATACTATCTTGATCATTTCCGAAAACAAGACAGACCATCTAATACTGTCGTCTTGTTTGGGACGAGCCACGCCTGATCGCTTTCGACTGGCTGTTTTAGAGTCAATGGAGAGGCCATTAGACGCATTGCTGAACCCAGACATTGATGCTGTGATCATCGCGAACGGGCCAGAAACAGAATATGTACTTCGGCTAGCGCAGCGCCATGGCGCCAGCGCCCCCATCATTATCCTGGTCGACGAGGAAGATAACGACGTCATAGCCAACGCCAAAGCACACGGCGCGCAAGACTTCTTAGTGCGAGGACAACTGCAAGACGCCCTCGCCCATCGCATTCTGGACTACAGCATACAGCTGAAAGCAGCCCGAGAAACGATTCAAAGGCTATCCAATCAAGACCCCCTCACAGGTGCTTTAAACAGATCCGGCTTTAGGGCCCATCTCGAGCGGGCCACAGACAGATCTAAGCGCTACGGTTTTAGTACTGCACTGCTCTACGTAAACATTGATCAATTCGCTAACATCAATGACAGCTACAGTGAAAGCGGTGGCGATATCGTAATCCAGACCGTCACACGGCGCCTATTGAACAAAATGCGCAGCACCGACAGTATCGCGCGTGTAGGTCCCGACGAATTCGCCATCGTGCTCGAAGACATTGAATCGGCAAAAGATGTGCAATCAATAGCAGAAAAGATGCTTTTTAGTGTCTCTGGCCCAATGGTATTGTCCGAACAACAAGTCTCGGTTCATGCAAGTATTGGCGGCGCTATTTACACCGGTGACAAAACAGAGGTGGGCGATATCATCGCCAGTGCTCGAGGCGCCATGCAACAAGCCAAAACAGTCGACGGCAACAAGTACATTCAATACAGCGAGCAGTTGGTGTTTGACGAAGCCGGCGCCAGTTCATTGGCCGGCCAGCTTCGCACTGCCATTCGCCAAAACCAATTTGAGCTGCACTATCAGCCAAGAATAGACCTCAATACAGGCCAGCTAGTGGGCTTGGAGGCATTGCTGCGCTGGAACCATCCCACTCGAGGCATTGTATATCCCGGCGATTTTTTATCCGAATGTGAAGACATGGGCCTCATGAAGACTATTGGATATCAGGTAGTACAACACGCCTGCAGCGCCCTCGTTTGGCTAGAAGAACAAGGACTGAGCACCGTTGATGTTGCGGTGAACATTTCCTTTTCGCAGATCCAGGACGACCGATTTCTGGAAATTGTCAAAGATATTATCCTCCGTAGCGGCGCCAATGCCAACAATCTCGAACTAGAACTGACAGAAACGACCATCTTAAAGAACCCGGAGGCGATTAAAGCCAGAATGGACGATTTACGCCAACTGGGTATTTCGTTTTCTCTGGACGACTTTGGCACGGGCTTCTCGCAATTGACCCATCTCACCCAGTTGCCTATCGCGGCGCTCAAAATTGACATAGCCTTCGTGCGCGACGTCCCTAATAATGAACAACAAAGAGCCGTCTGTATCATGATTATAGAGATGGCACATCGCTTGGGGTTACTGGTTGTAGCCGAGGGTGCAGAGACCTACGAACAAGTAGAGTTTCTCCGTTCCGAAAACTGCCACCAAGTGCAGGGGTATTACTACAGCCGCGCCATTCCGCTTGAGCAGCTACCAAGGTTTATCGAGGAGCAACGGTTTAAGCAGCACCGCCACCTGAACGCCAGAACCTGATCGAACCAAAATGCCGCACTAAGTGATTCTAACGCTCGTTACCCCTAGTTGTTACCCAAAAGGGGTGATAGCCTAACCCTTTAATAATAGCCCACTCAGCCGGAACCGAATTAGCCATACAATGACTACTCGAAGTAAAGCAAAAATACTTGTTAGCGACGATGATTCAAACGTCCGTTTGCTAACCCGGCAGTGCTTGGAAGCTGAAGGTATGATAGTGGTGGAGGCTGCCAATGGTCTAGAAACCTTGGACGCCTTTGTCCGAGAAAGACCTGATCTGTTATTTCTCGACGTAGAAATGCCGGGAATGAGCGGCCTTGAAGTGTGCCAGCGGATTCGGAATATGCCTCAGGGCGAGACTATTCCTATCATGATCGTCACGGGTTCGGACGACAGAGTGTCGATTGACCAAGGTTTCGACGCCGGGGCCACACAGTACAAAACCAAGCCGGTTAACTGGTCACTGCTGGGGCGCGATGTTCAATATATGTTGCGCGCCAGTGATGCATTTAATGCGCTGAAACGCCAAGAAGATCGCCTTCGTTATTTGGCCTATTACGACCCGTTAACCAGTCTGCCCAATCGTCGCAGTTTCAACGAACAACTCAATCGAATCTTAAAGCGCAGCCAACGCAGAAATACCAATGCGGCGTTAATGTTTATCGATCTAGACCATTTCAAGCGCATTAATGACTCCATCGGACACGGCCGCGGAGACCGCTTGTTGGTTGAGATCGCCAAACGATTGACCCTAGAGCTACGCGAAGACGACGCCATCAATTACTTGACTGAAAACAACGCCGAAAGTGACGACAATGCCGATGGCAGCCCAGAGATTGCACGTTTGGGAGGCGATGAATTCACCGTTGTATTGTCTGACGTTACCAACTATGGCCATGTGGAGTTGGTTGCCAAACGAATACTTGACTCCCTGTCGGAACCCATTCAGTTGCAATCACATAACCCCGTAGTGACGCCAAGCATTGGCATTGCCATGTACCCACTCGATGGTACCGACCCAGACACACTTGTAAAAAATGCCGACACCGCCATGTATGTGGCCAAGGCCGAGGGACGCGCGTGCTTCCGCTTCTACAATGAAAAAATGAACGCCACAGCCGTAGAACAGCTCAAAATGGAAGAAGAGCTGCGGGATGCCCTGAAAAACAATCAGCTGGAACTGCGATACCAACCACAGGTAGATGTGTCCAATGGCAAAGTGGTTAGCATGGAAGCACTTGTTCGCTGGAAGCACCCCAAGCGAGGCATGGTCTCTCCTTTGGAGTTTATTCCCGTTGCCGAACGCACGGGACAGATTATTGAGCTGGGCAACTGGGTGTTGTCTGAAGTCGCGAGACATTGTTCCTATTGGGACACCCTCGACCTGGAAGACTTTCGGGTCTGCGTTAACATTTCTCCACTGCAGTTCAACCAGACAGATCTGCCTCACTCTATCTCGGAATTTTTGCGAAAGTCGGGCTTATCTCCAGAAAGGCTAGAATTAGAGTTCACAGAAAGCGCGGTTATGACCGACGCTGAAACCAATATCGAAAAATTACGCAAACTCAAAGACCTAGGATTGGACCTGGCCATCGACGATTTTGGCACAGGATACTCATCACTTAGCTACCTAAAACGCTTCCCCATCGATACGCTCAAAATCGACCAAAGTTTCGTCGCAGATCTAAACACTGTGGACGGCGCGGCGATCGTTGATGCAATATTAGCGCTCGCTAAAACACTTCAGCTAAGAGTTATCGCGGAAGGCATAGAGACCCAGGAGCAACTGAGTTATCTGGTGAAACGCGAATGTGAATTGTTGCAGGGATACTTTTTCTCGCGGCCTATCTATCCAGAAGATGTACCGGCCATGTTAACGCAAAATTTCATGGAATTTCTGGATGAGTCACGACAGGACTAAGCTTTCGCTGGGCGAATAATGCGCACTTTTTTCACCCATTTATTTCAAGTCACCACCTTTTCTTGCCTTGCCTTGGTGGCGCATGCGAACCCTTCACAACAAGAGCCACTCAGGGTGATGCTGCAGGGCACCTCGGCGGCCGAACTGGAGGTACTGGTAACGAGTAAAGGCGGCTCGACAACCCACCTACTGCCAATCATTAACTCGGTAGGCGCCATTGTAAGCTTGCAGCAACTCAACTCGATTATGGACTCGCCCTTGGTGACGCGGGTGATAGATGACCTGTCTACTGCCGAAGAACCAGAAGAATCAATTCAGGCGCAGCAAGTCAGTTGCGAGGTGGGTGGGGCTCTGGAGCTCACATTGAATGACACAGGTCTCAGCTGGACAATCTACAATAAAAGCGGCAACAAAACCCGACTGCAGTCTCTAGAAATATCCTGGCCACTAGAGCTTGGAGACATCAACTCTTTATCGTGGGACGGCCAAGAACTCGACTCAGCACATTACCCGCCAAACCAAGGGGGGGAGCTCACCGTGAAACTGCCTCCCACGGCCCAAGCGAACCTCAACGAGAGCGCAATACTAAGCGCTACCTTCGACGCGGAAAAAACCGGTGAGAACGCCAAATCTCACACCCAGAGCGACTTTACAATAACGGCAACGTTCGGTGAAGAATGCGCCACGCAGCTCATTCCCGGATATATCGATAATGACCAAAACACCTACTTCCCCACCGTCATAGGCGCTGACGAACTGCATCGGCATAACATTACGGGTCGCGGTGTTACGGTGGCAATAATTGACTCTGGATTATGGGAAGTGCCGGAGCTAGCCAACGACACGCAAGGTAGACCTCGCATAGTAGCTCGCTACGATGCCATTGCCGATGTTGCCGGCAAACAAACCGTTGATGAAACTGGGCACGGCACCCACCTGACAAGCGTTATAGCCCACTCCGGTAAGGTAACCCAATCTGGAAAAGAAGCCGGGTCCTTCAAAGGTGTGGCACCGGATGTTAATTTGGTGGCGATAAAAGCCTTCAATGTAGCGGGTCAGGGCGACATGCTAGACATCGTGAGAGCGGTTCAGTTTGTGGTCGACCACAAACAGATTTATAACATCAAGGTGCTCAACTTGTCATTCGCAGCGAGACCCCGATGGCCGTATTGGGAAGACCCTATCAATCAAGCCGTCATGAAAGCCTGGGCGGCCGGAATAACAGTGGTGGCGGCGGCTGGCAACGAGGGCCCAGAGCCAATGACGATTGGGTCACCTGGCAACTTGCCCTACCTAATAACCGTTGGCGCCGTCACCGACTCATGGACGCTTAACACCAGAGACGACGATTATATTCCCGATTTTTCATCGCGCGGCCCCACCCCCAGCGCTCACATAAAGCCCGACATTGTGGCCCCGGGCGGACATATGACCGGGCTCGCACCGCCGGGCTCATCACTGACCCTGCAACACCCTGATTACGTTTTATCGACGGGTGAATTTGTCATGACCGGAACCTCCCAAGCAAGTGCTCTGGTAGCGGGGCTGGCTGCTCTTTTACTACAGCTTGAGCCCGACCTCACCCCCGACGATGTAAAATGCAAACTTATCAGCAGCGCCGAGGTCGCGATCAATAAAGACAACCTCTTAGCCTACAGCCCCTTTCAACAGGGAAATGGCTATGTCAGTGCCACTCGAGCCATCACTCTTGGCCAACGCGGGTGCGGAAACCTAGGGCTAGACATCGAAAAAGACATTCTCAATCTGGACCATTTCGAAGGCCCTGCGATCATCTTGGGTAGTGGTGAAGCAAGCCTGCCAGGGCTTGAAACCATGCTGTCAGCTGCTCCGGCCGACAAGGGAATGAGTGTTTCTCGCAAATGGGGCGTGAAGGCCCATATAGAGAGAGACGACAATGAACCGAACGACCCCAACTCAATATCCACCTCAGCATTCGACTGGCAATCGTCCTATCAAAACGAAAAATTACAGATAGAAAAACTCGCCGCAGAGCCCCAGCGCTAAAGCTCTCCCACCTCAAAGTCGGAATCCAGGAGTAGCGATTTCGAACGACTACCCCTTTTGGGGCACCCCCCGCCCCGGAAGCCCGAAATATCAAACTTAATCTTTTAAAATCAACATCTTAGATCGCCCAATCTAGAAACACACTGATCAACTAACCTACTCCCGAAGTATTCGCTGCCCCAAAAAGGGTATGTCCTGTCCTTCTGTTCAATCTTTTGTAGTCGTATAAC
>JBLHSI010000120.1:0-9230 GCA_047626655.1 Halioglobus sp.
ACCGCTTCACCAAATGTGAAAATACAACCGCCTTTCGCCGCGACCGCACACCGGAATTGCTGGGACGTTTATTCGGCCAGCATTACCACAACGATGCGCCGCAGACGGCGCGCGATGTTAAACGTTCGGTATTACATGATCGTCTAACGGCAGCCGGAGCATTTTTCACCGAAGGTCATGGCTGGGAAATGACTGATTGGTTCGCGCCCACACCGCAACAGGCAAAAATAGAGAAATACAGTTGGTTTCGCCAAAACTGGTTTGATTGGCATGCTCAGGAGCACAAGGCAGCCAGGGAGAATGTGATTTTGATGGACATGTCACTCATGTCCAAATTTATTATCCAGGGCCGTGACGCCGGCGCCCTTATGAGCCGCCTGAGCTGCAACGAAGTGGATGTGAATCCCGGCAGGATTGTTTATACACAGTGGGTGAACCAAGCAGGCGGTTTCGAAGGTGACCTGACGGTAACTCGATTGGAGCAAGAAAAATTCTTGGTCATCTGCGGAGAAAATGCCCCGGGACACACCGAAATGCATATGCGACGGCACATTGGTGACGATGAGTTTGTAACCATTCTAGATACCACGTCAGCAACAACGCAGATCAATATTCACGGCCCAAGATCGCGTGATTTGATGCAGAAAGTCAGCTTTGCCGATATGAGCAATGAAGGTTTTCCTTATCTCTCTGCCCGTGACATAGACATTGGCTATGCCTCGGTACTGGCGATACGCGTGACCTATATTGGAGAATTGGGCTGGGAGCTACACATTCCTACCGTTCATGCGGTGCAGGTTTATGATCAACTGGTTGAAGCAGGCAAGGAATTTGGACTGCGCCATGCAGGCTTACAAACCCTAAGTTCATTGCGTCTGGAAAAAGCCTACCGTGACTTCGGAGTCGATGTGGATAATACAGACAACCCCATCGAAGCCGGGTTGGGTTTCGCTGTAAAACTGGATAAAAAAGGCGGTTTTATCGGCCGTGACGCCTTGGCCGCTATCAAGGAGAAGGGAGTTCCATGCAACCGCATGTTGCAATTTTTGCTAAAAGATCCCGAACCACTACTCCATGGTAATGAGCTCATCTACCTCAATGGTGATGAGGTTGGCTACCTCCAGATAGGTGCTTACGGGCACACACTGGGCGCGGCGGTGGGTATTGGCTTCGCCAGCACTGACACACCGTTAACAGCAGATATTGTTAACAACGAGAAATGGGAAATCGATATTGCCGGTGAGCGTTTTGAAGCACAGGCTTCCTTAAGACCGCTCTATGATGCAACGATGGAACGTATTAAATGTTGATCATCCCAAGATGATGAGAATCATCGGCACCCACTTTATGACTATCCAAGTTCAATAGAGTTAAACCTGCAGCGCGGGCGGTCACAAATCGCTATATCTGCCTATAACTTCAAACGAACTTGCCAGTACCGTTGGCAGTGCTGGGTGCAGACTGTTAATCTGACACTATGCCGCTTACCAATAAATCTCAAGACAATTCCGTTTTAGTGTCCCGCACAGATGCAAACGATGTATTGTCCACATACTCCCGACATGGCTTCGACCTGGACGGAGCTCACTGGCCCTCGGTTGAGCATTATTTTCAGGCTATGAAGTTCGAAGACCCTACTGAGCGCGAAAAAGTGCGACATGCAGAGCACCCTGGCATAGCGAGGCGTCTGGGGCGCAGACGGTTAGTGAGGATCCGCCGAGACTGGTCTAAAGTACGCCGGGTCATCATGACCCGTGCTACCTATACCAAGTGCCGTACGCATGCCGAAGTTGCCAAACGACTGCTCGATACGGGAGACAGAAACATCGTGGAAACCACCCTATATGACTATTTCTGGGGCTTGGGCCGAGACCAGCGCGGTCATAACACCTATGGCGCGGTGTTGACCGATGTTAGAGAAAAACTGCAAGAGGAACAGCAATGACAGAGCGCCGTACCGCATTAATAACAGGAGCCTCAGCCGGTTTGGGTGCAGAGTTTGCCAGGCAGCTAGCCGCCGCCGGTTACAATCTGGTACTGGTGGCCAGACGCATAGGAAAGCTGGAGGATGTTGCCTCAAAATTACGGGCAGAACACGGCGTTGAGTGCAGCACTATCGCCGCAGACCTAGTCGATCCGGCGGCGCCGCAGGATATTTACGATACTGTAGGCTCGCGCGGGATAACTATAGACTACTTGGTTAATAACGCGGGAATCGCTGGTCCAAACTTGCTGGAAGATCGAGACTGGCAGGAACAGAGTGATTTCTACCAACTGATGATGGTTTCGGTTGCCCACTTGTGTCACCTGTTCATCCCCGGCATGCAAGAAAGGAATTTTGGCAGAGTCATCAACGTCGCCTCCGTCGCCGCCAGATTACCGCGACCAGATGGCTGTAATTATGGTTCAAGCAAAGCCTACCTGGTCGCCCTCTCCGAAGCCCTCGCCGTTACTCTCAAGGGTACTGATGTAAAGGTGAGCGCACTGTGTCCGGGGTTCACACACACTGACTTCCACGAAACAGCAGGACTGCAGGATATGAAAGCCTCCATGCCAAAATGGCTCTGGTACCCCGCCGCTGTCGTAGTTGCCGACGGTATCAAGGCAGTGGAAAAAGGCAAACCTGTGCGCATTTCAGGGCGGCTTTACCGGTGGCTTGATCCATTTTTTCAGTCTGTTTGGACTCGTCGGCTGTTTCGAGCTCCAGGAAGAGATTAGCTTAACCGGCAATCCGCTTGGTATGTTGTCGCCTGCTGAACACCCATTTACCCAGATAATTTATTGATGGAAAAATCTATGGATCTCATTGTTTTTGATTTGGATGGCACTTTACTTAACAGCGCCTCCAAACTCTCGCCCTTTACGATTGAAACGCTTGGCAAGATGAGTCGTAGCGGTGTGGCATTTACAGTTGCCACCGGGCGTACTTTTCATGGCGCTATTGATCTGCTCGACGGGCATGGCTTTGAATTACCGCATATCTACAAAAACGGTGTGGTTATTTGGCATCCTCAAAAAGAAGTTTACACTCACCGCTATTTACTCACCGAAAGTGAAATACGGCATATCATTGAGGCTTTTATGTCTCGAGACGTATGCCCTTTTATATTCACCCTCGACAAAAATGATCGACATGCGATTTATCACCCGCCGCTCAATAACGCGGTAGAAGAGCGACTCGCTGACATGCTGGGGCAGCAAGGCCGGGTCCCAGTATTACCTGTCTCAGATTTACCTGGAGATGTCGACATCACCAATATTAGTGCAATAGCGTCAGCACTAGCCATCAACCCGGTTGTGGAGCTTGTTGCCTCTGAACCTGGGCTCATTGCGTTTGCTGGTGACGCGATTGAAGACAAGCAGTTACGCTGGATAGACATCCACCATCATGAGGGAAATAAAGGCGCGGCTATTTCAACCTTAAAGCGAGAGCTAGGAGTATCCAAGGTGTTGTGCTTTGGGGATAGTGATAACGACTTAAGCATGTTTGAGATGGCCGATGAAGCCTACGCCCCGCTGAACGCAAAGGCGCATATTAAGGACGCAGCGACTGATGTTATTGGACATCATGATAAAGATGGCGTCGCAAAATTTCTCGTAGAGCGTTATTCGCTGTAAATCTCTGTAGCCTTAACCGTCAGTAGTCACGGGATAAGTTTCTTCATTGATTTGAATGGCCGTATCACTTTTGCAAAACCTTACTGCGTCCTAGTAGTACTTTGGGTCTCAACTTCAGAATTTCGGCCAGTAATAGCTTCTCGGTCGATAAAGTCACTCTGCTCGCTAGACCAAAGGCGCTTTGCTCTATCGGCAGCAGTGTTGATAGACGGGCCATATAAAACTGATAAACAGCCTCTTTAGCTGCCGCAAGGACCGGGCTAGCTAATACTAACGAGCCCTGGATAAAGTAAGTATTGATATCACCCAACGATAGCAGCACCGGTTTGTTCTTGAATTTAAATCGTTTTAATGACTTGTTTGCGCAAAATAGAGCAATATTAGTCGCTGCATGAGGCCCCATATCTAGGGCGATACTTGCTTGCTTGGGTAATAGCTTTGGCAGCGAGGCAGAATCACCGGCGACAAATATATTGTCAAATTCCTTAGTTTGAAGGTAGGCATTAACAGCGAGCCCGCTAGCGCTATTTTCAGTATTAATACTGTCAAGATAGTCAGGTAGCTTGGTACCTGCGGACCAAATTGTTAAATCTGACCTAATTGATTCTTTGTCATTGAAATGAATGCTGGATTTTTTAACTTCAGTAATCGTCTTGTTGAAGTGAAAGTCAATTTGGTAGCGTTTACATTGGTCCAAAATATCGTCAGACAATTTTTCTGGCAGGGCCTTTACTAATCTTGGGGCGCTGTCTATCACATTAAGATGCAGTTTTTTATTTGTTGCGTATTTACGTAACAGTTCGCCCAAAACTTCTATGCCGGTAAAGCCGCCACCAACAATATTGATAAAAACTGAGGTTTTTTGTGTAGTAAGAAGTGCTTCAATATCGTTATGTATTTTTACTACGTCATCAGCAGTTCGAAAGCCATAGGCATATTTTCCGGCACCCTTAATGTCATAGTTTGATCGCGCATGGCCAGATGCAATTAACAATACATCGTAATTTAATGTTTTTTTGCCATCTAGAGTGACGGTTTGTATATCACCGTCAATGCCAGAAACTGTCTGGTTAATAAAGCGATGCCCGAGTCTTGTGATGATGGTTTCTAGATCTAGACTGAGGCTGGTCCCCTTTTTAACATTTGACAAAATTTCATGAATATTGGGTGTCCACTGAAAATCTTGCTTGGTGTCAATCACGGTTACGTCGAGGGATTTACTTAGCTTGCTCGCGGCAGTGAGACCGGCGAAGTTAGCACCTATAATAATAATGCGAGACTTTTTTCGATTTAGCGTCAAGAGGAGTTTCCTGAATAATTAGAGGCGATAAACTAATTGTAGTTAGGGGATCCGTACATAATACGTGTGGTTGGTATCGACAAATTAATTGGGCAATACCATCGATTCTAACATTATTGGTGAATTGCCGAGGCAACAAAAGCTTACTAGCCGCGAATGAGCTTGGCGACGGTGCTGGTGGTGGCCGTCAGCAGGCCACTGGCATCGTAAAGTCGGCCCTCCATGAAGGCCAGTTTGTAGCCGTTCTTGAGAATACGCCCCTCAGCGCGCAACTTGCCGGCTCGGGTGGGCTCCAAATAGCTGGTCTTGATCTCCAGAGAGGACACACTGACCACCTCGGGCCCAATGGCGAATGTAGCGTGACTCATAGCCGCGTCGAGCATGGCGGTGATGAAGCCGCCCTGCACGATGTCAACGCTGTGACAGAAATCCTTGCTGATATCAAACTCAATGGTGCAGGACTTTGCCGTGGCATCGACCGCGGTTATCAGCCCACCGAGCATTTTTATAAATCCTGGGGCATTGGCATTGAATTGGTCTATCAAATTTTGGTCGGTCACGACGAGGTTCCTGTAGATAGCGATGAATTGATGGGCGCAATGGCGATTGATTCTCCTATGTTTCGGTATGGAATGGAAAAGGAAAAACGTACCATTTTAAGGTTCTTCACATTTGATGGATTAATTTGACCTGCGAGGGGCCCACTCATTACTTTCATTACTAGCGTTATTACGTTTGACGAAATGAGAAATCCCCCAAAACAATATTCCAGTGCCTGCTGTTGATAACAAAAAGAACAGTCCAAGCCCTACAGGAGAACCCCAAGACAATATGTAAACTAGATTTTCCATAAAATGTACCTTCCAAATTTTGTGTGTAGCTCCCATTCAGTTGGAGCAATGAATTTTTTGACTACCTTTCCATCAACTTTGAGTCACCAATCACTATTTGCTTATTGCCGCATTCTTTGACGGACTTTATTCGAATGCCAAGCGGCAGGCACAATTATCAATACCGCAATAGCGGCTAAAACCCAGAGGTAACTTTGCTCCAAGGTTGCAAGGTTGGCTATTTCCGCAGCTCGTTCATCGTTGATGTGCTTAGCGAAGGAAATAGGCCCAATCGCGGCTTCTTTTGCGATAGAAAAACCATTACTAAACGCACTTTCCCAACCAAGGGCGGAAGACGAGGCATAGGCTTTGTAGGCAATTGCTGAAACACCAAATCCAATTGCACCAATCCCAATAACACCTACACCGACCAACCCGAGACTCACTGCCCCGACACTTATCACACCAACGGATATAATCCCCACACTGATAGGCGCTATAGCAACGCCGCCCCAGGCAAAAATTAGTCCATAGGCTTGGTCTCCACCTGCCACCCAGCCAACAACGGGGTTGTCATTGTTCTCCTGCATGCCGAAGCGAAAGTGCAGCAAGGGTATACCGGCGATACAAAAGCGGCTTTTGTACTCACGCTGCTTAGAGCCCATTTGGTCAGCCTCGCCCTGGAAAGCTTGCGGATTAAATATGCGTTCTTGCGCCCTGAGTTTGCGCATACCTTTGAAGCTACGAGTCATGAGGATTAGATAACTGGCAACGAATCCGAAAACGACGAGTTGCGATACGCCCAAATAGGCGTAAGCATATGCATAGTAATTCAGTGCAAGGTGCTTCAAAACGTACATACATACCACATACACCAATGCGAATAGTAAAAAGAGCGCGGTGTACATTATTGCGCTTTGGCGTTCTCGTTGGGTACGCGATTGATCAAGGGTTGCCCTGAGTCCGAAGAATGAGCTCGCTATGCCAGAAAAAGCGGCCAGCGCAGTCAACGTGGCAGCCCACTTGAGCAATGACCCCGTCTTCACAACACCCGCGCCCAGTGCTGCTGCCTTTACAGGAGGAGAAATACCAGAGATGGCTGCCAGTACAGCCATCGTAAAGGCTGTGCCTGGCTTGCTTTTCGTCAAGGCATCTTCGACGAATACCACCATGGCTTTTTGCAGTAGCTTGCGACCGCGAGACAGTCGTTGTTTCACCGCATCTTCAGACAGGTCTAACTCAGCGGCAACATACTCAACCGAGCAGCCTTCTCGATAAAACAGTATCAAAGGTTCGCGATATGTTACTGGCATTTTCTCCAGGGTCTGCCATAGCAGGACCTGTTCTTCATCACGTATAGCTAGATCTTCTGTTCTCGCCAGCGCCGACTCTCCGGTATCCTTTTCATCTAACTCTTCTGCGTCATTCACCGGATGTCTCCATTCTTTCCGGCGATAATGACTTACTTTAAAACGGAGAATGCCGCACAACCATGATTTTAACTTCTCTGGCTCACGAAGAGTGTCGAGTTTTTTCCAGGCTTCAACAAAGGTCTCTTGAGCGATGTCCTCACTGTGTTTGAGGTCTCCAACGGATGAATACGCCAGAGAGCACAACAGGCTCTGGTAGCGTGTGACAACTTCACAAAAGGCATCGCGATCGCCTCCCAATGAGGCCATCACCAAAACGGCATCGCTTGAATTGACCGTCTTGGTTCGTTTTTTGAATGTGCTCATAGTTCGTTATCTCTGATCCTAAACCAATAAGTGCCCTAACCTCGGCTAAAGGTGACAGAATTCTTTAAAAAACTATCTAAAACCATGCTTTTATCGAAAAGAGCAGAATGGCAGATTTCTTAGCACTTTTTTTCCTGTCTGCTGGAGGGCTAGCTCGAATCAGTGCGGTTTATGGCTATTCATGACCAAATTATTAGCTACTGCCAACTAATCTGATCGCAACTTCGTGGAACTCTACTTTCCCTGAATGGTGTTTAAAACACGAACGAAGGTCTCGGCTTCTTGTGCTCCCGGGACACTATATTTCTCGTTGAAAAGGAAGGTAGGTACGGCGTGAACCTCTCTATCCAGCCATATTTTTTGTTCCTCCCTAACCGCCAGTGCATAACGGCCATCGCCCGCTACAGCCAGTGCGTCTGACACAGGAAGTCCCGCCAGGCCGGCAGCGGCAGCCAGCACCTGAGCATCACTGACATCCTGTCGAAGCCTGAAAAACGCGTCAAAAAGTGCCAGGGCCAATTCTGTTTGCCGACCCTGCATCCCGGCCCAGTACAACAACTGATGAGCCTCAAAGGTATTAACCATACGCATTTCGTCAAAGTAATCGAACGTGAAATCGAGAGATTCCCCCAGAGCCATCAAGCGTGCCTTCGCCGCCCTACTCTGCTCCACCGTGGAGCCATACTTCTGGGACAGGTGCTCGCGCAGATTCTGTCCATCCTCGGGCATATCTGGGTTTAGCTCGAACGGGTGCCAACGAATCGTCACATCGAACACATCAGGCATCAAGCCCAATGCCTTCTGAAGCTGCTTGTAACCGATGATGCACCACGGGCAGACCACATCAGAGACAATGTCTACATTCAGCGGTATACCTTGCAAAATGTCTCCCATAACAAAACCTCCTTCACTAATGGTTCAGCAGCTCTGCATTCGTAGGGAATTTCTCGAGTAACTCAACCAGTTTCCTAGCGCCGTCTATAGGCTTAAGGTGAGTAAGAGCCCTGCGCAAAACTTTTACATTTTCGATATCTTTCGAATTTAGAAGAAGCTCCTCACGACGCGTGCTACTTTTAGCAATATCCAGCGCCGGGAAAATTCGCTGTTGTGCAACGTCACGCGATAAAACGATTTCCATATTGCCCGTGCCCTTAAACTCCTCAAATATCACCTGGTCCATCCGACTTCCTGTATCCACAAGTATGGTCGCCAAAATGGTAAGCGACCCACCATTCTCAATGTTTCTAGCCGCACCAAACAGTTTTCGGGGTATCTCCATTGCTCTCGCATCTAATCCCCCGGACATAGTGCGACCGCTGCCCTTTCCCTCCGCATTATGTACGCGTGAGAGCCTTGTGAGAGAATCTATGACAATCATTACATCATGACCTTCACCTGCTTGCCGGCGGGCAGTGCTAAGAAGGTCATTGGCAACGCGAACATGTTGATCATAGCTTTCATCTGAAGATGATGCGTGTACTTGTGCCGGAACGCTACGCTTAAAATCGGTAACTTCTTCCGGCCGCTCATCAATGAGTAATGCATAGAGCTTTATCTCCGGATAAGCCTCCCCCACTGCCTGACAGACGTGTTTCAAAATAGTCGTTTTCCCGCAGCCAGGCGGAGCAACAATCAACCCTCGCTGTCCCATTCCGATTGGCGTGAGTAAATCGATCGCTCGCGCCGTAAGTTGCTGAGAACCTAATTCTAGTCGAATGCACTGCGAAGGATTAATGGCTATGCCAT
>JBLHSI010000121.1:0-9138 GCA_047626655.1 Halioglobus sp.
ACGCGGCGAGTACGATGCCCAGTAAGCCCTTGACGATAAAGGCATCGCTGTCGACCGAGATCTCCAATTTGCCCTCTACCAGCTCGGTTTCTATCCATACCTGACTCTGGCAGCCGTGTACCAGTCTATCTTCCGTATGAAATTGGTCGGTTTGGGCGGGTAGTTCTTTACCTAAGTCAATGATGTAGCGATAGCGATCATCCCAACTGTCGAAGAACCCGAGTGTCTCGAGAATATCGTCACTGCTGATGCTGTGACCAAAAGGGTTAGTGCTTGTATCACTCATCAGAAAAACATGCCGGTTTCGAGTTGCGCTTCCTCTGACATCATCTCGCGATGCCAGGGCGGATCGAAGATTAGCTCTACAGCCACTTCCTTAACATTGGGTACCATCGCGACGCGGTATTCGACGTCGCCGACCAGTACCGGCCCCATGCCACAGCCGGGCGCGGTTAGGGTCATCTGAATATTGACTCGACCACTGTCCTGGTTAATGGCGACAGCATAAATAAGGCCAAGATTCACCAGGTCGACAGGAATTTCCGGGTCGAAGATGGTGTGCAGGGCCGTCCACACGTGAGCCTCGCTTATCTGTCCGTCAGCTGGGGTTTCAAACTCCAGCTCCAGTGGTTCTAGCCCGAGAGCGTCAGCGTCAGTGCCATCTACCCGCACCATATTGCCGTTATATACCAGGGTGTAGTTGCCCCCCAGTGACTGAGTCAACGTGACAAAAGTGTGGGCCGGAATGATTACCGGGTCTCCCACCGGGACCAGTCGCGCGGGACAGTCCCTGCTGGTCGTGAGTATCCTGCGTTCCTGTGCGTTCATGCGTCCCAGCCCTAATCGATGCTGAAGCTTTCGCCACAGCCGCAGGCAGCGGTGACGTTGGGGTTTTTGAATTTGAGGGTGCGATTAATTCCGTCGCGCACATAGTCTAGTTCGGTGCCACGCAGAAAACCGATAGAGCTGGCGTCTACAAAGACACTAACACCGTTGTCTAGCGCCAGAGTCACATCCTTAACCTGGCTGTCGTTGACTTCTTCCATGACGTACATATGTCCAGTGCAGCCGCTTTCCTTGACGCTGATACGCACGCCTTTAAAACCTTTAGCCTCCACCTGTGTTTTCAGGTGCTTGGCGGCTTCGGGGGTGACGCTGAGCACGTCGGTGCTGACATCGAATGTCTCTACACTCATTTTTTACTCCTCATCCAAACAGGCTCTTGGCCTTGCGGATGCCGGCGAACAGTGCCTCGACATCATCGCGTGTATTATAAATCGTGTAGGAGGCACGGGCGGTTCCCGGCACTCCTAAACGAGCCATCAAAGGTTGTGCGCAGTGGTGGCCGGTGCGTACCGCAATTCCCTGTTGATCCAGCAGCATGCCCAGGTCAGATGGGTGAGTCCCCTCGAGTAGGAAACTGAAAATTCCAGCCGCCTGTTTCGGTGCGCCAACTCTGTGCAAACCTTCTATGTCTTCCGCTAACTCAAGGGTGTAGTCCAGCAACATCACCTCGTGGGCTGCGGCTGCATCCCGGTCGAGTCCCTGCAGGTATTTGATTGCTGCTGCCAGGCCTATGGCCCCTGCTATATTTGGGGTGCCCGCTTCAAATTTAAAGGGCAGAACATTGAATGTCGTGCCGCTAAAACTGACGGTTTTAATCATTTCGCCACCACCCAGGAAGGGTGGCATGGCCTCGAGTAAGTCTTTCTTGCCCCAGAGCACGCCTATTCCTGTCGGGCCAAATAGTTTATGGCCCGAGAAGGTATAAAAGTCACAGTCCAGGGCCTGCACATCAATGGGGTAGTGAGCCACCGCCTGAGCGCCGTCGAGCAGGACTTTAGCGCCTACCGCGTGGGCTTTTTGAATGATCTTGGCGACCGGATTCACCGTCCCCAAAGCGTTGGAAACATGGTTAACCGCGACCATTTTGACACGTTCGTCGAGCAGTGCGTCCAGCGCGTCGAGGTCGATGTCACCGCTGTCTAGTACCGGTATGGGAACAACCTCTGCACCGCGCTCGGCACACACCATTTGCCAAGGCACAATATCGGAGTGATGTTCCAGCGACGACACCAGGACTTTATCGCCAGCCTTTAGATTGCTTCGTCCCCAACTATTGGCGACCAGATTAATGCCCTCGGTGACGCCGCGTACCCAAATTACTTGGCAGGACTCGGGGCTATTGAGAAACGCTGCAGTGGTTTCCCGGGCCGCTTCAAATTTGCCGGTAGCACGATCGCTGAGTGCATGGGCACCGCGATGCACGTTTGAATTATCACAGCGGTAGTAGCTAACAATGGCATCGATTACTGCGTCCGGCTTTTGCGTTGTTGCAGCGTTGTCGAGATAGATTAGCGGATGGCCATTCACCTGTTGTCGCAAGATAGGAAAGTCGGCGCGCACGCGTTCCACGTCAAACGCGTTGACGGCGGCACTAACAAGGTTTGAGCTTGATGCTGTCATAGAAGGTGTCTTGTCAATTTTGGGTCGCGTGAAAAGCGCTTGGCCAGTAACGGTCGCAGATAATCGCGCAGTGATTTTAGTGCAATGCTGTCAATGACCTCGTTGATGAAACCGTAGCTCAGCATGATTTCTGCCTCTTCGCTCGAGATTCCCCGGGTCTTTAGATAGTGCATCATTTGTGGATCGAGTTGGGCTATCGTTGCGCCGTGGGCACACTGCACGTCGTCGGCATAAATTTCCAGCTCCGGCTTAGTATTGATTTCGGCCTGGGCACTGGTAAGCAGATTGCGGTTGCTCAGCTCGGCACGGGTTTTCTGGGCATCGGGATGGATATGGATGCGACCGTTAAAAACCGCACTGGCGCTATCGCCGATGATACCGCGAAAGACCTCGTCGGTGGTGCAGTGGGGAGATGCGTGTTCTATGCAGGTGTGGTAGTCCACATGCTCTTCTTTGCGCAGCAAATAGATACCGTTGAGTCCACAATGCGCACCGGGCCCCTCGTGGTTAATGACTACATCGATGCGCTTGAGGTCACTGCCCAGCGCCAGATGAAAGCTTTCCAGGGTGCTGTCTTTCGCCAGTCGTGCGTGCACGCCGCCAATATGCATGGCGCCCGCTTCTTCCAAGTGCAGGCGATGGTGGTGCAGGGTGGCGCCGTCTTCCAGCAGCAGCTCGGTAATACCATTGGTAAAGGCATTGCCATTTCCGGCGCAGTCAAAGTGCTCGATCAGGCTGGCGCGGCTGTTGGCGCCGCTAAGCACTAATAAACGTTGATTGACGGTAAATGCTGTGGGCCGCGAGGTCGTCAGCCAGATCAGGTGCAGGGGTTCGGTGACTTCCGTCTCTGCATCAATCTGCACAAAGACACCATCGTTAAGTGCGGCATCACTGAGGTTGGCAAACAGGTGTCGTGAACTGTCTACTACGCTGCCCAAGTGTTGTTGGATAAGCTTGGTCTGAGCGTCGTCGGCATCGGCAAAGCGAACTAGCTGGACACCTGTGGGCATATCCATTTGAGACAGGTCTTCACGCAGGTAGCCGTCGACAAAGACCAACTTGCAGCCGCCAAAATCCGGGTATTCGAAACCCAGTTCAGCCTTGCTGGCAGCGCTGGGCTCAGCACTGTCGAAACTGCGGTTAAGAGCGTGCAGGCTGGTGTATTTCCACGCCTCGGTTTTGCGCGTTGGAAGTTCGGCCTTTGCCCAGACCTTACGACCGGCAGATTGTCTTTCCTGCAGCCACTTGGGAGCGTTGGCGCTGACCGCATCGAGGATGCTATTCATCAGGTCTGGCATCAGGCTACCTCATCCTCAATCCAGGCATAGCCCTTGTCTTCCAGCTCAAGTGCCAGTGATTTGTCACCGGATTTAACGATTCGGCCTCCCGCCAGCACGTGCACAAAGTCGGGCTCGATATAGTTCAACAGGCGCTGGTAGTGAGTCACCAGGATGAAAGAGCGTTCGCCGTCGCGCATATTGTTTACACCGGAAGCCACGACTTGTAGGGCATCGATGTCCAGGCCGCTATCGGTTTCATCCATGATGGCAAGCCTGGGCTGCAACATCATCATTTGCATGAGCTCGTTGCGCTTTTTTTCGCCGCCCGAGAAGCCTTCGTTCACACCTCGCTTGAGAAAGCTCACGTCAAGGTCGACCAGCTGGCATGTCTCACGAGCCTGCTTCATAAAGTTTACCGTATCGATAGGATCCAGGCCGCGTTTGGCGCGCACAGTATCGACGGACGCTTTCAGAAATTCCATGTTGGATACGCCAGGTATCTCCACTGGGTACTGGTATGCCAGGAACATGCCTAGGTGAGCCCGTTCCTCGGTGTCCAGTTCGAACAGGTCCTGGCCCATGAACTCGACACTGCCGGCAGTGCGGGTGTAGCCTGGGCGGCCGGCTAAGACGTGGCCTAGGGTGCTCTTGCCGGAGCCGTTGGGCCCCATAATCGCGTGCACTTCTCCAGGTTTCACTTCCAGGCTCAGCCCTTTGAGAATGTCCTTGTCATCGACGCGGGCATGCAGGTTGTCAATCTTCAACATTTTGGTAATTCTCCTGAGCGCACTTTCATTAGTGCGCGTTAATTATCCGACCGAGCCTTCCAGGCTCACTTCCAGTAGTTTTCCAGCTTCCACGGCAAACTCCATAGGTAGCTCCTTGAACACTTCCTTACAGAAACCGTTGACGATCATCGAGACCGCCTTTTCAGCATCGAGGCCCCGCTGTTGGCACAGATAGAGCTGGTCGTCGCTGACCTTAGAGGTGGTGGCCTCATGTTCAACCACGGCGGTCGGGTTGCGGCTCTCGATATAGGGGAAGGTGTGGGCTGCACACTTATCCCCGATCAGCAACGAGTCGCACTGGGTATAGTTACGGGCCCCGGCGGCTCTTGGACTCATGCGTACCAATCCGCGATAGGCGTTGCTGCTGTAGCCTGCCGAGATGCCCTTGGAAATAATGGTAGAGCGGGTATTTTTGCCAAGGTGAATCATCTTGGTGCCGGTATCGGCCTGCTGTCGATTATTGGTGAGAGCGACCGAGTAGAACTCGCCAACACTATTGTCGCCGCGCAGAATACAGCTGGGATATTTCCAGGTTATCGCAGAACCCGTTTCAACCTGTGTCCAGGAAATTTTGGAATTATGATGTGCCACACCGCGCTTAGTGACGAAGTTGTAGATGCCACCCTTACCCTCCGCATCGCCTGGGTACCAGTTCTGTACTGTGGAGTACTTGATTTCAGAATCGTCCAGGGCCACTAGCTCCACCACCGCGGCATGCAGCTGGTTTTCATCGCGCATGGGCGCTGTGCAGCCTTCGAGATAGCTCACATGGCTGCCAGCTTCGGCGATGATCAGGGTGCGTTCAAACTGACCGGTATTGGCCTCGTTGATGCGAAAATAGGTGGACAGTTCCATTGGGCAGCGCACGCCCTTGGGAATAAAAACAAACGTACCATCGCTGAAGACCGCGCTATTGAGCGCTGCGTAAAAGTTATCCTTGCGCGGCACCACGGTGCCCAGGTACTTGCGTACCATCTCTGGATATTCCTTTACCGCCTCGGAGATTGAGCAAAATATCACACCAGCCTCGGCCAGTTTGGCGCGAAAGGTGGTGCCAACGGAAACCGAGTCAAAGACTATGTCGACGGCCACTCCGGCCAATACTTCCTGCTCATGCAGGGGTATGCCCAGCTTCTCATAGACCCGCAACAGTTCTGGATCTACCTCGTCCAAGCTCTTGGGCTTATCCTCCATGCTCTTGGGGCGGGAGTAATAGGAAATGGCGGAAAAATCGACCTCCGGATAGTGCACATGGGCCCACTCCGGTTCGCTCATTTCAACCCAGCCACGGTACGCTTCCAGTCGCCAATCGAGTAGCCATTGGGGTTCGTCGTTCTTGGCCGAGATGAAGCGGATTACGTCTTCATTGAGACCCGGGGGAAGGGTGTCGGACTCGATATCCGAAATAAAGCCGGCGGCGTATTCCTTGCCAATGGCTTTGTCTATTTGTTCCTGTGACATGTGCCTACCTAATAATTGCTTAGCGGAATGGAGGAAGTGATGACGCGCTTCTTCATGCTGGCGCGGCTTTCTTGTCTTCGAGAGATGTCCAGTACTTCAGGGCGGTTCACCATGTCCGCCAGGGTTATGCCAGCCAGAAAATCATGAATCTGGTCGCTGAGGTCCATCCACAGGTAGTGAGTCAGGCAGGTTTCGCCATTTTGACAGTTTCCTGCACCCTTGCAGCGGGTGGCATCAGTCGTTTCGTTAACGGCTTCAATGACCTCGGCAATATTGATAAGCCCTGCAGGCTTGCCCAGGTGGTAACCACCACCGGGTCCTCGGACGCTCTGAACCAAACCGCGACGCCGCAACTGGGCAAACAACTGCTCCAGATAGGACAGGGAAACATCCAGGCGAGCCGAAATGCCGGCCAGTGGGATAGGGTCGCCTTGCTGGTGCAATGCCAGGTCGAGCATCGAAGTTACCGCGTACCGCCCCTTGGTTGTAAGACGCATAGGAGTACCTGCTTTTTGCTCCTCGTTAAGCGGTGTAGATTCCCATACCCGAGTAATTTAGTCAAGTATAAGAGCCCCTAGGTGGAAGCTGGGATATTACTCGGTAACAATCTGGCCCGATGGTGCTAAGTTTGCCAATTTAAGGGATATATCGGGACGGCGAAGAACAGGCGACATGAATGAAGATTCTGCTCAGCCAAGCAACAACTCGAGCAGAAATTTTCCCACAAAGTAAATCACCAACAAAATAGGCAAGCCAACAAAGAGCGACACAGCGAGTGCTCCCAGTACGCTCTTTGCTTTGTTGGGCTTCTCAGTCAACGTGTTAGCGCCCTTTAAATACGGCTGGGCGCCGCTCTATAAACGATTGAACGCCTTCGCTGGCATCTTCGCTCTCTAGGAGGCGTTGCTGCACTGGGCCAAGCGCGTCAACGGCCGCTTTAAAACCTTGCTCTACGAAGAGTCGCGATGAGGCCTTGGTCGCCTGTACGGCTAGGGGTGCTTGCGTGGCGATACGTTCGGCAATCTCTATGGCGCGGTCCAGTTGTGTTCCGACCGGAACCACTTCTTGTACAAAACCAATTCGATAGGCCTCTTTGGCATCGAACTCATCGCTAGTAAGTAGGTGATACATGGCATTACCCCACCCGCCACGCTGTACGAAGCGTATGGTGGCACCGCCCGTCGCATGAATACCGCGGGCCGGTTCGAGTTGAGAGAAGCGGCAATTATCCGCAGCGATGACGATGTCGCCCGCCAATGCGAGTTCGATGCCGAAGGTAAAAGTGATTCCCTGTACCGCAGTAATAATCGGTTTACGGCAGGCATGTCCTAGCGCCAGAGGATCGATTCGCGACTTCGAGCCTACGTCTATGCTGCCGGAGTTTTCCATTCGTTCAGTCCACTTTGGAAGGTCCAGCCCCGCTGTGAAGTGGTCTCCATGTCCGAACACGACGCCTACGAATAGATCGTCATTCTCTTCTAGTTGCGTGAATGCGTTGAGCAATTGCTCGCCCATCGTGGGGGTATAGCCGTTGTATTTTGCGGGTCGGTTGAGTCCAATTAACAGCAAGTGTCCTCGTTGTTCTACGCTGATAGAGCCTTCTTCGTCTGGTATTCCTGACATTATTTAGATCCTCTGGGGTGCGGCCGTTCTGACAGTAAGTCTGATTCAGCGTCTTAAGTGATTTGGGGTGTGGCGGGTAGTGTTACCTAGCTATTGTCGAAATAGGGCTTATCTCCGGCAATAGTGACCCGCTCCATGGTGCGTACCGCCGGGAAATAGTCCGATGCGGCAAAATGTTGACTGGCCCGATTGTCCCAAAATGCGATCGAGTCGGCCTTCCATTGGAAGCGACACTGAACTTCAGGATTCCAGGCAGACTTGTACAGCTCATCCAGTAACCGTTGGCCCTCTAGTGGCTCCATGCCCTTAATGTGACTAGTGAACGCACCGTTTACATACACTACGGACTCTTTCGTCTCCGGATGGGTGCGCACAACAGGGTGCTCCATAGGGGGGTAGAGTTCGTGTAATTCTTCCGGTTTTTTATTTAGACGCTTGGCAAAAACTCTGGCGATGTCGTGAACAGCGACACAGTCCTGAATTTTTTCTTTCGTGGCGTCGGGCAGGTTCTTATAGGCCAACGCCATATTGGCAAACAACGTATCGCCGCCCACTGCAGGTACCTCGTGGGCGCGCAGTACTGAACCCAAAGAAGGCTTTTCACGCCAGGTAACGTCCGAGTGCCAAAAGTTCTCGGCCCCGCGTGAATCTGGCCCATGTGCAATGCGAAGTACTTCCCGGTTGGGTTGGTCTTTCGGCGTTGCCGGGTGAATTTCGAGCTCACCAAAGCCGCGCGCAAACGCAATATGTTGTTCATTTGTTATATTTTGATCGCGAAAGAAAACGACCTTGTATTGCAGCAATGCTGCACGAATATTGCCTAATAAGTCTGGAGAGAGCCGACTGAGATCTACATCCAGAATTTGCGCACCGATAGCCGGTGTTAGAGGCTCAATTCTCATAGTAAAACGCCTACCCTTGTATTTTTTTACACGAATGCTGATCAACGCTTAGCCGGGAAAAGCTAACGCCGATCCTTGAGTCAAGCTAACACCATCGATGGCCTCAGACAATATGTGCCCGCCGAAAAAAAGTGCGAGGGTCGGTAAGCTGGCTTCAATAAATGCAATCTTATAGGTGTTAACTTCGGCGTAAAAAATAGAAAATATCACGAGGAAGAATAGCCGTGAGATGGCGGCAGTGACACCGATAGCGCGGTCTTCAAAAATTTCGGTGTCTTTTTTTTACTGGCGCAGAGTATCGGTGGTAGCGCGGATTGCTTTAAACTCTGAGCCGGCCCGCCACTGCGGCCAGCGACGCGAATCGCCTAAGTCGCGAACAATCGTATGAAACAATTCTATATCCTCAATCGCACCGCGCAGATCCCAGTTAGGGTCCCAGGCGTCACAGGTTTGGTGATAACAGTTACCCACATAATCGGCTATCCATGCATCACCTGCTGCTCTGCCACCCTCGATAAGATCAGCGCCACCGGCTATGCCCATAATGAGCAAAACGGGTACGCCAGCCCGTGCCAGTGAAAAATGATCGGCACGAAAAAATAGCCCATTTTCAGGCAG
>JBLHSI010000122.1:0-9118 GCA_047626655.1 Halioglobus sp.
TCACCAGTAACTGGATCTACGATTGCGCAACGGTAGCCCCAAGTGCCTCTAGGCAGTGCTTCCTGTACTGGCAATATTTGCTGAGGGCCGCTATCAACATCCCAGCCTGTGGGCAATACCAGGCTACTGTCTGAACCTACATCAAACGCTGTACCAGTAAATGCGGCAGCATTATATTTCAGTTCTACGAGAAGACGAGCAACTATGTCCGCTCCACCGAGATTCGCAAAGCGCAAAACGCTGAGTGCCGTAACTTCACCGTCTACGTAAGACGCCTGAGAGGTATCTACGTCACAAAAAGGTTCTGCGGGCAATTCTGTAAAGCGCAAATCACCAAAGGGTGAAAACACTTGAACAAGTGTATTGAGCTTGCCAACCGCATTAACCTGACCGGTAGTGATATCATAGCCAGAACCAGGAACGATGTTACAGCCCGATCCCCCAGTACAATGAGCAGGATACTCTATACCAAAGAGGTTAGTTGGGCTAAAACCAGCGACCTCGGTGGATGTTGCCGTTTGAATAATCCCCTGAGTGCCGACGATTGGGAGTACAACTTGGCCGGACAAATCAGCTGCGATGACATTGCCATTGCTCAAATCAATTTGGATGACGTAGTTGGTGAACGACCCGGGAACGGCCGATACACCTGAAAACACATTGGACACCAAGTTCTCAATTGAGCCGCCGGGAACAGTTATAGTTCCGACACTGCCATTAGACGTCCAGCTGGATGTTAACTTGGCACCGAAGGACGAACCCACGCTCCCAAAGTTAGCGAAATCTTCATCGATCTGCACCATGATGGTACGCGACGTCTGATTGAATGGGTTGATAGGGGTGTCGGCCATTACTGACCCCGCCGCGCATAACATCACGCAGGCCGAAACGATTCTTTTTATCATTTTTACTCTCCAAGCTCGTGGGCTTTATTATTAAGGCTACTTATGCCAGATTTAGATCACACTAGCTCAGTATAGTACACTTTTTGTAAACTAAAAAAAAAAAGCCGCAATCAGGGTAATTAACGATATTGCATTATTTATTATTGTTGTCTTTATATCGTCCCTGAACCGCATGCGGCCATTAGGGGATAATGACTTTGCCGTGAAGCCATCGAGCGAGAGAATAAAACGGAGTCTTGTTCGATACAACCAACCGCCAGTTGGTTTTTTTGAAGAGGCGTTATTTTACCTTGCAACGACCTCATTCAAACCCGCGAACTCGGCATGACAGAGCAATACGCCAATGAATTTAGATGGTAGTGTGTGACTGAGCGTGCGGGGTAAACAAATAGCTCTCTTCGCGTAATCGACCAACGGTTATTAATTTCAGGAGATTCACGAGGCACTAAATGGCTGATTTGGAGAGGCGTATACGCGCAATAATGAAGCGTGAGAAGCTGACATGCCAGCAGGTCTCTGAATGCGCAGATGTGTCGACTCAAGCGGTCCACAAATGGTTGTCGACCGGCACCATCAGCGATGAAAAAGCACGCGTGCTAGCGCGTGAAATTGGTTTGGACTGGCTGTGGTTAAAACACGGGGTGACACGCTTGCCGCTTGATACGCTATATGATGCCGTGCTCAATTCAACGGCAAATGTCGGCCTAACGTGCTGGGACACGTTAGAACTATTGGCAATAGGTAAGAATATTAGCAAGGAGTTCGAATACACCGAGAGTGAAGTCTTGGGAAAGTCAGTCATGCATTTGGCGCCGGGGCTCAAGCAAACCGATATTCACCGGGGTCAAAAACTGCTACTGACGCTTTCCGGGTTCGTGGACTACAGCTTTCGCATTAATTTCCACGATAAATACACAGTGCGCCCCTATTTACTGCGCGGCAGGGGGACCACAAGCGACCACGAAGGCCTTAACTATGCCATTGAGGAACTGCAAAGCGTCGAACCAGACGGCACAGAGGACACACTGAAATCTTTCCGCATTCGAAAGAGAGGAACCGTGCCCTTATCTGAACAAGAGATCGATGCTCTCGTCTATAAATACCCAGAACACCCTTGGCTTAGCGACCTCTAATTACACCCAATATCGATTTTCGATCGCATTCTTGCTGGGCAGGCTCCCGCGCTAATTAAAATGAGTGCAGCACACTCACGGTAAAGCTTAATCGCTGACTGAGGAGTGCATTTTCGTATACCCAAATTCATTCAACTCTAGCAGTCGCACCTAGCGCCAGGTCCTTAGGACTAACCCGTGTCGAAATTTTTTACACTATTCGCCATCCGCCCCTAAAACGAAGGGATTTATCGACTCCACTGCAAGTCTCGAATATGGAGTAATATATATATCATTGTTTTATATGTATATTTTATTTTTGGCCTAAATCTTGCATGCTAATAATTCCAGCTACTAAAGCTAGTAGCTATGTAATGGAACTAGAGTTACCCTTATAGAAACGGAGCTTCTTTATGCGACTGCACAATATTTTCAGTAAAAAACGAATTATAGCCTCAGTAGCTGCGATAGCCATCGTAGCGCCATTGTCAGCACTGGCGGCACCCATCACTGGAGCCATCGGCTTTGGTGGGCTATTTACACCTAGTGGCGGCACTGGCGCAAACCTGAGCGACGCCACTGGCATTGATATAAGCTCTTCATTAGTGACTACCGCGAGCGGTGACTTCCTACCTGCAGCGGGCGCCAGCGCCACCTACAACCACATCGATTTCAGCCCAGTGAACACACCAATAACATCATTGTGGAGTGTCAGTGCGGGGTCTATTACCTACAGCTTTGATTTGTCCAGCTTGACCTTAGACTTCCTGAGCGCTACCCAGATAAGCCTTTCCGGCGCGGGCACTATCCTAGCTACCGGCTTTGATGACACCCCTGGGTTATGGACATTTACTGGCCAGCAAGGCAGTATTTTCTTCACTTTTTCTGGCATCACTACAGCAGACGATATTACTAACGCGGTATCAGAGCCTATTACCTTGGCGCTCCTAATGTCAGGCCTATTTGGCATCGGATTGTCTCGCCGTAAAGCGAGTTAATCTAACGACGTCAAACAAACACGCTATATTGGAATGGAGATAGTTTATGAGTATTGTTAAAAAAATTAGGCGGCAGCTGGGTAGTAGCGCATTAATACTGTGTGCTTTCACGGCATTTAGTGTGCCCGCCTCTGCCGCATTCATCAGTACTGGTAGCGAATTAGCTTTCTTTGGTCTATATCAGACTACGGGCGGCACTAACTTGCAGGACAGCACGGGGGCAACATTTCCCAGTGGCGTATCAATAGCAGCCGGAGCCGGCGATTTTTCTGCTGCAATGGGCGGCACAGCCACCTTCCTAGACTTCACATTCAACCCGGTTACCGCTAGCGATATCCTGACTTTTGCTGGTGGCGGTCAATTTAGCGCAACTGAGATGGTGATTGATCAACAGAGCGAGACCTCTATTGCTATTACTATGGGAGGCCTGTGGAGCATAAACGGCTTTGATGTCACCGGCGGCACGCTCGTTTTAACCGCAGACGCTTTGGCTGGCCTTTACACATTCTCAGCGTCTGGCGTGGTGTATGCCAATGGTATTTCACCTGACGAAGAGATTGCTAACGTTCCAGTTCCCGCTGCAATATGGTTATTCGCTTCGGCGCTAGGCGGCATGGGTATAATCAAGCGCCGCCGCTCAGTTAGCTAATAACACGCCTAAGCCTCCCCCCATTCATCACCTCGCGATCTGCGCGGGTGATGAGCTGTTTCCCCAAGTTCATTCGCCTAAACCCTCTCTCTTCGTTGGCCATACCTACGGCATTTAACTCACCCTTTGGCTCAGGTTTAACATAAGCTTTTATTCAAGGCGGCGCGAACAGTCAAATGACGGGAAGATGTAGCGGGTAACGAGCAATTCTCATGGCTATTGAGGGGCTGACTTTGCTAAACTTGTCAGCCACAGTTAAACCCTCCAAGTAGCCGTATTGTGACCCAGCTTAACCCCAGACAGCGCGAAGCCGTGCGCTATATCGACGGCCCCCTGCTCGTACTCGCCGGTGCCGGCAGCGGCAAAACTAGTGTCATTACGCAAAAAATCGCCTATTTGGTCAATGACTGCGGTATTAACGCGAGTAATATCGCGGCTGTTACCTTTACCAATAAGGCCGCCCGCGAGATGAAAGAACGCGTGGGCAAGATCCTCAAAGGCAACTCGGCAGAAGGTCTTACAGTAAGTACCTTTCACCAGCTGGGCCTGAATATCATACGCCGTGAACTCAAGGTACTGGATTTAAAACCCGGATTTTCCATTTTTGACGGTCAGGACAGCCAGACGCTGATCAAAGATTTGTTAATTCAGGAACACGGCGCAGACGGCGATCAAGCCGCTACCGTACAGCAGCGTATTTCCAACTGGAAAAATGATCGAGTACTGCCCGATCAGGCTGTCGCTGCTGCCACTACTCCCGCCGACATACTATGTGCGCAGGCCTACTTGCGCTACACCCGGGCGCTGCGGGCCTACAATGCGCTGGATTTCGACGATCTAATTCTATTGCCCACCATTTTGTTCGAAAACTCGGAAGAGACTTTGCTAAAATGGCAGAACAAGCTGCGTCACTTGCTGGTTGACGAATATCAAGACACCAACTCCAGCCAGTATTTACTGGTTAAACAAATCATTGGCCTGACCGGCAGCTTAACGGTGGTGGGTGATGACGACCAATCTATCTATTCTTGGCGCGGTGCCAGACCCGAAAACTTGGTCCAACTGCAAGAAGACTACCCGCAGCTCAAGATCGTTAAGCTGGAACAAAACTATCGCTCCACTAGTCGTATCCTAAAAGCAGCCAACGTCTTAATCGCCAACAATGCGCATATTTTTGACAAAAAGCTATGGAGTGAAATGGGCTTTGGCGATCCCATCCGCATTATTCGCTGCAGTGATGAGCACCACGAAGCCGATCAGGTGGTGGCCGAAATCCTGGATCACAAACTGCGTAAACGAACAAAGTTTGGCGACTATGCGGTTTTGTATCGCGGCAATCACCAGTCACGCCTCATTGAGTTATCCCTGCAGCAGCAGCAAGTGCCCTATCACCTGAGTGGCGGCACATCGTTTTTTGCGCGCAATGAAGTGAAGGACATCATGGCCTACCTGCGGCTGGTGATGAACCCCGATGACGACAATGCCTTTTTGCGTATCGCGAATGTACCGCGGCGCAAACTTGGCACCACTACACTTGAAGCTTTGGGGGAGTTCGCCAATAAACAACACTGCAGTCTCACCCAAGCTAGCACGAGAATTACTATAGAGGATGTAGCGGGTGCTGGTTTAAAACAGCTGCAACAGTTTACCGGCTGGATGGCCGACATTCGCCAGCGCAGCGAGAGCGAGGCTAATGTCTCGGCTATTCGCCAAATGGTGCGTGATATCGACTACGAAGACTGGCTCAATCAACTCAGCTCCAGTGAAGATGTGGCCCAAAAGCGCATGTCTAATGTGCACTTTCTAATCGACAGCTTGCAATCATTGATGAGCAAGGAACAAGTCGCACTGGATGAGGCTATATCGCGTATGGTGTTACGCGATTTATTAGAGCAGCAAGACGAAGAAGACAATAGTCCCGACTGTGTGCAGCTGATGACACTGCATGCCTCCAAAGGCTTGGAATTTCCTCATGTGACGATCATCGGCATGGAGGAAAGGCTTCTACCGCACCGGGCCAGTATTGAGGAAAACACGATCGAAGAAGAGCGTCGACTGGCCTATGTGGGTATTACACGAGCCCGGTCAACGCTCAGCATGACGATGGCGGCCAAGCGCAAGCAGTTTGGCGACACGATTAATTGTGAGCCTAGTCGTTTTATCGACGAACTACCGCAGGACGACTTACAGTGGCAGGGTGGTGGCACAGATACCCAAGAAGCTAATGAAGAGCGCGGCATGGAGACTCTGGCGGGACTTAAGAATTTGTTTGCCTAGGACTACTGGGCCCGGAGAGGATTCTAAGCTCTAGCTCCAATAGCCTGAGCCGTGAACCCATCCGCGGGGTTCAACTCGCGCATCCTTGCGCGAGAAGATCTGCAAAGCCGACCAAGCGTCCTGAGCTCAATTTAACTATCTCCGCTTGACCATCCAAGCTTCAATTCTGCCGACTGTGCTTTTAGTGAACTATAAAACCACTGATCCAGTTGGGCGCTTGTTAAAAGCCCAATCATCCCAACCTGTCTAGCAATAGTGACTACTGACTACCAGCAACCAGATAGTCGATGGCGGCGATAACGTCTTCATCCGAGCAGCTCATGCAGCCACCCTTTGCCATCATGCCAGTGCCCGCGATGCCGTCGATTGCTCGGGAGTAGAGTAATTCGTTACCTTGAGCGATGCGATCGACCCACGCTGCAACATCTCCCAACTTGGGTGCACCTGCAGCGCCTGTGTTATGGCATGCCATGCACGCAGTGTTATAAACCTCTTCACCAGAGCGCGCTCCACCAGCGACCGCTAGTGCTGCGCCGCCGCAACTGCTGTCGCCTTCTAGGCACAATTCGCCAATAGGCTTAATACGCTGTTCAATATCAGCGCGTTGCGCGTCACTCAAATCCTGAGCGGATATGGAAAAAGCCAGGGTCAAACCCAGCAAGCTATAGACAATACGATTTTTCACACATATTTCCTCGTTTGATTCGCCGCGAATTATAGCGGTATCGCACGCGACTTCCCATTAAAAATACCAGGCAAGTTGAGCAAAAAATGACCGACCTGATCGGGTCGTGAGCTCATTCAAGCCCGTTTCCATGCCTCCATACTCGGTACCTGTTGGGCCCACAGGAACGCTGACAGAGGCCAGAATCTGCCAATTCTGGCCTACATCCCACTGCACATTCAACTGACCCAGAGCAGACCCATCTGACATATTGATGAACGCATTGGGTATTATGCTGAACAGTGGCGTCACTTCAAGTAACAGCGAACCGGCCACATAGTGTCTACCTAGAGTATAAAGTTCGCCCCGGCTAATGCGCTGGGCAAGATCGGGATTGTCGAGCATGGCTTGCACCGAATAGTCATCATCATGCAGCCCAAAACCGTTGTAGAAGTACTCGGCCACTGCACTCACGTTATTACCTCTCCACACCCAGGAGTAAGACCAGTTGGCCACTAGGCTTGCGACCCACTCATCGTCGGTTTCGGTGAGAGTGATATCACCGCGAACCACCGCACCGCCAACAGAGGCCGAACCTCCCACCCCCAGCAGCCATTCGTCGTAGTGCTGAGCCAACAACAGGTCGTACTCTTGCTCACCGCCGGCCAAAAAACCGTGATACTTGATCGCCGTAGAGCTTACCTGGCTGCTGACGTTGCCATTTTCATCGCGCCGCCAAGCTTGCACAAATTGCCAGTCATCACCCGAATCGGTGAGATATTGCGAGTACAACATGTCATCTCCGACTTTGTACTCGGTGTCGATGGCAGCCGGGTCGAAAGGATTAAACACATCCATCGGATTGTAGATTAGACCATTACCCCAGCTCACGGCTTGCCTACCAAAGCGCACCACCAAAGCGTCTCCGGTGTAGTCCAGATGCAGTCTATCGAGTCGCTGGACCAGCAAATAGTCGTCTGTGTGCTGTATCTCGTCGGTTAGGTCCCACCACCTGCGGTCGTCACTAGGTGCTGCGCCGGGCAGAAAAAAAGTGGAAGCCAGCTGCTCCGATACGGCTAAGGTACCACCGTGCCGGGCAACCACCTGATAGTCCCCCTTAATAGCCCAGCCTTGGTCATCGGCTCTAAATTGAAGCCGCAACTCCCCGCTTTCATCATGAGAATTGGCCCCCAGAAAATCGCGAAAAATACTGTCATCAGCGTAGCCCGATAGCAAGCCCTGAAGCTTGAGGTGACCGCCGTTAAAATGTCCCTCGGCGCCAACTATCGAACTGTTGGCCAGACAAGACAGTGATACGCCAAAAGCAACAATGCAGCGGAGACAGGCTGTCACAGAGCCGTCTTTTTCGGCTGGCGCTGTTCATCGTTGATAATACAACCGTCACGCATGCTAATTAACCGCCGTGTGCGATCCATGACGCGCACATCGTGAGTGGCAATCACAAAGGTAATACCGCGCCTCTCATTAAGATCGACAAATAAATCCATTAGCTCGGACGCACTTTTACTGTCGAGATTTGCGGTGGGCTCGTCCGCCAACACCAGTTCCGGTTTACTCGCGATAGCCCTGGCCACAGCCACACGCTGCTGCTGACCACCGGACAACTGTGCCGGCAACCGACCCTCCATGCCCGACAGCCCAACTTCGGCAAGTACTTCGGCAACGCGGCGCTGCCTATCGGCCTTAGCAACACCCTGAACCTGCATAACAAATTCGATGTTTTCGCTAGCCGACAGCACCGGGATTAAATTATAGGCCTGAAACACAAAGCCAATATTGTGCAGTCGCATGTCTGCCAGTTCGCCGCGAGACAGACGATCGACCTGTTGATCGCCCACGGTGATTTCGCCACTGTCCGGCGCATCCAGACCACCCATGGCGTTGAGCAAGGTCGTTTTCCCCGAACCTGAAGGGCCCGATAAGCAGGTAAAAGACCCCGCCTCGATCGTCAGCGACACGCGGTCCAGACCCACAATGATCTGATCGCCCTGACGAAAGGTTTTACACAGGTTCTTACAACTAATCGCGCTCATCCGAGCTAATACTCCTGTCATTAATACACCGCTGTGACAGCGTTAAGTTTTCGCTAATGCAACTACTGGATCTAGTTGCGACGCCTTCCATGCCGGCAGCAGACTAGCCAGTAAACCCAATACAATAACAACCATCGTCGACATCACCATATCTTCGATTCTGAGAGCGGGGTAGAGCACCGGACTCATCGACATCTGCTCCATGCCTTGAGCGACACCGGAAATATCAATGCCATCTTCCAATGACTTTATAGTCGCAAATGCGATGATATTGCCCATCGCAAGGCCCACCAATAGCAAGTAAACGCTCTCTAGTAAGACCTGCGCCAGAATTAGTTTGGGTCGCATGCCCAGCGCTTGCATCAGACCAATTTCTCGCACTCTTTCAAACACCGACATCACCAAGGTGTTGACCAGACCAAATGATAAAGCGAGAAAAACTACAATCATAAATACCAG
>JBLHSI010000123.1:0-9113 GCA_047626655.1 Halioglobus sp.
CTGAACTGGAGATATTTGCACCAGCAATGGGGGCATCATTAGTACCGGTGACGGTAATCTGGATCTGGCTGGTATCGGTCGCACCCTGATCGTCGGTAACCGTAACAGGAATAGTCACTACCTGGCTATCACCCACATTGAGATGGTCATAGGCCTCGTCAGCTGGATCGAATGAGTAAAACCCATCGGCATTCATGGTGAAGCCAGCCGGCGCTGCAGCTCCCCCGGCAATACCAAAGGAAACAATTGCCCCTTCATCAGCATCAAATGAGCTGAGTCGCCCCGAAATAGATGAATCGGCCTCGGCTACTGTAGTAGTAATGTCTGGGCCCGCCACAGGTGCCGTATTTACTATAGGTGTATCGTCAATTCCCTCGACCAAATCCACACTATCGTGCGGCGACCCTGCGGGAAAAACCTCTTCTTGGCCACCGACTTGGACGCCAACTAATGCAGCGCTATTGTCGATATTTTCTAGCGGTGTTGAAAAGCTGCCACTTCCACTATCAGTTTCTTCGAATGTTCGCCCGCCATCGCCAGTATTGATTATTACAGCATCTGATTCACTTCCCTGATGGGTATCGCGAGCCTGCACCCCCACGTTGTCGGCGTCACTTTTTAAATCGACCTCAACTGCTTGAGCAAAATCGGCACGTTCGACTGGTGCTTCGCCATCATCTGCGCTCTCCTCGCCCTTATCGATAAATATATTCTGTAAGGACAATTCTTCGCTCCGGGTGGCACCGACGATCGTCTGTTCCTCTTCATCAACCAATCGCTTGTCTTTTGCCACCTCGGTATCAAACAAGCGCTCAGTAGAGATATCGCGATCGTTCCTGTCTTTCGTATCCATAACAGTACCCAGCATTAAAGTTATTTGCGTAGAGGTCGATAAAAAGCTCGATGGCAGCCATTTGAGCTCTCGCAATTCATTCCTCAGGTATGAGTATCGGCAGATAGGCAAGAAAACCCAAGTAAAAAGACTACTTTTGTTAAGTTAATTCAAGGCGTTATATTCTTTTGGGCAAGTTTTTATTAAAATGGTCATCAAACTATGAGAAATGCGACATACTTCATAAAAAAAAGCTAAGTAACTAGGAGCACACTTGCAAAAATACTCATTACCCACCGCATGGCGTAGAAAAGATGTATTAATTGCGTCATTGGCGACTAATATACTGGCGTTAGCGTTACCCATTGTAATTCTGCAGTTCTACGATCGCGTTATTCCATCGCAGTCAATCGGAACATTCCTCGCTCTTATGACGGGGATGGTTGTGGTTGTGTGCCTGGATGTACTCATCAAGATGCTTAGGTCCATTATATTAAGCTGGGAAAGCGCCCGCTTTGACCACAAGGCCAGCATAGATGCGATGGACAAAATCCTCCAGGCTGACTCACTCGTTTTCGATTCGAAACCGACTGGCTTCTATATCGATCGAATTCACGCACTAGAAAATATTCAGGAGTTTTATTCAGGGCAGTCAATTCTGCTACTAATCGATCTCCCTTTCGTACTTATCTACTTGTCACTAATTACATTAATCGCCGGGCCGATGGTGATAATTCCGCTAACGTTAATCGTCATCTTTTTCATTGTTTCTCTGCGAAGCGGAACGCAGTTGCGCGATGCGCTGATGACACGTTCGAACATGGAGGACCGGCGACAAAATTTCATCATAGAATTGCTTCAAGGTGTCCACACGGTGAAGGCGATGGCCATGGAAACACTCATGATGCGTCGCTATGAACGCCTCCAGGTACAGTCTGCTGAGAGCGTGTACGACCTCAGTAAAATAAACAGTGTTTCGACAGGGATCGGGGCGACTTTCTCACAGTTGGCAACCATTTGTTTCGTGGGTATAGGCAGTGTTTCGGTTGTGGCCGGTGATATGACAATGGGTGGTCTTGCCGCTTGCACCATGTTGACGAGTAGAGCATTGCAGCCTGGACTGCGCGCTATGGGTGTTTGGTCTCAGTTCCAGTCTGTTCGCCTTGCCATCAAAAAAGTAAATGAGCTGTTTTCTTTGCCATCAGAGATTTCGGGCGACTTCACCTGCGATAAAGCGGTGGGAGGACAAATCGAAATCAAGAATATGTCGTTTCAATATCCCGGGCAAGACACGGCTTTGCTCAATGAGGTCTCGTTACTACTGAACCCCGGCGAAACCATTGGCATTACGGGTAGTAATGGCGTTGGCAAAAGCACACTACTGTCTTTGCTTTCAGGCTTTCTACAACCCGACAGTGGTTCGATATCGATCGACGGTACCCCTCTTGCAGAATTTGAACTCGAGTTTTTACGCTCTCAGATCGGTATCGTGCCACAGCAAGGTGTCATTTTTGAGGGCACAATTCTTGAGAATATGACGCTATACCGTGAAGGTAAAGCGATTGATCAAGCTATCAAAATTGCCGAAGCACTAGGTTTGGGCGAAATTATCTCCAAATTCCCTGACGGTTTAGATACCTACATAGGCGGCGCCGCAGCGGGCAGTCTATCCGAGGGTGTTAAGCAAAAAATCATCATTGTTCGCTCCCTTGTAGGAAATCCCAAGATTGTTTTATTTGATGACTCTAACGCTAACTTCGACGTCAAAAATGATAGAAAACTGATCGAGTTAATCTTGACTATGAAAGGTGACCGCACGATGGTCATTGTGTCTCATCGGCCTTCGTTTCTAAGAATTTGTGATCGTAGCTATCAAATTATGGATAAAAGGCTCATGCCATACCAACAAACAGATACTGCAGCTACACCTGATTCTGCGACATTGCTTAAGACGGCTGAGAGGGCGTAATAGAACATGAATACAGTGGTAATAGATGAGGCAGTAACGCCCACCGCGAAAAAGAAACCGGCCTTTAGCGATCACATTGTTGAAGCCCTGCGGCGCGGTGATATCGATACATTCTCTAAAGGTTCAGTTTTCGCTGCTTGCCTGTTTCCCATTCTTGAAGCGTTTGGCAAAAAGGATATCAATCGCCAGCTATTGGAAGCGATGCCGCATTTCGCCCAACAGCTAGATCTGGTTGATCTGCGCAATATACTAGTGAATTTGGGATATGAAAGCGACCCGATGTCAATGCGTACTGGGGCACTTCGAGCTGAACTCTATCCCGCACTATTTCTAGCCAATGACGGAGATATTTATGTTCTAACAGAGCGCTCCGGCGACTCCATTAGCTACTACGATGCGCACACGATGAGCTATGAGGTAACGACCGCAGAAACGTTCAACAAGAACGGCCAAGCCTATCTTTTCACTGATAGACACCCAACGCACGGTGTTAAACAGACCACCGACGGGACCAAAAACTGGTTCGACGGTATTTCGGCACGTTTTAGAAAAATGATATCGCATTTGTTACTAATGACATTTGTCATCAACCTGACAGCGTTATTTGTACCCATTTTCATCATGATGATTTACGACAAAGTCATCGGAGCAAAATCGTTAGATAGCCTGCCATATATACTGGCCGGCGTAGCAATATTAATCGTGTCAGACTTGATCCTGCGCAATCAAAAAGCGAAGGCACTGGGCGCTGTCGCCGGGCGCTTAGACTACTTGATAGGCGTCGAAACGTTCAAGCAGATGCTATTCCTGCCACCCGTATTTACAGAACGATCGACTGTATCCGCACAGCTATCGCGCCTGAAGCAATTTGATGCACTGCGTGATTTTTTCACTGGGCCCAGTGCTGCATTTGTATTGGAGATACCCTTCATCGCCATGTTTATTATCGCCGTGGCAATGCTGGCAGGCCCCGTCGCTTACATTCCGCTTTTTATGGTGTTGGCCTATGTGCTGGTGGGAATGCTTTTTCGTCCGCCTCTTGACCGCAAAGTTATGCGCTCTGGTAGGGCCCGGACCGACAAAGAAACAATGCTTATGCAGACGTTTGAAGGGCGGCGAGAGATTAAGGCCATAGGTGGCGAGTCGGTATGGCGAGAGCGATTTCGAGAAGTGTCTGGTGAGGCGGTACGCTCCAACTATGACATTTTTATTGTCAACGCACTGATGACAAACATTTCTCAGGCTTTGATGACGCTTAGCGGTGTCGCTGTTCTGGCCTGGGGTGCACTGTTGGTCATGGAGGGTACGATGAGTATTGGCGCATTGATTGCCACCATGACGCTGTCTTGGCGTGTATTAACACCACTGCAAGGCATGTTTTTATCCTATTCAAAATTACAGCAGATGATTAAGTCAGTCGCTCAGATTAACAATCTGATGAAGCTCAATGTTGAGAAGGATGAAAGTCACATCGAACTTTCAACACAGAGTGGACAGCGTGACTTGACGGTTGACCGAGTTAGTTTTCGCTACAACGCCAACAGTGACCCAGCTTTATTGGGTGTATCTCTTGAGGTCAAACCTGGCGAACTGGTAGCGGTTGTCGGTTTTACCGGGTCGGGTAAATCCACATTACTGAAGCTGATTGCCGGTATGTATAAGCCCCAAGCTGGCGCCCTCCTTCTAGATGGCGTTGATCTACGACAATTAAATGCCTTGGAATTACGTCGTTCGATGGCGTATGTGCCACAGGAAATCAAGATGTTCCACGGGACCATCGCGCAGAATATGCGGCTAAACAATTGTATGGCGACAGATGAACAGCTAGAAATTGCCGCGGGGAAAGCCGGAATTCTCGATGACATACTGAGTTTACCGCAGGGCTTTGATACACGCATTGGCGACAAAGCGATGAACCAGTATCCACCGGGTTTCATGCGAGCACTGTCAATCGCCAGGGCATTTTCATGCGATGCGGAAGTTGTTTTATTGGATGAGCCCGGCGCCTCTTTAGACAATGAAAGCGACAGTCGCTTCATGGAGCAACTGGTCAAGCTCAAAGGCATCCATACTGTCGTTATGGTGAGCCATAGACCAAGTCATATTCGACTTGCAGATCGCGTAATACTGCTAGATCAGGGCAGTGTGAAATTCTCAGGTGAACCTGAAGAAGCTATTGAACTATTAATGAGTGCAAAATAATGGACGCTAAAAGTAACCGCAAAAACACTACCGATAATACGGGGCTACCAAGGGCTAGAGCCCGCTTCTTGGCCCAGGCCATTCAGTTGGAAGAAGAAGGCGTATCAGATATCCTCAAGGTAGCCATATATACCATTATGGGATTGCTCATTGCCATCATCGTGTGGATGTCACTCACTCGTATAAGTGAGGTTACCGTTACCAATGGTAAAGTGGTTCCAATGGGATATATGCATAACATCCAACACTTGGAAGGCGGCATCGTTAAAGATATTTTGGTGCGCGATGGCGACCATGTGACAAAAGGTGACTTACTTGTCCAGTTCTCGCCACCGGCGTCGCAGTCGGACCTCGACCAGTTAAATATGCGCTGGGCCACACTAAAATTTGATCTTGCGAGGCTGACTGCCCTGCGCGGCTCGACTGATCCACTATTTAGCGAAAAATTGCAAGAATATCCCGTTTTGCTGGCGGAGGAAGAAGAGACAATTCGCATTCAGTTGTCCAGCTACCAAAGTGAATTACGTGTTATCGACACCCGTATTAAGCAGCGTGAAAGCGAACTTCAACGGCAAAAAAACCAGGTAACCGAACTGGAAAAAGAGACGGCACTGCTGCAAAAGCAGGTTGATATCCGTAATATCCTCGCCGACAAGAATGCCATTTCAGAAACAGACCTTCTGAGCGTTCGCAGCCAACACGCTTCGCTCCAAAGTAATTTGATGTCAGTAAAAGATGGTGTTTATGTGGCTTTGTTAGCACTGGAGGAAGAGCGCAAACGTCGTGATGAAGTATTAGCCAGACACAGCAGGGAAATGGAAGAAGAGGCCTCAGGTGTCAGCAGCCAGCTTGCAGATATTGAAAGTGCGCTTATTAAAGCGCGAGATAAAGTTGATCGTTTAAACCTCTATGCCCCTGTGACAGGCATTGTACAAGGGTTGGCTGTGACAACGATCAATGCAGTGGTACGCCCCGGCGAAGTCATAATGGTCGTTGTGCCGGTTGACGATGAGATGATTGTAGAGTCGCGCCTATTGCCCAATGAAGTAGGCTATGTCCACAGCGGGCAAATCGCCGATGTTAAGGTGCACAGCTACGATTCATCGCGCTTTGGCACTCTCAAGGGTACCGTGCGGCAGATATCTCCCTCCACCTACCTCGACGAACAAGCGAACCCGTACTACAAAGTGAAAGTTGAACTCGACAAGGCTTGGCTGGGATCTCGCAAGGGGGAAATGGCTGTGATTCCTGGGATGACAGTGCAAGTCGACATTATTACTGGCTCTAAAACCATTATGGAATATTTGATGAAACCGGTCACACGTGGCTTTCAAACGGCATTCCAGCAACGCTAGTAGAAAGCAGCCTAGCTCTTGACGTGCAGGCTTAAGTCCCGCAAAACGTCTGTGTGACGCGCTCCGCCCTTAGCGGAGCCACGGCAAGATCAGAATCCTCCACACTGAGTTCGAAGGGTTTGGCGAGAACACGACAAAGGCGCCTAAAGAGTTCAAAGTCTCCCTCGTTGGTTGCCGCCAAAATAGCCTCTTCTACTCTGTGATTTCTTGCTATAACCGCCGGATTGAAGGTGCGCATCGAACCGGCCACATTGAGACCTGAGGGCGTTAATGAGCGCCATTTTTCAAGCCAATCCGTTGCCGACTGGCTGTCGGAAAAAAGAGTGAGTAGGCGATCGTCTTCACTACCCGCTGCCACCTCCGTCAAATTGTCGAAGAACAATGTAAAATCTATATCTTGCTCTTCCATGTTACTAAGCGTGCTGGCCACAAATTCTGGTGCACCTGCCGCATCAGGCTCCATACCCAATTTCTGGCACATAGCGCCCTGGAATGCGTGGTGGAAGGTAGTCGCGTAAATCTGCAAACTTTCTTCTGCCATGGCTCTAGCCGTTTCAGGTACCGCATGAAAGAGGGGCAACAGAGTCTGCGCCAATTGTGTTAGGTTCCAATGACCTATACCGGGCTGTTGGTCCCAGGCATAGCGGCCATTAACATCAATCGAGCTGAAGACTTTATCGGATTGAAATTCGTCCATAAAAGCACAGGGACCATAGTCAATAGTCTCACCTACGATAGATACATTATCTGTGTTCATCACCCCGTGAATAAAACCTACCTGCATCCACTGAGCGATCAATAGAGCTTGTCTCCTGGCAATTGCAGTAAACAAGTCAAGGTACCTCAGCGGTCCACTGTCTATTTCAGAAAAATAATTGCGCAGGGTAAAATCAGCCAAAGCGCGTACGCCGTCTGTTCCCAACACAGAATTCGCATACTGAAAACTGCCAACACGCAAATGGCTGGCCGCCGCTCTTACAAGGATCGCGCCTGGCATTGCCTGCTCGCGACGCACATACTCCCCTGTCGCCACCACGGCTATTGAGCGAGTGGTAGATATGCCCAGCCCCGCCATCGCTTCACTCACAACATATTCGCGCAGCACAGAGCCTAGGGTAGCTCGACCATCGCCTCCGCGCGAAAACGGCGTTCGCCCCGACCCTTTAAGCTGCACATCTACCAGCGCGCCGCCGACAGTCCTAATTTGCCCCAGTAAATGGGCGCGACCGTCCCCTAATAAAGTAGACCAATGACCAAACTGATGTCCCGAATACGCCATAGCTATTGGCGCATGCTCACCCGCCTCTAACTGGCCAGACATTGCGGCCAGTCCTTGATCACTGCCAAACCATTGTTCAGAAACGCCCATCTCATTGAGAAGAGCGCTGTTTAGCTCAATCAATGTTGGCGCCAATGCGGCATCCGGGTCTGCCTCCATAAACATCTTCGGTGGCAGCTCCCGATAACTATCAACTTGAATGGGGTTTTCAATTGCGTTTTTTTTACTCACGACACACTCCATGACGGGTCAACGGGTAATAGATGCGCTGATCGCATTAGTGTCTTTGTGCGGCACGGGCAACGCAATGTCGCATACTTTGTTTTCCGATATCACGGCTATAATCTCGCCCGACAACTCACCTAATAGTGCGCGTAGTTGATTCACCGCATTGGCATACCCGTCTACCTTGAGCGCTTGAGATAGATCAAATTCGCGTTGAACATCACGCCCTTCGGGCTCGGAAGACAACCAATATCGTCCGCGAGCGTCTACAGAGCCAGCATCTGTCACCTGAAATTTGTCGAACTCAAGTCGCAACCGGCAATCGCCCTCGCCCAACCAGCGACCCGCATCCCGCGTCACAATCAACGACGCATCGCGCATGGCAATATCTCGAACCAGAACTTTGCCAATACCTTCGTCCAACGGTTCAGCCCAAAAACTATGGTTGGCGATTTGGATTTGCTGTTCTCCTTTTTGCGTGGCAACACCGGCCTGACTGAGATAACGCGCCATCCGAACAGGGCCAATGGTAAGCCGCGCTCCGGCCGTGTTGGCCATCGTACGCACCGGAACATCGTCCGCGGCCAAAACAAGGCTATAGTATTGATCTTGCACCGGATCGCTAGCGCAAGCTCCCAATAGGCCCGCGCTAACGCAGGCCATAAAAACCGTGACTCGATTCATTGTTTGGCTCCCTTAGGTTCAATGTCTTGCTTTATGTGGTCACCAAAAATTAGGCTGTTGGGACGTCGGCGCAAAGCGCCTAACACCGGTTCTAGCTCTTGTAAGGTGGTTTCTAAAGACCGTAAGGTCGCCTGCAATTCTTCATTGGTGGCCGAACCTTCTGAAAAATCCTCCGCTAAACGTTGAAAACTGTTAAGCGCCAAATTTAGCGACCCAACTAACGCATGACTTTTTGGATCTGCGAGTATGGTGTCCAATTCTGTCGCAGATTTTCCGATCTCCTTAAGCGTTATAGCAGCCTCGTTAATCGCCTTGTTTGTGCTTTCGGCAATGGCTTGCAATGGCAGACGATTGATAGTGTCGAGTGTCTCCTCAACGCGCGTCAGTATCTGACCCAGCTGTCCATCAATTACCGGAATCACAGTGTATTCGCCAAATTCAGCTAGCGATTCCAGATCGCTGTCGTGATACTTTAGCTCGATATATTTACTGCCTGACAACAAGCTGCCTGTGGCAAGCCCGCCACGTAGTCCACTCATGATTAGGGCTTCGAGCTCGATCTTCACA
>JBLHSI010000124.1:0-9048 GCA_047626655.1 Halioglobus sp.
ACGCCGGTGATACTGACCATACCCACGCGTGGATCTCGAATTTCGTGCTGAATAAGACTCGATAGCTCGCGCTGCAGATGATCTGCAACGCGCTGACTGCGACTAAATTCCCTTGCCATAGTTAAAAAGTGCTCACTGCCCCATTACAGGCTGCGAGCAATCTCCTTCACTTCAAACACTTCGATAGAATCACCGGCCTGAACATCGTTGTAGTTCTTCACGCCGATGCCACACTCGGTGCCGTTGCGCACTTCGTTGGCTTCGTCTTTAAAGCGACGTAACGATTCCAACTCACCCTCGTAAATCACCACATTATCGCGCAATACGCGAATAGGCATGGAGCGGTGCACTGTGCCCTCTACCACCATACAACCGGCAATTAGGCCAAACTTCGGTGAGGTGAACACTTCGCGTACTTCGGCAATACCGACAATTTCTTCGCGCAGCTCCGGCGGCAACATACCCGACAAGGCTGCTTTAACATCATCAATAAGGTCGTAGATCACGTTGTAGTAACGCAAATCGATCTCTTCGCTCTCGACCAATCGGCGAGCCGAGCTATCGGCCCGAACATTGAAACCAAACATCACGGCTTCCGAAGTCAGCGCCAGAGTCACATCCGACTCAGCGATACCACCCACGCCACCAGAGACAATATTGACCTGTACTTCGTCATTGCCTAAGTCCATCAAGGCAGTCTGAATCGCTTCTAGTGAACCACGAACATCGGTTTTCACAACGACGTTGAGCGTTTTCTTCTCTCCGGCCGTCATGCTTTCAAACATGTTATCCAGTTTGGCCGCTTGCTGGCGCTGCATTTTCGCCTCGCGGGTTTTCTCCTGACGCGAAGTGGCCAATTCGCGAGCGCGCTTCTCGCTCTCTACGGCGGCAAACTGATCGCCCGCATCTGGCGTACCATCGAGTCCAAGAATTTCAACGGGAATACTCGGGCCCGCCTCTTTTATCGGATTGCCATCTTCGTCCAGCATCGCTCTAACTCGACCGTACTGTAGTCCTGCCAACACGATATCGCCCTGGCGCAATGTACCGCTTTGTATGAGTATGGAAGCGATAGATCCACGCCCTTTGTCCAATCTCGACTCAATGACAAGGCCCTGTGCAGGCACATCGCGTGCAGCGGTTAATTCCAGTAGCTCCGACTGCAACAAAACAGCGTCAAGTAGTGCATCGATGCCCTCACCGGTAATCGCCGATACCGGGACAAACTGAGTGTCGCCGCCCCATTCTTCTGGAATGACTTGCTTGCCCGAAAGCTCATTTTTAACGCGCTCTGGATCTGCGCCTTCTTTATCCATTTTATTGACCGCAACAATAATCGGTACACCTGCCGCTTTGGCATGCTGCACCGCTTCTTCGGTCTGAGGCATGACGCCATCGTCGGCCGCCACTACCAGAATGACGATATCGGTACTCTTCGCACCCCTGGCTCGCATAGCGGTAAATGCGGCGTGTCCTGGGGTATCGAGAAAGGAGATCATGCCCTTCTCGGTTTCCACGTGGTAGGCACCAATGTGCTGGGTGATACCGCCAGCTTCACCGGAGGCTACCTTACTCTTGCGAATGTAGTCCAAGAGAGAGGTTTTGCCGTGATCAACATGACCCATAACGGTGACGACAGGGGCTCTGGGCTCCAGGGTCCCTTCATGCAATGACAAGGTCTCTTCCAGGCTGTCTTCGAGTGCATCGGCACTCACCAGTTTAACGTTGTGGCCCATCTCTTCAACCAACAAGATTGCGGTGTCCTGATCGATCATCTGGTTGATGGTCGCCATCACACCCATTTTCATCAGCTGCTTAATGACTTCGCCGGTTTTTACAGACATTTGCTGGGCCAAGCCGGCCACAGAAATCATATCGGCGAGCGCTACATCCTGCATTCTTCTCTCGGTAGGCATTTCAAAGCCATGCTTGGAATGCTCTTCATGAACACGGTTTGCCTTCTTGCGACCGCGCCTGCGACCGCCGCCCGCTTCGTTTGCTTCCAAGTCTGACAGAGACAGGTTATGGCCGCGCCGTTTTTTGCCGCGATCGGGCGCATTGGGGTTGCGGTCTAAACGACCACGAGTTGTTTTACGCTTCTGCTCATCGGCAGCTGCCGGTGCAGTATGCAAACGCTTTGGTCGCGCCACTTTATCGGCAGTTTTGGTGACTTCGACAACCTTCTTAACGGTGGACTCTTCCTTCTTGCGCTCCTCTTCTGCCTTGCGCGCTTCCACTGCCTCTTTGCGTGCGGCAACTTCTTCAGCTTCTTTGAGCTGACGTCTCTTGGCGGCGCGTTGACGCAAAACCTCGGGATCTACGTTAGCGAGATCCTCCTCCACAAATTCTTCCTCTACTTCTTCCGCCGGCGCCTCTACGACAGGGACCTCTTCGATCTCGACTTCTATCGGCGAAACCTCTTCAACCTCAACAACCTCTTCCATCTCGGGTTCAACTAGAGCTTCCACAGCCTCTTCACCCAGCTCTGCAGCTTCCGCCGCCTGCTCAGCGATTAGCTCAGCGGGATCACGCTTCACGTAGGTGCGCTTCTTACGCACCTCAACATTCACCGTTTTTCTGCCCTGAGAACTCGGTGTTTTTAGCGTACTGAGCGTTTTACGCTTCAAGGTAATACGCCGCGGGGCCGATTCGGATTCCTCGCCATGACTCGCCTTTAAGTAAGCCAGCAGCGTTTGCTTATCTTCATTGGACACGCCCTGCTCTGCTTCCTTGTGAGGCAAGCCGGCTTCGTTCATCTGGACTAACAGACGGTCAACGGGTGCACCAACTACTTCTGCGAGTTGCTGTACTGTCACTTGCGCCATTCAATATTCTCCTTTGTACCCTGTTTTATTTCGCCACTAGTTGCATTTAGGACGCTAGGCGTCTTCTGCGGCAAACCAGGGTGCACGAGCGGTCATAATTAACTCGCCCGCGCGTTCTTCTGTCATATCCGGGATATCCAGCAGGTCGTCAACTGCCTGCTCCGCAAGGTCTTCCATGGTGATGATCTCGCGGTTGGCCAAAATGAAGGCCAGGTGCTTGTCCATGCCCTCCATCGTAAGAAGATCTTCTGCCGGCTCGTGCTCACCCAACTCTTCTTCCGAAGCGATCGCTTGATTCAACAGAGCATCCTTAGCGCGCGAGCGCAGCTCCTCCGCAATCTCTGCGTCAAAGCCCTCTATTGCAGTCATCTCTTCCAGCGGAACATAGGCTACTTCTTCCAGCGAAGTGAAGCCTTCTTCCGCCAGTATTTCGGCAACGTCGTCACTGATATCTAGCTTCTCGATAAACAGGTTAATCACTTTGCCGTCTTCGGCGTCGTGCTTTTCAGCCGCTTCATCGGTGCTCATCACGTTGATAGTCCAACCGGTGAGTTCACCCGCCAATCGTACATTTTGACCACCACGGCCAATTGCCTGAGCCAAATTATCTGCCGACACTGCGACGTCCATAGTCTCGGAGTCTTCATCGACAACAATAGACTCAACCTCGGCCGGTGCCATGGCGTTAATCACCAATTGCGCAGGGTTGTCATCCCACAACACAATATCAACACGCTCGTTATCCAGTTCGTTAGAGACGGCCTGCACACGAGAACCGCGCATACCCACACATGCGCCAACCGGATCGATACGCTGATCATTAGTTTTGACGGCAATTTTTGCTCGCGACCCAGGATCACGGGCAGCCGCACGAATCTGAATAATCTCTTCAGAGATTTCTGGCACTTCAATTTTAAACAGCTCTATCAGCATTTCTGGGCACGAGCGGCTTAAAATAAGCTGGGGGCCACGCACTTCTGTACTGATCTCTTTCAATATGGCACGCACTCGATCATTCACCCGGAAGGTTTCTCGACCGACCAATTGGTCGCGCGATAACAGGCCTTCAGCGTTGTTACCCAGATCGACGATGACGTTGTCGCGGGTAACCTTTTTAACAGTGCCGGCGATGAGTTCGCCGATGCGGTCTATGTAAGCTTCCATCACTTGCTCGCGCTCGGCTTCTCTCACTCGCTGCACGATAACTTGCTTGGCGGTTTGCGCGGCGATGCGCCCAAAACCAATGTTCTCAATTTCTTCTTCGTGGATATCACCCGGTACCAGAGCGGCATTTACTTCAATTGCCTCCTCGGTAGTAAACTGGGTGCCCAGCAGTGCCATTTCTTCATCGGGCACAACCAACCAGCGGCGCATTGTCACGTAGTCGCCGGTCGCTCTATCAATAGTCACTTCAATATCGGCGTCTTCGTCGTACCGTTTCTTGGTAGCTGTTGCCAACGCCAACTCGATCGCTTCAAAGATGATGCTCTCGGGCACACCTTTTTCGTTCGATACGGCCTCTGCGACCAATAGAATTTCCTTTGTCATATCTCGCCTCGCCTGTTCACTAACCGCACTTAAGCGCGTGATTGAATACGCGCTTTCTCAACCGCGTCGTGAGGTAATAGATATTCGTGATTATCCACCTGAATCACAATATCTTCACCTTCGATTCCTTTTAGTAAGCCTTTAAACTTACGCCGTCCCTCATAGGGTCTGCGCAAGCGCAGTTCAATCTGTTCACCGATATAGGCATCGTATTGTTCCAACTTGAACAACAGACGATCCATACCTGGAGATGACACCTCGAGTGTGTACTCTCCTGTTATTGCATCTTCGACATCGAGCACACTACTTAACTGATGGCTAACGGCAGCACAATTATCAACAGTGATGCCCTTGTCAGATTCAATGTATATACAGAGCACGCTATGCTTGCCCTGCGACACATATTCAATGCCCCACAGATCGAAGCCCAAGGCCTCTACCGTAGGTGCCAAAAATTCCTGTAACTGCTGTGCTTTTACTGCCACGTATTCTCCGACAACGAAAAAAGCCCCTAAAAGGGGCTTTTTAAACATCGTATTGTCTATTCCATTTGTAGCAGACAATACGGTATTGGTAGCGGGGGCCGGATTTGAACCGACGACCTTCGGGTTATGAGCCCGACGAGCTACCAGACTGCTCCACCCCGCATCAAAACTACTCTCGATATAAAGGCCCCTTCGGCACTTTACCTTGGGTCAAACTCGTCATCTCGACCCAAATTCGAGGCTGTGCATTATAGGTATGCACCCCAGTGGGGTCAACCGTCTAAAAGACGAAAAGGGTATTAATTTTCAATCACCTTTTGAGCCTCTCCCTCACCGCGAAAATTCAATCTCGCCAAGCACCCAGCTCTGCGTTGATTTAGACCCTACAGAACTGCTACTAGGCGCGGCTCACGGCCGCTCACAGCAAGCCAATCAGCACCCGGCATACCAAGGGAAAAGTAGGCTCTACTGACTGCATAGACATACTGGATAAATCAGTCGTAATAAATTTCATTGTCGTCCAGGTAAATATTACTGGCGTCGCACACATCGATACTGATGGGTTCATCCATTACCTCGGAGCCGTCCCCGCCCAACCAACCGACTTGGAATAGCTGGTCACAACTTCCACTGTCTGCTTCGAACTCAGCATAGGCCTCTTGCCCTGGATCGAGATCGTCAGACAACCAATTACCGCTCCAGCCGTAGCCATCATTGGTATAAAAGCCAATCACTACGTTGTTACTGGTATTGTTATAAATACTAAATTCGCCCTGAGAACCGCTCTGGGCAAACGTTGGACTTGTCATTACGACAAAAATGAAAGATAGCACAATGGCACTTTTTGATTTAATCACTTGAGGCTCCTAATGCATAAAAATAAAAATAGAGATAAGCGGAAAGATTTCCACACTAAAGGTGCAATAGTCTGGACAACCCAGATTGCCTGACAAAAGCTATAGCAACGCCTACGCTGTAGCAACATATGATGTTCCCCACCGGAACTGCATAGCAAAACGAGGACTTAAAATGAACATGGGCAGTGCCGCGCCAATGCTTAAGCATTAGCCTGAGAGCATAACTTTCCTATTCGGGGTCGCGGAAACTAATCGATTCGAAAATCTTTAAAGCGACATCCCTCTGCTCTGCGCCATGGGTCACGCCCTGCAGGGTTAGCTTAATATTGCCCAAAGACGAGCTTCGCACCAGAGGGATGTGAACGCCACTCATATAGTTGGAGGTGACCAGTCTCGCCACCTTGCCATCTATCGTCAGTTGTTGCGAGGTCATGCCTTCAGCGGTCGACAGAGCCTCTAAGCTGTTGGAGTATAGCCCGTAATCCAGCTCCAGTTGCAGATCGCCAACAACAACTTTACCGACAAAAGAATCGATTGCCGGACCCGACGAGAACGAGCCACCTACAGGCGTTTGCAGGCTCAGATCGGGAGTTATCTGGTGACGAACATAGGAACCGCTTTGGTTAGCATCGCCACCCGCGCAGCTCGCCACAAACAGCAGCGCTGCGACGATGGCGAACTGCCCGTACATGGGTTCAGGCCGTGGTGGCAGCAGAGCGAAAACGCTTAGCACCAGACAGTAGACCAATGCTACTCAGCAGCAACCATACTGCAGAGGGCAGAGGTACCACGGCTGCTACCGAAGAGACCAATACCGGATTGATTTGAATGAACAGGCCATTGATGTCGGTTTGCACGAGAGAGCTCAGCGATATCGACAATATTTCGGCAGCATTAAGGTCTGTACCGCCATTGATGGTTGGATTCATCAGCGCCGAGGCACCATTGCGATGCGCAAGACCGAGGTTGTGGCCCAATTCATGCGCCAACAGTTCAATACCGTTAGTACCACTGGCATAAACGGATTCCACCACAAAATCATTGCCGGGAGTTTCGCCGCAGCCAACAATATTTGAATTGGTGCTCACACCGCAGGCGCCAATGGTATCGACAAAGTAAAAATTGACTACATCGTCCCCGCCGACGTGATACGCGAACAAATCGTCTATTTGACTGCTTGTCGTTATAGCGACAAGGCCAGGCAGGACCAGTTCGGTGGTGGGACCTATGCGAATGTCTACCGATGCTCCAAACCCTGACTGCGAAAATACCGCATCCATACCGCTCTCATCAATGGTTATAAAAGCAGCAGAAGCGCCCTGACTACCAAGGGCTAAAGCAAGGGGGGCGAACAGTAAAACTAATAACCTCCTAATATTATTCATGAACTGTAATCCTTCAACTATGCGTGTAGCCGAGACTTCGCCGGCCACTATAAACGGTGCGGGAGCGCCACCAAAAGTATTGCCTGTGTAGGTTCATCATTCGACAGGCAGGGCGAGCCCAGTCAAAATAGACGAATTCATTGGCCTTGCCTTTAGCTAAGCACTAATCGAGCCATAAATAGAAAACTTTCATAAAATCAGAGCCTCCAGCAATGAATCTAAAAAGACAGCCGCGCTTTTGTGCCAGAACGTGTAAAGAAATGTGACACCTAATAGATACTTTTTCCCAGGAATGGCCAGTCGCACCCTCGAATTTCAGACGAAAAAAAGCCTCGTCATGTGAGGTATTTCGCTCTTCATATTATTCTTTATGCTTTCTTACGCTTGATTACAGCTAAGCCAAGCAAGGCGGAGCCGAATAGCCAGAGTGCCGCTGGTAGAGGCACTACAGTAGCGGCCGCTTCCAGTGCAATCAAATGATGGCCGGCCGCGGTAGGGTGTATATTGTCCCAGAATAAATAGGTATCACACGCCGACCCGAGTCCGCCGGTAGTGACCAAGCAATTATCATCCACATTATTCAGACCATATGCAGGTGGGTCAGCAGCAAGCTGTTGGCTAAGGGTAAAAAGGTCAAGAAACAGAATATTTGAAGACCCCAGGGTGTCTAATCCTTGCAGCAGTACATCGTTGAAAATTTGAGTGGCAGTAGTCGCCAGTGCTTCGAAGCCGTCGACTAGGGGAGTAATTCCAAGGTCGGGTAAATTAACAACCAGTATACTTTGTGCACCGGCCTGCACTAAGGTGCTCGCAAGCGAGGCTACAGCTGCGGCATCGGCCAGAAGACCAGGGATGGTGTTAGCGCCGGTAGCCACACCCCCGACATCGTTACTACCGGTGAGAATAGTGTAAAGCGCCGCGGAATCAGCAATACCACCGACGTTTGACAGATACTCTGATACTTGGTCATTTGTAGATGGGACGCCAGATCCAGTCGTTCTGGCACCACCCCAGGCGTAATTAGTACCGCCCTCGGTAGAGGCTGTGGCTACCGGCAGCCCCAGAATTTGGGCCAGATCTTCAACCCATACCGGGCCGTTGGAAAACCTACCTGCATTGCCGACGTCCGACAAACTGTCACCAAATGAAACAATCTGCGAATACGCAGCGTGGGTCAATCCCGATACAGATAATGTAAAGACAAACACGCACAGGGCGCGAACGTTGATTAGAGAAAACATATTAAACTTCCAGTGTTAATTTTCATAAAGCGGTTTAGGAATAGTCATCTTCAAAAAGTAAAGCAATTTGGCATTTGCACCCCGTGACCCTGCACACCCATTAAGGTCGAGTGATTACTTGAGCATCAGGAGCCCTCGCTGTACAGGAACCAGAGGTAAATAATTCTTAGTTGTTTAAGCTAGTTGCAAGATTTATACCATCCCATAGAAATCAAGCATTTACGGAAATTAGCACCCATATAAAAGTCAATTGTGTAAAGTATCATGACATATGGCCAGTATCTGAAATGTCGTGATATCGGCCTTAAGCACACCTGTCGGTTCTGCCAAGTTAACTGCCAGTACCTGTTATCGGCCAGCTTGCCGTTTTTACACGCTGTGTCTGTAAGACTCGCCATTGCTCACTCCCCGCCAAGCTTGATGGTATCGCCTTCCGTAAAATGATGGTATCGACGATCTAAGGAAGTCCGATACCATCATTTCGATGAGATACAAGGAGAACCTGGGAGAACTCGAAACATAAAAAAGCCCCAAATGACGGGGCCCAGGAGTACTTAGGAGAACCTAGTACAACATATATTGGTGCCGAAAGCGGGACTTGAACCCGCACGAGCATAGCTCACCACCCCCTCAAGATGGCGTGTCTACCAATTCCACCACTTCGGCATGTCTAAAACTTATAACTCGGGTACATCCTGATCAGTTGT
>JBLHSI010000125.1:0-8977 GCA_047626655.1 Halioglobus sp.
GACGGGATCGAGTACGATGCCTTCCAATCGAGCCAATTCAGCAATTAGATCAAATATCTCAGGTCCTGCCTCCCCATATCCAGGGCCGACATAACCGTCTATCACGTTGGGACTGACGTTACAGGCGGGGACATTCTCATAGCGCTCTTGCCAATCGGCGATATCATCATTCACCTTATCAATAAAATACTGTTCATCATCACAGACATTGACACCCCACACAGTGGCAGGCAATGCAAGTAATTGCACTCCCGCGCTGAGGCCGGCCTGGGTGCCACCGGAACCCGACGCAGTGACTATATGTGCTTGCCGTATTCCGGCGCCTGCAAAGTCGTCTCGTAACTCTTCACAGGCGGAAATATAACCCCAGACACCAACGCCATCGCTGCCGCCGGTTGGGATCAACAAGGCTTTGTGGCCCATTTGGGCGTAATGATCCTGCCAATGAGCAAACAGGGACTCCTGTTCGCGAAAGTACTGCTTAGCCGGATAACAACTCACCTGGGCGCCCGCTAGGTGATCCAGCAAGTAATTTCCATCTTTATCGTTAGGCGCTTCACCGCGCAAGATAAGGTGGACCTTCATACCCAGCTGAGCGCCAACGAAAGCGGTGGCACGGCAGTGGTTACTTTGCAGTCCCCCACAGGTAATTAGAGTGTCACAGCCCTGATCTTGAGCGTGGGCCGCAATAAACTCAAGCTTGCGGACCTTATTACCACTTAAAATGCTGCCGGTAAGGTCATCTCGCTTTATCCACAGACGATGCCCTAAACCCCATTTTGCACTTGCCCTCTCCAACAACTGCAGCGGAGTGGGAGTGCAGGCTAGATCAATCTTACGCGGATAAGGTAGGTCCACGATTAGCTAATGGACTTTAGCGTGCCCTTTGGCAACACAGCATGGATATGAACCCGCTGAAATTTAAGTTCTACCTTTTCGGACACTGTGAGCACCATGTAGTTGTCATCTAACGATGAAATCTTGCCCATGATGCCGGAGCTAGTCACCACTTCGTCGCCTTTATTAACCGCCGAAACCATCTCGGTGTGCTCTTTCTGGCGCTTGCGCTGGGGCCGAATGGCGATAAAGTAAAACAAGACGAATAAGCCGATAAGAAAGGCGATCTGAAACAAATCCCCTCCGGGAGGGGCTGCGCCCGCTGTTTGAGCATTGGCGTTAGCGATGAAAAAACTCATGATATTGTGGTCCTTTTGAGGTGGCTAAAATCGCAGGCTAATGTACAGGGTTTAACGAATCCCCGCAATTCAGACTCACTAGCTTTCGATATCTAAATCATACTCCATTGTGTGCGGCGCGTGGTCGGAAAAGCGCTCGTCTCTATAGACACTGGCACTGAGCACTTTGGGCGCTAGCTTGGGCGTAATCATTTGATAATCTAGCCGCCAACCCACATTTTTTGCCCAAGCCTGCCCACGATTGGACCACCAGGTGTACTCATCCGCATCCTGATTCACTACACGGAAGGAGTCGACCCAGCCCACCTCGTCATATAGCTCATCCAGCCACGCTCGTTCCTCTGGCAGGAAACCCGAATTTTTGCGATTAGGGCGCCAGTTTTTCAGATCTATTTCTTTGTGGCAAATATTCCAGTCGGCGCAAATGATATATTCTCGCCGTTTGCGGCGAAGAGCACGCAAATGCTCCATGAAATGGCCCATAAATAGAACTTTTCGCTGTTGCGCCGCATCGCCGCTTGAACCAGAAGGAAGATAAAGGGATATCACACTTAAGCCCTTAAAGTCGGCCTGTAGATAGCGGCCCTCAGAGTCAGCTGGATCCCAGCCTAGAGACCTGATCACACGCTGGGGTTTTACCTTGCTGTACAAGGCCGTCCCGCTATACCCCTTTTTTATCGCATCGTTGTAGTAGCAGTGATAGCCCGTCGGATGAAAAAGAGGGTCGGTAAGTTGATCCTGTTGCGCCTTGGTTTCCTGTATGCAGACCACATCAGGGCTCTCGGATAGCATCCACTCAAAAAAGCCTTTGCGGGAAGCAGCGCGAATACCATTGGTATTGCAAGTGATAATCTTTGCCATTAATGTGCTCAGTCTTACTCTGGGGGACCGCAGTGTAACGGATGAATCCTGCGCGGCACAAACGACACATTCAATTCAGCTAATCACACAGCATGTGGTGTTCGACGCTGGCGCTATAATGCTCACGGCAGCCTGGTTGTGGAAGCATCCAACGCCCTCACATATTCATAAAATCTGGCGTGTTAAAGGTCCAACTTTTTTCTTCTTCTCGCCTTGCCATTCGCCAGCCATCAGCGGTCCGAACATAGTCATCCAAATACCAAAGGCCCAGCATAAACACATGATTGCTTCCATCGGGAAGAGCCATTTGCATGGGGTTGAGGCACATTACCCTGCCCTTGCCAGTGTCACCTTTCAAATCAAGTAATATATTGCTCACCATGTGCTGACACTGCGGGAACAGCTCTCTCGTGACAGCGCTTTTAAGAAAGGTAATAGTCTCTTCCAATGTGCCCACACTGCCGTCGAAGGCACTGTAATCAATATGAGCATCAGGCGTAAAGAAGTCGCGAAACCGGTCAAATTCTCGGCTATCTACAGCATGAGAATAGTTTTTGATCAAATCTTCAATTTCCAAACGATCTGATATTTCCTGTAAAGACAACATAGCTAGCTCCGTATCAGGTATGTGCGATTGATCAATTAAGAGTCGAGTTTAAACACCCGAATAGCATTCTCTCGCAAAAACTTGGGCCAGACCTCATCGCGCAGAGGCACATCGCCCATTTCAGCGAAGATTCGATCCAGAGATAGCCCCATAGGAAAGTAGCCCGCATACATGACTTGGCCAGATCCGCGCTTATTGGCAAATTCGATGATATCGCTGGGATAATATTTAGGTGAAAAAGCACTGGTCATATAATGCAAATTGGGATATTTGAGCATCATCTTACAGGCCAGCTCCGTCCACGGTTCGCATCCATGTCGGGTGACAACAGTCAGTTCGGGGAAGAACCACAGCACCTCATCCAACAGTTCCATGCGTTGAGGCCCCATGGGGACACGCGGGCCGGGAACGCCCATACAAGGACAAAAGGCGATATCCAACTCTACCAACTTGGCATAAATGGGATACCATTTTTTGTCATTGACGGGCACCGGCGGACAAATCATCGACGGCGCTGCTGTGACCGCCCTAATATCGAACTCACGATGCAAACGAACAATTTTACGCACCTCATCCATACCGCGATTAGGGTTGGCCTCGTAGCTGGCGAAAAAACGATTGGGGTGGCGCTTGAGCGCTTCGATATGAGTCACGCCAAAATCACCCACATCAATCATCGCTCGTTCAATACCGTGCTTATCCATTTGCGCGACAGTGTAGGCGATATAATCTGCACTATCAGGCGTCTCGGGGATGTCTTTAAACATATACTGCGCAGGCATGGAAAATTGTTCATGACTTTCCCGGTCCATGAGCATCGGTTTAATCCACTCGTAATAGGCGCTGTTATCCTCACTGGGCACCGCGAGCATGAGATCGATAATTCCAATATTAGAAGGCATAGTCATCGTTTGTAGCTCTCTTTAAACTTGAACAGGTACATCCTCGATAGCGCGATGTTTCTGCTGGCGTAATCGTTGTGGAAGTGTGTCGTCGACCGACCGGTACACGTAGTGGCCATCGGCATCTACTTCACGTGAGACTTGCCCGCGCTGGTGCAGGAAGTTGAGATGTGCAACGCACTCACCCACCGCCAAGCCGATATGCTCGTTACTCAATTTTCGTTTAAACAATACAGGCAATAGCTCCATGGCATTTTGACTGCGTTCGGTGAGAGCTTGCTCCAATGCCAGCAAGTGCTCCCCGTGGTGGTCAATAAGAAATCGCAGTCGCTCATGCAAGCCGTAAAAAGGTGTGTTGTGGGCAGGTAATACTAGAGAGTCTGAGGGAAGCACATTCAAAAAATATTCATGAGAGGCTAACCATTCTTTAAGTGGATTGCCCTCGGGCTCACCTGAACTAACGCTCACATTAGAGGTAATTCTAGGGATCACCTGGTCACCGGAGATGAGTACATTGAGCGATTCGCAAAATAGGCAGGCGTGTTCCGGGCTGTGCCCGCTACCCACTATAATTCTCCATCGCTGGCCATTAATCAACAAACTATCACCATCATGCAAACGGTTATAGGCGCCCGGCATAGGTGTAACAATGGAAGAAAAACCACCGTATTTTTCCCGCATTTTCTCGATTTGATCGGGCTTAAAACCGGACCTTGTGTAATGCTCCTCGGATGTCCAACTAAAGTGGTGCTTTTCCATACGGGTAAAGTTGAGACCACTTTGATATTCAGCACGTGTCATATAAAGCGGTACACGCCACTTTTCACACAACCACCCCGCCATACCGATGTGATCGGGATGCATGTGGGTACACAGCACTGCTTTGACCGGTTTATCGCCCAATTCCTTGGCGAATATTTCCTCCCACAATGCCTGCGTAGGACCAATCGCCATCCCCGTATCGATAACCCACCATCCGTCATGGTCTTCGATTAAATAAAGATTAATATGGTCCAAAGCCATGGGCAACGGCATGCGCAGCCAGCGAACCCCCGGCATCACTTCCCGGGTGGTTCCATGGTCAGGCGTATCGTCATATAGATAGTTCAACATGAAGAAAATCCCTGTGCTATTGCCGGACGCTTGCAGCGCTTTAGGATCATTTATCCAGGCCCATATCATGGATGATTGCCAATACATCGTCGTGATGGGACTTGGTTTTAACCTTCGACATGATGTGTTTTACGCGACCGTCTTTGCCGATAATAAACGTAGTGCGCAGAACGCCCATGAATTCTCTACCCATAAACTTCTTCAAATCCCAACAACCATACTTCTCAGTGATGGCGTGGTCTTCATCAGACAACAGGGTAAAATTCAGATCCTGTTTTTCAATAAAGCGCCCTAGTCTAACGACAGCATCCGGACTCACACCCAACACAACCGTATCGGTCTTACTAAATGCACGTTTGCTATCGCGGATACCACAGGCCTGTACGGTGCATCCCGGAGTCATCGCTTTGGGGTAGAAATACAGCACCACATTCTTGTCGTCGCGATACTGTTTTAGACTAACTTTCTCGCCCTGCTCATCCAGTAAGGTAAACGCAGGGGCCATATTGCCTACTTTGGGTAGTGCCATGATTATTCTTCCTATTGAGTGCTTTGAGTTGTTGTGTCAAGTCCTACTAGCGGCGTTTCGTCCGCCCTATCGGTAACCGAGGGAGATAGTTTTTTCTTAGTGCGGGCACCCAGTTCTTCTAGCTGCTGTACACGGCGAACCAAATTACCCTTGCCGGTGCTAATACGTTTGTGCATGTGATCAAAAGAATCCTTGGCTTTATCGATATTTCGACCGACTTCATCCAGAGACTCGATCACCAATGCAAACTGATCAAAAATGCCACCAGCCTGAGCTGCAATTTTTTCGGCATTACGATTTTGATACTCATAGCGCCATATCGTTTGAATAGTGCGCAAAGTCACCAGCAGCGTAGTGGGACTCACTATAATAATCTGTTTCTGCGTAGCGCGAAGAAACATGTCGGGGTCGGCATCGTAAGCTGCGCTAAATGCCGACTCTATTGGGATAAACATCAACACAAAATCCAGTGACCGGATCCCCTCTAACGTCTCGTAACCTTTGAGCGACAAGCCTGCAATGTGATTTCCCACGGCGCTAACATGGCGTTGCAGAGCAGCGTCCTTGTCTACGTCAGATTCTGCGTTAACATACTGCTCATAATCCACCAATGATACTTTGGCATCGACGATGACGTCTTTATTGTCCGGGAGGCGAATGATGACGTCGGGTATTCGCCTGCTGCCATCCTCTGAACGCAAATTTACTTGAGTTTCATACTCTGAGCCTTTGCGGAGACCGGACTGTTCAAGCACACGCTCGAGCACTATTTCACCCCAATTACCCTGAATCTTCTTGTCGCCCTTTAATGCTTTGGTGAGGTTCACGGCGTCTTGCGACAACTGGCTATTCATTTGCCTCAGCTGGTCAAGCTCAACACGCAGCGACACACGGTCGCGTGTTTCCTTATCGTAGACATCCTCCACTTTCTTGCGGAACTCGCTAAGCTGAGTTTTTAGGGGATTGAGTGTAGTTTCCATCGAAGTCTTATTAGTCTGGAGCAGACGTTCTGTCTTCTCATCGAAGATTCGATTAGCGAGATTGTTAAACTCAGCAGTCATCTGCTCTCGAGCAGTCTTCAGTAATTCGATTTTTTCACTTGCCGCTCGAAGAGACTCTCGACTGCGCTCTTCCGTTCGGACTTGACTCTCATGCAACCTATTATTACTGGACTGGAGTTCATTGCGCTGCGCTTTCGCCTCCGCCAATGCGTCATCCAAACGAAGCATATTTAGCTGTGATTGCTCCTGCCTGGACTGAAGCAGCATAATCTCTTGTGCTTTTTGCCTCAGCTTTTCTCTGCTGCGCAGGTCTAGCAGTATCAACGATAAAACTAGGACGACACAACCGCCTGCTAAACATTGAATAAGCAGTTGGGGGTCTAGTAAGTTTTCAGGCACGACGCGGCTTGTAGTCAATCGCTGACACTTCCACTGGGAATTCTCCGCGTGCTTCATCGATAAAAAAAGATTTCAAGGTCTTGTGTATGACAGGGAATGCGATATTGTCCCAAGGGATGTCTTTCTCTTCGTACAGTTCGGTCTCTAGACTTTCCGGACCCACACCAAACTCCCCTCTATCCAAATCGCACCGATAAAACATATACACCTGGCTGATGTAGGGCACGTCAAAAATCCGATAGAGTTCCAGGTTACTCACTCTGGCCCTCGCCTCTTCCCAGGTTTCGCGAGCTGCTCCCTGTAAAGTGGTTTCACCATTTTCCATAAATCCGGCCGGCAGTGTCCAGTAGTTGCGGCGCGGTTCAATAGCCCTCTTACACAACAAAATGCGGCCCTCATAATAAGGGACGCAACCAACAATGACCTTGGGGTTGCTGTAATGAATGAGATCACACGCGGCGCAGACGTGACGCTCTCTATCATCGCCCTCGGGGATCTGTTTGGTAGTTGTAGTGCCGCAATTGGGGCAAAATTTCATGGCGTTGTGACCGTGACAAAAGCAAGGGTTAGAGTATAAGCCAGATGCTCTGGGGAGTCATTGCGCGAACCAAATATGACGCTGCGGTATAAATCACGTCAGCCTGAGAATTTAGTGAATTTCTCGGTATGCGCCCGAGAAAAACAACAACGGTAAGCCCGTGGGCCTAGTATGCATATCGCGGACCCTGCCGATAATAATGAGATGATCACCGCCGGCGTATGAGGTTTCAAACTCACACTCCAGCGTGGTCAGGGCATCACGAATCACAGGTGAGCCATATTTACCCACGCGATAGTGTTCGTCTTGCAGAGCATGATCGCCCTTCTTAGCGTAAAGATTGGCGAGATCTTGCTGTTCTTTAGCCAGCACATTCACTGCAAAATACTTGGGAGCTGAAAAACGATGGTATAGGTCAGAGTTGTTTTGCAGGCTCCACAAAATCAATGGAGGGTCCAGCGATACCGAAGCAAAAGAATTGACTGTCATCGCGACAGGCTTGCCCTCGTCGCCTGTTGTAATAACGCACACACCCGTGGCAAAACGCCCCAAAGCATCCCTTAAATGACGACCATCGATACTCATTTACAACTCTCCATACTCAAAACTAATTATACTGATCGGCAGCATCTTGTAATGCCCACCACTATGCGGTATTGAATCTTTTGCTGAGACCGCGCGCATCCCCTATTCGGGTTATCAGGTAGCGGCGACTAGACCTCGTTCCAACGCTTGCATCGCTCTGTATCGCTAACTTTAGCGGCCACCCACTTCTCATCCCGCTCACCAATTTCTTTTTTCCAAATGGGAGCATCCGTTTTCAGGTAATCCATTATATATTCACAGGCATTAAACGCGGCTTCTCTATGCCCTGAAGCAACCCCTACCCAGACTATTTGCTCACCCGGCAACAGTTTCCCCACGCGGTGAACTACACCGGTGCAGTGAATATCCCAGCGCTCGGTTGCCTGCTGGACAATCCGTGTGATACTGCTCTGTGTCATTCCTTCGTAGTGCTCCAAAACCATCGACTGGAAGCCATCAGTACCTTTATCAGACCGAACAAAACCTACAAATGAGCACAGGGCACCATCGCGGCAATCTTTAGCCAATAATGCCCGCTGTAACTCATTACAGTCAAAATCGTGCTCCTGAACAATTACAAAACCCTCAGCCACTCTAGCCTCCAGTGACAGGTGGAAAAAAAGCCACTTCATCGCCGTCACACAGAGCACAATCACCTGTGGACACGGTTTGGTTAACGGCTCGAATGATATTGTCCTGCGACAGTATTTCGCGCCAAAGATCACCATTTTTGTCACATAAATACGCATGCAAGCTATCGACCGTAGCCCTATTTTCAGCCCATTCGAGGATCAACTCAGAACAGCCTAGCTGCTCTTTAATCTGAGCGAAAAAAAGAATCCGCAGACTCATTGGTCGGGAGATTCCGAGCGCGTCCAATGACCCGATTTACCACCTTGTTTTTCTATCAGGGCAATAGCTTCTATCTGCATACCACGATCAACCGCCTTGCACATATCGTAGATTGTGAGCGCAGCGACAGAAGCCGCCGTTAGTGCTTCCATTTCAACACCCGTTTGGCCAGAAACTTTACAAGTAGCTTCTATCGACACCGAACACGCAGCTTTATCTGTCGTAAAACGAACATCGACCGCCGTTAGCATCAATGGATGGCACAGCGGTATTAGATCGGAACACTTTTTGGCAGCCTGTATTCCTGCAACTCTTGCGACGGCAAAAACATCACCCTTTTTGTGGCCGCCCTTTTCCAATAGGTCGAGTGTTTCGGCCAGCATGACGATGCGCG
>JBLHSI010000126.1:0-8946 GCA_047626655.1 Halioglobus sp.
TACTTGGGTTTTTAATATGGCGGACCGGACGAGACTCGAACTCGCGACCTCCGGCGTGACAGGCCGGCATTCTAACCAACTGAACTACCGGTCCACGGCAGTTACTACTTCGATATACATTTCCAAAAAAAAGAAATGGTGGGTGATGACGGGATCGAACCGCCGACCCTCTGCTTGTAAGGCAGATGCTCTCCCAGCTGAGCTAATCACCCCCTACCGAGAACGCGCATTATAGAGATATAAATGTGGCTGTCAAACTCTCTTGAAGAAAAATGCAAAAAAAAATACAACTGTGAAAAGTTATTGATTTTAGTAGTAAAATTAGCGCATTCCCACAGAGCGTAAGACTATGGAAATCTACAAAGAATTTGACTTTGAAGCAGCGCACCGACTGCCCAATGTTCCCGCTGGTCATAAGTGTGCTCGATTGCACGGCCATTCCTTTCGTGTGCGCATTTGCGTCTCAGGTGAAGTGACCGAACCCACGGGCTGGGTGATGGACTTCGGCGAACTAAAAAGCCTCTTCGCGCCGCTCTACGAGCAGCTTGATCACCATTACCTAAATGACATTCCGGGACTGGAAAACCCAACCAGTGAAAACATTGCACAGTGGATTTGGCAAAACTTGAAGCCAACGGTACCCATGCTGTCCGCCGTAGAGATCCGAGAGACCTGCACCTCGGGTTGTGTCTACCGAGGCGGTAACACCGAAAATAATTCTTGACGGTACGATATAAGCTATAGAAATAGAGCTTCCCGCTACTGGCTATTTTACTGTTACCCAAGCCTGCTCTAGCAATGTTCCCACGATCATACATTGGTTACTTTTGGTAGCACCTCGGGAAATGTTATGCACAACATCAAGCCTAAATTCGACTTTCACAGACTTAGCCTATATCTAAGATTTTTTACATTACAAAGACGCCGCAACTCATTGATAAATATGTTTTTATTACTATTGTATAAAATTTAACCAATCTGTAGCTTATCCCGAACTCACTCAGCTGCGTGCCTGCTTTAACAATTTATGCACTGAGTTATCCACAGAATCTGTGGAAAAAAATGATGACTACCTCACCGATAGGTAACGACTTGTATTGGCCTAATACACGACCCGCCCGCTTTAATCAACAGCTCCTTCTTGCCGCTCTGGTTCATCGCATTAAACTCGACGCCTACCATTCGCCATAATACGTGCCGACGGCGCTACAGTGGTGCACAATCGACCCTTCAGATTGACTCTTGTACTCACACGGGCCTATGACAAATATAAAAGACCAGTACGACTACATTATCGTTGGCGCCGGTTCAGCAGGCTGCGCCCTCGCCTATCGCCTATCCACTGAGGCCAGTCGCAAAGTATTACTACTGGAGGCTGGCGGACCCGATCGCAACCCCGTATTGCATATACCGCTGGGCTTCGCGTTTCTTATGAAGGACCCCAAACACAACTGGTGTTACGAAACAGACGCCGAAACACACATGGATGACCGCAAAATGAGCTGGCCTCGCGGGCGAGTACTGGGTGGCACAAGCTCGATAAACGGCATGGTCTATATCCGTGGTCAGAAGGAAGATTACGAAGGCTGGGCGGCGGCGGGCAATAAGGGATGGTCTTACAGCGAGCTACTGCCGTACTTTAAGCGCTCCGAGCATAAAGCTGAGGGCGCAAGCGCCTACCACGGCTATGGCGGTCCACTGTGGGTACAGAACGTTCAAAACGAGGACAAGCTCGAGCTGGCCGATTTATTTTTGGATGCCGCCGTTCAAACAGGTATGCCCTATAACGAAGACTTCAACGGGGCCAGTCAGGAAGGCGCTGGATTTTATCAACATAATATTAGGAATGGGGTTCGCCAAAGCACCGCCCAAACCTACCTCAAATTATGCGAGAACAGACCCAATCTAACTATCGTCACCGGCGCACTGAGCCGCAAGATACTTATTGAAGATGGCGCGGCTGTTGGCTTGGAATACAGTGAGACTGCAGGAAAGAGTAAGGTGGTAAAAACGGCCTACGCTCGACGCGAAGTTATTGTGTGTGCCGGGGTCATAAATTCCCCTCAGTTATTGGAATTATCGGGTATCGGGGATAAGGAACGACTCGACGCCTTGAACATTCCAGTACAAAAGCACCTGCCGGGCGTTGGTGAAAACCTTCAGGATCACCTCACCATTAATATCCTTCAGGGATTGCACGGTGTAACCACGTTCTACGAAGAGACTCGCCCGCACCATCTTATTAAAAATATTTTCAAGTTTTTATTTCGTCGAAAGGGCCTACTCACCCACCCCGCCGCCCAGGCAGGTCTTTTCTTTCGCACAGATGAAGAACAAACTCGCCCAATGGCCCAGGTTCACTTTGCGCCTGCCGCGAGCGAAGCCGATGGCAAGGGAAATTTGAAAACAGCACCCGGCACTACAGCAACCGTTTGCCAACTGCGTCCAGAGAGTCGCGGCAGTGTTCATATCAATTCAACTGACCCGGAAAAACACCCCAATATTAAGGCCAACTATCTCGCCACCGACAGCGACAAAAAGACACTGATCGCGGCGGTACGCAAAGTGCGTGACGTATTCGACGCCCCGGCGTTAGACCGCTACAGAGGAGAAGAGTTTAAGCCGGGGCGCCACAGCCAAAGTGACGAGGAGATACTCGCTTACATTCGTGCAGAGGCGGAATCGGTTTATCACCCGGTAGGGACCTGTAAAATGGGCAAGGACAAAATGTCGGTCGTGAACGATCGGTTACAGGTGAAGGGTATCAAGTCACTGAGAATCGCCGACGCATCGATAATGCCAACCATTATTTCCGGCAACACTAATGCCACCTCCATCGTCATCGGTGAAAAATGCGCCGACATGATATTGCAAGACGCCAAAAAAGAGAGGACAACAAAATGACTGCTGCCGCGATAAAAGGGTCGGTTTCCGCTGAGCTTCAGGCTCTTCTCGAGACACAACGTGCGGCCTTCCGGGCAGAAGGACCGGTGCAACTGGCGACCCGGGTCGACCGAATAGATCGCTGCATCGCCCTGTTGGTCGATAACCAGCCGGCTATATGTGAGGCGGTCGAAGCCGACTTTTCCTGTCGCTCTAAGTATGTCACTCAAATGATGGATATCATGAACTCGGTCGGCAGCCTAAAGCATGTCAAAAAGAACATTAAGAAATGGATGAAGCCGGAGAAGCGCTCTGCGCCAATTCCGATGAATCTATTTGGCGCCAAGGCCCATGTGCATTACCAGCCCAAGGGTGTGGTCGGCATCATGACGCCGTGGAATGTACCGGTGAATATGATTTTCAGCCCGTTGGCCGACGTACTTGGTGCTGGTAATCGAGCAATGATTAAACCTTCTGAGTTCACCCCGCACACCTCCCTGTTAATGAAACAGCTATTTTCCCAGTACTTTGAGGAATCAGAAATCGCCATTGTGACGGGCGGCCCAGAAGTAGGAGCAGCGTTCAGCGCCCTCCCCCTCGATCACCTGATTTTTACCGGGGCCAGCAGCATTGGCAAACTCGTCATGAAAGCCGCTGCCGAAAATATGGTGCCAGTGACGTTGGAGCTGGGTGGAAAGTCACCTGTTATCATTGGCGATGATTATAATATCGACTTAGCTGCCGAACGAATAATTACCGGCAAAAGTATGAATGGTGGGCAGCTTTGTATCAGTCCGGATTATTGTTTCGTTCCGCAAAGTAGGCTCGAAGCATTCATCAGGCGCTGTAAAGAAGTTGTGCGCGAGCAGTTCCCTACCGTCCAGACCAACCCCGATTTTGTATCGTGTATTAACGACCGACACTATGATCGGGTCGGCACCTACATTAAAGAGGCACGCGATGCAGGTACACGGGTTATTCCTCTGTGCCCTGAAAATGAGCAGGGGCTCACACCCGAGCAATGCAAAATAGCACTGCACTTGGTGGTTGATCCCGATGACTCTCTGGCTTGTATGACCGAGGAGATATTTGGCGCCCTACTCAACATCAAGCCCTATAGCGATGTGCAGGACGCCATCGACTTTATCAATGAAAGGGAGCGCCCGCTTGCTCTGTATTATTTCGGTACTAACAAAGCTGAACAAGAGAAAGTCATTGCAGAGACTATTTCTGGCGGTGTATCGATTAATGCCATTGCCATGCATGTCGCCTGTGACGAGTTACCCTTTGGCGGCACCGGCAATAGCGGTCAGGGTAATTATCGCGGCCGCGATGGCTTTCGTACTTTTAGTCACGCAAGGGCAGTCTATCAACAAGGTTTTGTCGATATTGCCAAACTGGCTGGGACGCTTCCACCCTACGGAGAAAAGATTGCGAAAATGCTGAGCTCGCAGATTAAGAAATAAAAGACTACCGCAGGTGCCGCTAATGTAGCGTGGTCTGCCGCTCACTGATAACCAGTGCCTGCTGGTGCTTTGCGAGCATGATAATGTGGCCCTGGCGGCGCTCTACGCCGTCGTAACTATAGTCAAACCGATACTGCCGCCAAATTTTCCAGCGCCCTTGGGAATCTCGGCTAAATGACATGCGCTGTATATGAACAGACTGATCAAGTAATTGAAAGTCGTCATCTCTGCCGGCTTTCGCAACGGCCTGTATTGCCAATTCACGCACACGTATCGCGCTGAAAAAAAACAGGCTCACCGCACCCAGTGCAAACACGACCAGAACTTCGCCTAGCGTAAAATACATATTAAGTTCTCACGCTGATATTCAAGTGGGCTTCTTTAATCGTCGCATAACGGCTTGAAATGTTAACACCAGCTCTTCGCCGACTTGCAGCTGGCCGCGCAGAAAAGTCATAGACCCGGTTCGCTTCACCACCACACCACTACCTTCCACCCAGTCACCCAGTTTTGCGGCCGCCATAAAATCACTGGTGAAACTTATAGTGGCACAATTTTCCTTCACACCACTGAGTGCGAGCATAGTGGCGGAATAATCGGCAAAACACATCAGTACGCCGCCGTGTACTGTTTTCAAGCCATTGCAATTTTTTTGCTGTGCGAAAAAGCCCAAGCGTAATCCCTGGTCGCTTTTTCTATAATAAAAAGGTCCAATATCATCCTCGGCCGGGCTCACGCCTGCCAATTGTTTAAACCCTTCCGGAATTTGCACCCATCTACTCCTCAGCTGTTATGCAATGACTCTCTGCGGCGCCAGCATAGCAAAACGGCGCGCCATCAGCTATTGCCCAATGCTTTAGTTAGGCCACCCACGTCCAGTAAGAAACGACGAATGATGCTGTTAAATAGGACGGGGTTCTGCGCGTGTAACCAATGGCCGCAGTGAGCCATAGTTTTCATGGTAGCGGCAGGAAACAGAGTGAGTGTGGCGTCTTGATAGGCCGGTAAAATATAATCTGAATCTTCACCCTTCACAAACAAAGTGGGTCCGGAAAATACGCTGCCGCCAGTGGGGGCCGCAAGAATAGAAGCATAGTTAGCGACAATTCCCTGAACATTAAATAGCCACCGATACTGTCCCGCCGCGTCTGGTTTAAGGCTTTTTAACAAAAACTGACGCACCGCTTGCTCACGGACATAGTCAGCGAGTACGTCATCTGCGTCTGTTCTAGAATGGCAGAGCGCGTCGGTCACTGCAGCCAAACCGGCCAATATGGCATCGTGATGCGGCTGATATTGAACGGGAGCGATGTCGGCTACGCATAGCGCGCGCACTCGCGCTGGACTGCCCAGTGCTAACTGCATAGCCACCTTGCCTCCCAGAGAGTGCCCTACAAACAGCGCCTCCTGCAGATCTTGAGTGTCCATCCAGGAGATAACCGTCTCAGCCATTGAAGGAATATCGGCATGCTGCAACCAGTCAGACTTGCCGTGGTCGGGCAAATCGACACTGTAGATGCGAAAATCATCTTTGAGGGCACGCGCCACGGCTCCTAAATTGCTGCCTGTACCAAAAAGGCCGTGCAATAACACTACCGCGGGTCCCCGATCAGGACCTACTTCACTGTGATGCAGTTTTATAGCCAAAGAGCGCTGTGTCTTGGGAAAGTTTTTGCTACCATGCGCACACTATACCGGATTGAGATTTACTATGCGTTTACCTAGCCTTATCACCCTCGTGGTTTTTACTCTTGTTGGCTGCGCTGGAGCGCCCACCTACAACCCCTCTGTATTTCCCTATGAGCTTAATCAGGAACTACAAGCCAAGTCTCCAATTAAAACCGTGGTTATTCCCCACGTTAATTTGGGTGTACGTTCGCGCTCCTATTTAGCCAAAGAAGAAAAACGCATTGATGGATATGTGACCCAGTACCTAAAGGAAAACGGCTACAAGGTGCTGCCTCAGCGAGATTTTAAACAGCACTGGAATACGGCCGTGCGCGCTTTTGGTGACCCCACCGACCCCACTACGGGTAAAATCAACATGAAGACTTTTTCCCAAATAATGGTCAGTGTAAAGGGACAAATGGAGAGTGCTGGCTTAGATGCTTTTGTGTTTACCGACCTGGTGCAACTTGAGGTCGCGTTCGAGGTTGGCCAAAAGCACATCGCACGTTGGGACGGCGTGAACAGAAAACCGAGTCTACAGGGACCCGGCAATAGTGTCTCCAGTGACTTCGATTGGTATAAGCCCGCCTCCGTTGCGTCTATGCAGGTGAGTATTTACAACATGGATTTGGAACGTGTATTCGTCAGTCGCGGTGGTTTAGATGCCACCGACGCAATCAACAGCCGCTCATCCACGGGGAACTTTGTTCGCCGCCGTAATCTATTAGAGAATAAAGCGTTTATTCGCGAGGGTATCGAACTGTCGTTTCACCCATTCATTAACATGGAAGCATGGCCTGGCAATCCCTAGGTGGGCTAGGCTAACGCCTCCAGGCCGCGCTGAATACACCACATAACAGACAAGCTTCCCAGGATGTAGATTGGGATTGGGCGCAATTGCGTCTGCCACGGGCCCACCGAACGTTTTAACCACCACCAGATAGCAACTGCACCTACGATGAAGGCTATTTGACCAATTTCGATACCCACGTTAAAGAACAGCAGCGCCAAGGGTATATTGTCTTGCGGCAAACCCGTTTCGGCCAGCGCCCCAGCAAAGCCCATTCCATGCAGCAAACCAAAGCCTGCTGCCAGCCACCAAGGATGCCTGTGGACCAAGTCATTTGTATTGCGGCGAGTTAACTCAACAGCCAGAACAAAAATACTCAACGCAATAGTAAACTCGACCAATGCGACAGGGTAGTTAAAATAACCCAAGGTCACCAAAGATAAGGTAATACTGTGGCCCGCGGTAAATGCCGTAATTGTCCATAACAAGCGAGAGCCACCCCCAACCAAGAGCAGCAAACCAAATACAAAGAGCAGGTGGTCAATTCCACCCCAAATGTGCTCAATGCCCAAAACCGTATAGTTTTTCATGACCTCAGCACTACCCGGGTCAATGGGAATGACAAATTGTGAATCTGTGCCGGTGAGGACCTGTTGATAATGGCGCCCGTCTAACAAGTCGAGCATAAGCAGGGCCGAGGCCTGATTTTCGACTAACCCCGTCACCGCTAATGTTTCCCCGATTAAGCCTTGAACGTCACTGGCACACAGCAACTTCCAGGTAGCCACTTTACCTGTACCTTCTTGCTGCACGGGGCTGGCCTCCAGAACCTCACAGGTCGCAGGCCATACAGGGATAAGTGGGATATTGCTGGTGGCCGTAGCCGGAGTCTTCCACACCACGCTATATTGCTGCGACGCAATTTGAGTGAGCTTGAGCAGCGAGGGCGCAAAGCGATGTGCGTGTGCCGCCTGAGCGAGCAAAATACCCATCAGTAGAACAAGACCAATACGTGCTAACTTCATAAGATCACCACATAGTCTTCGCGCAGTCTCGTTATGGCGTCCTGCAGTGCGTCCCGCTTTGCCTGCATCGCGAGGTCTCGCTGTATTTGCCCGTGTACTTCTTCCAGTCGGGCGTCGCGCTCAGGGTCAATAGACTCTACCCACACATAGTGCAATCCGTAGGTAGATCGAATCGGCCCCAGCCATTGACCAGCCACGGGTGAAGCCTCGGTGAGATTCATTACAAAACTACCACCAAAATGTCTAGCGAGTTGGTCGGGAGACTGATTATTGAAACTGTACCCAGGTAAAAATGGCGAGCTCATCGCACGGGCTTGCTCGGCAGAAAGACCCCTTTCTGTGATGGTCGCGATGACCTGTGCGACCTCTCCCTCGCGCGCTCGATTGAAGTATAAGTGTTGTATCGAATATCTGGCCGGGCGGCGCAACTCCTCGCTGCGCTTGGCAAATTCGGCTTCAATGTGTGTTTCGCTAGGCGGGGTCGGCGGATTACCCGCTAGCAAAAACTGCTCCATGATTTGTATCAGGCGGCGTTTGATCACCTCATCGCTCAGGTGCAGCCGCATATCCAGCGCTTCTCGATACAGCTCATTGTCCGTTTTACCTTCGGACATTTGCAAAAAACCCATATTGCGCAGCAGCCGCTGGTAGACCACGGTGTCATTTAAATGGACGTCAAGTTTTAACGCTCGCTGAAACAACATATCCCGGTCCAGCTCTGAGCGAATCATGCGTTCAGATTGTGTTGCTGAGGGCAGCCGCCCAGTACTGGCAAACCATTGCTCTTGCAAGGCATCAATACGGGACATCGGCAGTGGCCCAACAACGGGTTTAGGTGGAGGAAAAAGCGTCGCTTCAAGACGGAACAGGACAAACCCCAATACTAGAAAATGCAGCCAGGGGCGCCCTAGCCATCTCGGTATAGACATCATATGGTTTCCAGAAACGTAGGATCAGTCTTCAAAAACAGCGACTTCGGTATTCAACTGCGCAGCCAATGCAGCACCGATATCGGCCTGCGATAGCATGCCCGAATTCCACGTAGCAATATAATTGAGCCCTTCTGCGACCGAATGGTCGCGTGAGTAAAGCAGCATTTCTCTACTACCTCTAG
>JBLHSI010000127.1:0-8659 GCA_047626655.1 Halioglobus sp.
GGAACGCCAGCCTGTTTCTGGCCAGTGCAGACGACACTTGGTATGCCGAAGGCTGGATACGCAACATCCAGGACGATGACCATGTAACAGGCCAATATCTGGGTGATCAGAACGTGGGCCTGGCAACCAATCAGTTCCTGCTTGAGCCTCGCACCTACGGTCTTACAGTGGGCTATAATTTTTAGAGCGTTGTATCGCTCTTCAGCCCTTTTAAAAACACAAGCAGAGGTTTAATACATGTACGAAGAACTCAACGCGGTCTGGAATGAACAGATCGCTCCGGGACAGATGTTTGAAGTAGTTACAATTGACGTGCGCGGGGTTCCCACCCGCAGTTTTACCCACGCGCCCAATTCTTTGCGCGAGTTCTGGCTGAGTACAGCCCCTTATGGCGATCGTGAATATCTCATCTACGAAGACGAGCGCATTACTTATGCGCAGGCTCACACCCAAAGCGCGGCCGTAGCAAACTGGTTGCATCTGCACGGTATTGTGCCCGGTGACCGCGTCGCTATAGCAATGAGAAACTACCCCGAATGGATGCTGGCCTATTGGGCTATTACCTCTATGGGAGCCGTTGCTGTGGGCATGAATGCCTGGTGGGTACCTCAGGAGATTGAATACGCCTTGCAAGATTCAGAGCCCAAAGTGCTTATCTGTGATCGCGAACGGCTGGAACGCTTTGAGGAAGTCCGAGACAAGTTTCCAAATATTGCCACGTTGGGCGTCAGACTCGGTGGAGCCCATGAAGGCACTACGCCGTGGTCCGATGCCATAGCAGCCGAACCAATTCTACCCGAAGTCGCTATTGATCCAGAGAGTGATGCCTGTATTTTCTATACCTCGGGCACAACCGGCAAACCCAAAGGTGCTCAACTCACGCATCGCGGTTGTACGTCTAATATAATGAACCTTGCCTTTATCAATTCTGTTCCACCTATTGCTCTGGCACGCAGTAAGGGCGAAGAACCGCCTGTGCAGGACCCGAACAAACAATTATGCGCCCTACTGGCCACCCCACTATTTCACGTCACCGCAAATAACTGTGTCGCTCAACTCATTACGATGGTGGGTGGTAAACTGGTGCACACCTATAAATGGGATGCCGCGGACGCATTGCGCATCATCGAAAAGGAGCAAGTCACAACCTTTAGCGCGGTGCCCATGATGTCTCGCGAAATGTTACTGCATCCCGATTTCGCTACTCGAGATACCAGCAGCTTACAAAGTATTGGCGGCGGCGGCGCCGCTGTGCAGCCAGACTTGGTCGCCAAACTAGAAGAGGGAACGAAAAACGCACGCCCCGGCGCAGGCTACGGCATGACCGAAACCTGCGGAATAATCGCGGCCTGCGCAGGCGACTACCTACTAGACAAGCCCGCGAGCGTTGGCAGGGCCGTTCCTACACTTGAAGCCAAGTGCGTCGATGACGATGGCAACACCGTCGCTGTTGGCGAACGCGGTGAGCTGTGGGTGCGTGGTGCTCCCGTAATTAAAGGTTATCTAAATCGCCCCGACAGTATGGTCGACGGTTGGCTGGAGACCGGCGACATCGCCTACATTGACGAGACCGATTTTATTTTCCTGGTCGATAGGAAGAAAGAAATGGTATTGCGCGGCGGTGAGAACGTGTATTGCGCCGAAGTTGAAAACTCCCTATTCTCCCATGACAGTGTGGCAGAGTGCGTAGTGATACCGGTACCCGACGAAAGATTAGGAGAAGAAGTCGGCGCTGCCATTTATTTAAAAGATGGCTTCACAGTGACCGCCGACGAACTCAGGGCGTACTGCAAAGATCAGCTCGCTGCCTACAAGATTCCACGTTATATTTGGATGGTAAACCAGCCCCTACCCCGCAATGCCAGCGGCAAGTTTGTCAAAAGAGAAGTACAAGACGCTTTAGACATCACCGACGCAGTTTAGCCTAGACCCTCTTGCTCGATTGCTCTGCAAGGCGCTGCTTAGTGTAGCGCGTTGCCTCGGCTCCCAAAGGGTCATCAGGCCAGGGGTGTTTTGGATAACGCCCTTTCATTTCCTTTTTAATATCGTGATAACTACTGCGCCAGAATCCAGCTAGATCCTGAGTAATCTGCAGTGGCCGTTGAGCAGGCGACATTAAATGAACCACTAATGGCAAGCGACCGCCGACTATACTGGGTGTTTCTTCACAGCCAAACATTTCCTGCAGCTTGACCTCCAACACGGGTGGACTCTGGCTGTAGTCCACTTTAATATTAGACCCGGAGGGCACCACATAACGCTCTGGTGCTAGTCGTTCTAGCTCCAGCGGCAAGGGCCAACTCAATTGACTGGCAAGAATAGACTTTAAGTCAATTTTTTGAAAATCGTCTAAACGGTGCACACCGTTTAAATACGGAGCTAGCCAAGACTCCAGCGTTTTCAATAAATGATTGTCTGACAAGTCAGGCCATCTATTGCCGCTCACTTCGTTGTCACTTTCAAACTGGTGGAGTAACACTACTCGAGATTGCCACTGCTGCAAGCCGTTTGTCCACGGCAGGACAGACAAGCCGCGCTTGCGCACAACGTCGATTAAAGCCTGCAGGCGCGCCTCTTCTGGAATGTGTGTTATCGCCGACGATGACAATATAATTTGGCCCACCATATGCCGCCGTTCAGCAACGTACTTCTCCAACTTATCTTCCCACTGTACATAGTCGCTCTCACTGATCAGTGGAAGTAAACTGTCTGAAAACAACTTTTCGTTCAGCGGTGTTGCTGCGTATATGCGGTCTACGGCCTGCCCCATTCTCCCGCCAACCTCTGCTACTGCCAACCACTCGCATCCTGCCAGACTGTCGTTGGACGACAGGTTTGCCCTGCGACCATTGGCTAATTGATATTGACTATAATCCGACTGACTCTTTAATTTGGCGACCCGCTCTGGGTAGGCATTGGCCAACAGCACAGCCAAAACATCGGCGGAATCCGTAACATCGCCTTTACTTTCGCTAGTGCAGATCTCGCGTGCCAACGTGGCAAAACGCTTGGCTTGCTTCCGCGTTCGCGTGCACCACGGCCGGTGACTAGATTGGCAGGACACCTCACCGGCAAGCACTGCTAGGGAGCGTGAAATTTCCGCGCCACCATGGTTTAAAGGGTTACGTTCACTGAGCAGCGCAGCAAGCAGAGCAGCGATTTCTAGCGCGCCTATGTCAAAGCCTACCAACAACATGTGCGCCAGTCGCGGGTGCAGTGGCATCTGCGCCATCATTTGTCCGTGCTCGCTCAGCTTCAAAGTGCCCGATTCGCTCTCGGTTAGAGCTCCACAGGCTTTTAACATTGCCTGCGCCTGTGCAAACGCACTCTCGTTGGGAGCGTCTAACCATTTGAGTTCCGATGGGGATGACACTCCCCATGCCATTAACTGCAGAGCAACAGGGCCCAGATCGGCTTGAAGTATTTCAGGTGTACTGTGTGCTACCAACTGACGATGCTGATCTTCACTCCACAATCGATAGCAATGTCCTGGCCCCAGACGACCAGCACGGCCTGAGCGCTGTTCGGCAGATGATCGAGAAATACGGCGCGTATCCAGCCGCGTCATACCGGTGGCCGCGTCGTAGATTGCCTCGCGTACCAGCCCCGAATCGATGACGACTTCAACGCCTTCTATCGTTAAGCTTGTTTCCGCGATATTGGTTGCCAAAACAACTTTTCGTACGCCCTGTGAGGCGGGCTCTATCGCCTCTTGTTGGCGCGCCAGGGATAGCCCGCCATAGAGCGGACAGATCACGACCCTATCGTCGCAAATGTTAGTGACCCACGCCGCTAACTCTCTGGTGACATGAGTAATCTCGCCCTGCCCCGGGAGAAAAACTAGTATGCTGCCACTGCGTTCTTCCAAGGCACACACGATAGCCTCGACTGTAGAGCCAACAATCGAATCCCTCAAACTGTAGGGTTTGCCATAGCTTGCCGTCACTGGAAACTGCCTACCCGCAGACGTCACTACAGGGGCATCATCGAGTAGTTTCGCTACAGCTTCGCCGTTTATGGTTGCCGACATAAGTACCATCTTGAGCGGCGGCCCTTCACGAAATACTTCGCGCCCTTGCAAACTCAGCGCCAGGCCAAAGTCCGAATTTAAATTTCGTTCGTGAAACTCATCAAAGATAAGTAAACCGACATCTTCAAGCGCTGGGTCGCTCTGCAGTCTTCGGGTAAGAATCCCTTCGGTGAGGACTTCAATGCGCGTATTTTCACCCACGCAGTGGTCGAGCCTAATACGGTAACCCACTGTCTCGCCAACCGCCTCACCCAACATTTGTGCCATTCGAGATGCCGCTGCTTTTGCGGCAATACGACGTGGCTCGAGCATAAGAATTTTGCGACCTGCGAGCCACGGCTCGTTGAGTAAGGCGAGCGGCACCATGGTGGTTTTCCCCGCACCTGGGGGAGCTTGCAAGACTAATTCATCTCGTGCCTGCAAAACCTGACGCAGTGTCTCGAGCACCTCCACTATGGGGAGGCGCGAGTTAGCAATCTCGTCTTCGCTATTAATCACCTGTGACAACCCAACTGTTAATCCGTTGATCCATTCGCTATTTATGCGAAGCTAAGAGGACGGCAAACGTCCCTGATACGAACGCCATAATACCTCTTCGTTCAGTTCTCACCCAATGATATACTCGGTCTGGTATTAAAAACTGGGATGATTGACTTGAGCTATTTGATTATTGGGGTTTTGTTATTCGCAGTTGTCCACCTTGTACCCTCTATGGCACCCGGTGTTAAAGCGTCCTGGCTAGGAAAAATGGGGGAATCGGGCTATAAGGGGACTTTCTCTCTTTTACTGCTGGCCTCGTTCGCGCTAATAATCATTGGCTGGAGAAGCGCACAGCCAAGCTCTATTTATATTCCTACGTTCGCCCTGCGGGAAACTGCCATGGGTCTACTGGTTATTGCTGTAGGTTTTCTGGTCGTTGGCTCGCGTAACTCAAGAGTCAGGCAGTGGGTCCGTCACCCGCAACTCACTGGTCTGCTGTTATGGGCTATAGCGCACTTGCTCCTCAACGGTGATTCTCGCTCTGTGACACTGTTTGGCGGCATGGCTACATGGAGCTTTATCGAGATGCTCGTTATTAGCAAGCGCGAAGGGGCATGGGTTAAGTCTGAGGTACCCACGGTGGCCGCCGAGTTGCTGACCGTCGTTATTACTGTGGTGGCTGTGGCGGCCATCGTTTGGGGACATGCTTATCTTAGCGGTGTGCCCCTGTATGCAAATATCTCCTAGCAGAGTTTGCTGCGGAGATAGGTATAATCACTGCACGTTTTGTCGTTGTGGTTGTTTTGTTCGGCTGATCGCAATGCCGAGGCAGATTGCTATTAATCCTGCAAATTGCGAGGCATCTGCGGGTTCCGATAATAGGAAAACACCGGCTGCAAATGCGATGGCTGGCACAATATAGTTAATGCTTGAAACAAAATTGGGGCCGCAATCAGACAGCAGTACAAAGTAGGCCCACGTGGCAATTCCGGTACCCAACACTCCCAATGCCGCGGCTGCCCACAGCGAATCGGCACTCATCACCAGGGTCCAAGGTTGATCTACAATCATCGCAACCGGCGTCCAAATCAAACTGCCCGCGAGAAGGGAACCGGCGGCCACTACCAGCCCATTAATTTTGGGCAAACGTTTGGCGTATACGGCATTGACTGCATAGGCAAATGTAGCAACCACACAGGCAAGCTGTCCCCAAATGAGTTCCCCCCCTAGCCCCTCGAGTGCAGTAGCGCCTACCAATATAGTCACGCCTAAAAAGCCGAGTAAAACGCCGATAACACGACGCTGAGTAAGTTGTTCATGGGGCACGAAGTAATGCGCCAGCAGCATAGTGCTTATAGGCATCAGGGCCATAATTAGCCCAGCCTGGCTGCTGGGAATTCTTGTTTCGGCCCAGGCTATTAAGGTGAATGGCAGCAGATTTCCCAGTATCGAAAGCACCGAAAAATACAGCCACCAGCGCGGCTCTTTGGGTAACGAGAGCCCCTTCCACCGCATCAACACATACAGCACTGCAGCCCCGGTGATGAGTCTAAAAGCGACCAGGGTAATAGGAGGAAATGAGCGCAGGCCAATGGCAATAAGATAAAAGGCCAACCCCCACACCAGGGAGAGGGATGCCAATATCAACCAATGACGTAACTGTGGTCCCGTTGAAAGAGTCAGCTGTGATTCCTAGCTATGGGGCTTGATGAGATACTTGGTGCCAGTCGCCCGCTTGTTGTACTCGCCAATCGCTTCTAACGACAGGGTCTCGGCCAGCGAAATCTCTGCCGTGTAGTGGCTGGCAAAGGTTGTTTTAATTTCAGCGGCAACACGCGTGCGCAGCTCAACTAACTTTGCAAAGCCTATCTTCGCCAGAAACGGCGTCAGCAGCCATCCACCAATGCCCCATGAGAAGCCAAAGTTTCTGTTCAGTACCGTTGGACTGGTGTCTAGACCGCCGTAGATGTAGAGCTGCTTGTAAACATCAGAGCCATAGCGGTTGTACTCCGACATGGTGGCCACCGCGGCCGCTTCCATCGCACTGAGTATGTGTCCACCCAACTTGCCGCCGCCGGTGGCGTCAAATGCCAAGGTGGCTCCGGTCGCAACCAGCGCGGCCACAAGATCATCTTTAAAGGTATCGCTACTGGAGTCAACGATGTATTTAGCGCCTAGCTCACGCAAAATAGCGGCCTGCTCGGGTTTTCTCACGATGTTCACTAGATCGATGCCTTCGGCTATGCAGAGGCGGTTTAACATTTGTCCAAGATTGGACGCCGCAGCTGTGTGCACCAAGGCCGTGTGATTTTCCAAACGCATGGTTTCAACCATGCCCAGTGCCGTTAGCGGATTAACAAAGCATGACGCACCTTCCGCTGCTGTTGTGCCCTCTTCCAATTCCAAGCACATCATGACATTCATCACGCGGTATTGAGCGTACATTTCGCCGCCCACAATACCTACACGCTTTCCCATAAGTGCCTGAGCGGCGTCAGAAGAACCCGCAGCTACAACCAGGCCTGCGCCTTCGTTGCCAAGAGGAAGAGACTCGCCAACTCTTCCAGCAACCATTTTTCGCAAACCTTCAGGTATGTCTGCCGTGACAATGGGATTTTCAGAAGTACCGCTAACACGTGCGGTGCTCATATCTGCTGGGCCCAGTAATAATGCAAGATCCGATGGATTGAGCGGTGTCGCTTCTATTTTGACTAACACTTCATCTGCACCGGGATCGGGCATTTCAACATCGACCAGAGACAGTTCAAGAGTCCCTTCTTTGGTGACCAGAGTACGTAATTGCTTTGAAGTAGTTGTCATGTTTTTCCTCGCAGTGCCAAATGAGAGCCAAAATAGCCAGGCACGGTTGTCAAATTTCGGGGACCTACGTTACCACTATTGACAGAGCGAATCTTGTCAATTCTTCGTGGGAGGCAAGAATAAATACACGACCCATACGCCGCTTCGTTAGCGTTCTTGTAACCTCGCTACTAGACGTGCAAATCGCTATAATAGGCGGTACTCAAGCGCTCTGGCAGACTATGAAGTTATCAGATAAAGACAATGCTCCGTTGAACGATGATGCTATTAGCGAACATATCGCCATGGCATTGTCTGTATCGCCTCCAACGAGCCGGGAATTTGATATTGCCTACAAGATCATTAAGGCGATATTCAGTCCGGTTGTCTTCGGCGCTGAAAACATTCCCGACCAACCCTGTCTATTTGTGGGAAATCACTCGCTATTCGCATTGGACGGCATGGTGCTGGCGCCCATAATGCAAGAGGACTACGGCCGGTTTTTGCGCCCTATGGGCGACAAATTTTTGTTCACTGTGGACGCCATTGGTAAGTTCCTGAACAAACGCGGCGCCGTCATGGGGCACCCTCAGATATGTACCGCACTAATGGATGATGGACAAGATATCCTAGTGTTCCCTGGCGGTGCTCATGAAGCAGTTAAAAGCGCGAGCGAAATGTACGCGCTGCAATGGCGAGAGCGCTACGGGTTTATCAAACTTGCCGCCAAACACGGCTACACTATCATGCCATTTGGGATGGTCGGCCCGGACGAGTTTTATGGCCACTTCATAGAGGGAGCCGACCTGCCTAACTCCCTGTTGGGTAGACTACTCAAGCGCACAGGCCTCATCAGTGAGAACACCCGCCCCGATATGCTACCCCCTATTCCGACCGGGGTTCTGGGTTCTTTACTACCCAAGCCCCAACGCTGCTACATTGGTTTTGGCCAACCTGTAGATTTGTCACAGCACAAGGGTAAGGTCCCAGGTAAACGAAAGCTCCAAACAATACGCAATGAAGTCTCGGGCGAAATCGAGAAGCAGCTGTGTGAACTCCTGCTGACCCGCGAACAGCGCAAAGATCAAGACGGCCTGCTGCGTCGTCTGTTAACGCTTTAGGACTTTTGCCATGATTCGCGTGCTTATATTGCGTTGTTTACCGGCTTTTTTGCCCATACTAGCGACTTTAGCGCTCGTATTCCCCGAATCGCCCGGTGAAACAACGACAAACCCCTATCGTGCCCTATCGCTCGACTGAGCGTGGTGTACATTGCAAAACAGCGCAGCTCGATCTGCATGGGCTCACTAGAGGGGCCCTTGGCGTGGCGAAGCAGTTCGAGGCGCTTTC
>JBLHSI010000128.1:0-8645 GCA_047626655.1 Halioglobus sp.
GAGGGTATTTACCACTCACCGCATTTTCTGAGTTAGCTTCAACAAACTCCCGACCAGCATCCTTACTCAAAGGAACCGCTCTTACACTGGAAGTCTTGTAACCGATACCCGAATAACCAATGCCGTTCACTGACGTAGACACAGACTGCACCACAGAGGCGGAACCAGGCTGCTCATTCACAGTATTACGGAAGTCGCCCTTACACAGTCCCTTCTTCTTAAAGTAACCGTAAGTTCCAGATACCGAGTTGCGTCCAAATAATTGAATATCCCGCTCTGTCCAAGAACCAGATAAACCCAGCTGACCCCAGCGCGAAACGGATTGATCTGAACCACACTTGCGAGTGGTAGAAAAGACCGCATCGACATCGGCAATCGTCATACCACTAATCGGGTTGTCTTTGTGCACATATACCGCTAGTGCATCGATTGCGACAGGAATAGCGGTTGGCTTGTAGCCGTAACGAGTTTCAAACGCCTGCACTTCCTTATCCTTCATTTTTCGGCTCATCGGACCGAAATTCGAAGTCCCCTCGGTCAACGCAGGAGGAGCTGTGGAGGAACCTGCGGCCTGCACCTGTACATTCACATTGGGGTAAGCACGCTTGAACTCTTCGGCCCAAAGTGTCATGAGATTGGCTAGGGTGTCGGAGCCCACAGTAGAGATATTACCTGACACACCACTGGCAATTTTGTACTCACTCAGTGCGGGATCAACACCTGTAGACCAAGCTGCGCCACTGGCACACAGCGCGGCCGCCATGCCTGAATTCTTAAGAACAGTAGAAATTTTCATAGTCACTCCGTCAACTCAACATTAAGTTGACTAAAACATAGATCATTTATGTGACAAATTAGTGACAAGAAGCCGAAATATTTAGGGTTTCGCAAAGGCGATGGAAAAATGGCTACCCAGCCCAGGAACACTCTCAATGCGCAGCTCTGCTTGATGGCCAACAGCAACATGCTTAACAATAGCCAGCCCAAGCCCTGTGCCGCCCGTTACAGAGGATCGACTGCTATCAACACGATAGAACCTCTCGGTTAGTCGGGGTAGGTGCTCAGCCGTGATACCGGGCCCCTGATCAACGACTGAGAATAGGTACTCTTGAACTTCTTCTGCCCAGGACACTTTCACCTCGCTCTCTTGGGGGCTGTATTTAAGCGCATTGAGTATCAAATTCGAAGCGGCGCTATACAGTTCCTTGTAATTTCCCGGGACCTGATAGTCGCACTCTAATGAAAAATTCAGCGCTCTATTGGGGAAGTTTTCCTGTATCTCTTGCTGCAATTCATGCAGCAAGCTCCCAAAATCAACCAGCGACTCACGCTCCTCATCCCGAGTATTCTCAAGATTAGATAGCAACAATAGATCTTTCAACAGACTCTCCATGCGATCTGCTTGCAAGCCCATTTGGCGCAATGGCTTCTCCAGGTTCGGCTCCATTGTCTGGCTGTCTTCAAGTAAGGTAGCAATATAGCCACTTACTACCGTAAGTGGTGTGCGAAGTTCGTGAGATATGTTGGCAATAAAATCGTTTCTCATCTGTTCCAATTGAATAAATTGGGTCACATCTCGAATGAATAGCAGCCGATCTCCCTCACCGAACCTTGTAATCTCAAACTGCAAATGACGAACAGGGTCGTCGTTGGTTTGTATCAGCAAGGGCGCGTCATAGTGCTGAGCAAGGTAATATCTATGAAACTCAGGCGTTCTCACTAAGTTCAAGATGGGCTGGCCTCTATCTCCCGGATAGCTCAAGCCCAATGAAACCTCAGCGGCTTTGTTGTTCCACTCGATAGTACCGCTGCCATCGAGCATAACAACGCCGTCACGCATCGACGCAAAAGAGTCTCGCAAATAGTCGACGGTCAACTGCAGCTGCGAATGGGTCTCACTGTTACGCCGCTGAATATTATAGATTCGATCGAAGATATCTCCCCACACGCCCGTACTTTCCGGAGGCTCAGAATCTGGCGAAGCCAGCCAATACTGTATGCGTCGAAGCTGATTTAACCAGTATCCCAGATACAAAAGCACCGACAGAGCAACAAATAATAGCGCCCTGTTGAACATATATCCGATCGCTGCAGATACTAAAACGAGTAAAAGCACCCGACTGGCTTCGCGCATCCATGTGGTCGATGAAGTCATGACACTGTTGCACTGCGCAGGGAGAAAAGGTAACCCCTGCCACGAACCGTCTGTACGGTACTGCGGTAATCTACCGTTTTAGTCCTAAGGGCCGAGCGTAGCCGTCCGATATGAACATCTACTGTACGCTCCTCCAGATACACATTTGCACCCCAAACCAGGTCTAACAATTGACTTCGAGTGAACGTACGATCGGGATGCGACATAAAGAAGAGAAGCAGCTTGAATTCGGTGGGACCAACCTTTAGATATTCGCCCGCGATGGAAACGGTATGGCTAGCTTTATCCAGCAGCAGTTCACCAAAGGTAAGCTGGTTGTCCGCATCGATAGAAGGGGAAGAACGGCGCAATAGCGCTTTTACCCTAGCGATGAGCTCGCGGGGAACAAAAGGTTTTGTAATGTAATCGTCGGCGCCCACGTCCAACCCATGAATGACACTATCTTCGCCTGTGCGAGCGGTAAGCATAATGACAGGTAAGCCTTTAGTGGTCTCACCGCGTTTCAGGCGCCGCAGCAACTCAATGCCGCTTCCGTCTGGCAACATCCAGTCAAGCAGCACAAGATTGGGATTGTCATCCACTATGACGCAGTGAGCTTGATGAATATCGCCCGCTTCAAGACAATCGAAACCGGCACGTTCCAATGCCATGCGAATCATATCCCGAATTGCGGGCTCGTCGTCGACGATGAGTATTGTATCTTGTGTCATAGCTGAACCATTTTGTTTTCACGGGCATTATAATGGCTCAACATGACAGAAATATGACAATGACTACCGTGCCAAAACCTCGTCTAGCGCAGAGCCGCGTTAATGTTCTTCAACAAGTGATTGCCAGGACATAGATCTTCCTCGCTCAATTGATTTAGAGGCTCTTGTGATGTCTGCATTAGCTCATGCAATTCGGTGGACGTCTTATCAAGATAGATTAACCCCGTGAGTATATCGCCTTTTATGCGATGTTCCTCTATGGCCATCATGGCTGATCCACGATTAAAAGGGTCGAGGTCTTTTGCCATTTTGTGTAAACGCAGCACCGATCCATCATGCATGGTCACTTCGTTACTACTGCCTGCTTCGTAACGCGTTTTTATTTCTTCACGCATGGGGACAAAGTCCATGGTACCCGTAGCCTCGGCATGGTCTCTGACAAATTCGTAACTCTTGGTCGACTGGGGATTATTATTAAACGTAACACAAGGAGAGATAACGTCTATAAAAGCAAAACCTCGATGCGTCATCGCCGCTTTAATCAGGGGTACCAGTTGTTCCTTGTCACCAGAGAAACTGCGAGCAACAAAGGTCGCACCCAGTTGCAGAGCAAGGGCCGCAAGATCGATGCCAGCCAACAAATTCGCTTCGCCCTTCTTACTCGCAGACCCTTCATCGGCAGTAGCCGAGTCCTGACCTTTTGTTAAGCCATAGCAGCCATTATTCATGACGATATACACCATGTTCAGGTTACGCCGCACGGCATGTGTAAACTGTCCCATGCCTATAGACGCAGTATCGCCGTCTCCCGATACGCCCAGATAGAGCAAATCCCGATTGGCCATAGCAGCACCCGTCACCACCGAAGGCATGCGCCCATGAACGGAGTTAAAACCATGAGATTGCCCCAAAAAATAAGCAGGTGACTTCGACGAGCAGCCAATGCCTGACAGTTTGGCTATTTTATGCGGGGGAATAGAGAGCTCGTGACAGGCTTTGATAATGGAGCCACTGATCGAGTCATGGCCACAGCCCGCACACAAAGTAGACAGCGAGCCCTCATAATCGGCCTTGGTATAACCTATGTCATTGACCGGTAAGTCGGGGTGGCGAAACTTGGGTGTCTGATAACTCATGTTTAATTTCCCCCTACATTGGCGATTTGTTCAGGATGCAGCGGCGTGACATTATGGCCCGGTAGCAACTGCAAAATTTGTTTGCGAATATTCCGTGCGCTAATAGGCGAGCCGTCAAAACACAACACCGATTTCAATTTATCTGGACCCAACTCGAACTCCGCCATTAGCAGAGTGCGAAGCTGAGCATCACGATTTTGTTCGATGACAAACACACGCTCGTGACTATCTAGAAAGGCCTTTACTTCGTCATTAAACGGGAACGACCGAACCCGCATCGCATCGAGATCGATGCCGTCCTCGGAAAGATAGTCCAGCGCCTCGCGAGTTGACTCCTCACTGGTACCATAATACAAAACCGCCGTATCGGTTTTCTCGCCGCATATAATAATCTCAGGGCCGGGTACATAGGTTTTTATGGTTTCCCACTTAGCCATTAGACGCAGCATGTTTTTCTCGTATTCTTCGCCTTTTTCGGTGTAAACCGCATATTCATTGCGCGAACTGCCCCGTGTAAAGAAGGCGCCTTTTTCGGGGTGTGTGCCGGGATAGGTGCGATAGCAAATGGCGTCCCCATCAACATCGAGATACCGTCCAAACTCTGCGCCCTCTTCCAGATCCTTTGCACTGAGGACCTTGCCTCGATCATATTTTTTACTATCGTCCCACTCCAACGGATCCGACATATTGTCGTTCATACCCAAATCTAGGTCAGTCATCAAAATAATAGGGGTTTGTAATCTATCGGCCAAGTCAAAGGACAATGCACCGAAATCAAAACACTCTCTTGGGGTAGAGGGAAACAACAGGACATGCTTTGTGTCACCGTGTGATGCATAAGCGGCCGACAATATATCGGACTGTTGTGTCCTTGTAGGCATACCTGTTGATGGCCCCGCTCGCTGCACGTCAAACAATACAGTGGGGACTTCGGCAAAATACGCCAAGCCGAGAAACTCGCTCATAAGAGATAATCCTGGGCCGCTGGTGGCGGTAAAGGACCGGGCGCCATTCCAACTGGCCCCGATGACCATGCCGATTGCAGCTAACTCATCTTCGGCCTGTACTATGGCGTAGTTTTTCTTACCCGTACCAGGGTCGATACGCATGCGCTTAGCGTATTTTTCGAAAGCGTCTACCACCGACGTTGACGGGGTAATGGGATACCAGGCAACCACTGTCGCGCCGCCATACAAAGCGCCCAGCCCCAATGCGGTATTACCGTCTATGAGGATTTTGTTGCCCACTTTCGAGGTCTTCTTTACTCTGATACCAATGGGACACTTAAAGTTTTGTTCGGCGTACTGGTGGCCCAACTCGAGCGCATGAATATTCGGTAGAACCAGTTTCTCCTTGCCCTTGAACTGATCGGCAACCAACGCGGTTAGTACTGCAAAGTCGATATCCAATAGAGCCGCTAATGCACCGACATAAATGACGTTTTTGAACAGCTGTCGTTGTCGCGGGTCCTCATACTGCTCATTGCATATCCTGGTTAACGGCAACCCGATCGTAGTGACATCATCGCGCAGCAACCGCAAATCCAAAGGCTTGGTATTGTCATAAATAAAGTACCCACCGGGTTCTACTTCCTGAATGTCGCTAGGCATGCTCTGCGGATTTACTGACAGAACAATGTCTACCCCACCCCTACGGCCCAAATAGCCCTTCTCACTCACCCGGACTTCATACCAGGTAGGCAAGCCTTGAATGTTAGACGGGAAAATATTTTTGGGGCTTACCGGCAGACCCATTCGAAACAGAGCCTTCGCGAACATCATGTTAGCGCTGGCCGAACCTGTGCCGTTGACGTTGGCGAACTTAATGACGAAATCATTAACCGATTGAATAGGCTGCACAGAAGATTTCATTATGCTTGTCCCGCCTTGGCCACATTGTACATAAATTGCTGCATATCCCAGGCTGCCGTAGGACAGCGTTCGGCGCAGAGACCACAGTGCAAGCACACGTCTTCATCTTTGACCATCACTCTCTTAGTAGGGAGCACAGCCGACACATAAAGGTCCTGTGTCAGGTTTTTTGCCGGGGCGGTAAGCTGCGTACGCAACTGCTCCGCCTTAGCATTTGGCGTAAACGTGATGCAATCGGTGGGGCAAATATCGACGCAGGCATCACATTCAATACAACGCACTTCGTCAAACACGGTTTGTACGTCACAGTTCAGGCAGCGCTCGGCCTCTTGAAAACCGGTTTCTTTACTGAACCCTAACTCCACTTCGAGTTTGCGGTCTTTTAGGGTCTCATTGAGTGGGGCGAGCGGCACAACATAGCGCTTATCATTGGCAACCGCATTATCGTAGCTCCATTCATGTACCCCCATTTTCTGGCTTACCAAATTCGTGAATGGTGACGGCCTATCGGTGAGGGATTTAGAAGCACAAAACAAATCGATACTAACGGCAGCTTGATGCCCGTGTGCCACGGCCGTAATGACGTTTTCCGGACCAAAGGCTGCATCGCCACCAAAAAACACGTTCTCGATACTCGATTGGAACGTTTTCTTGTCGACTACAGGCATATCCCAGCGCCCAAATTCGAGGCCTATATCGCGCTCTATCCATGTAAAAGAATTTTCTTGGCCTATAGCCATCAATACAACGTCGGCTTCCATAAAGACCCAGTCTTCCCCTGTAGGGACTAGACTGCGCTTACCCTCCACGTCGTACTGCGCTTCCACTTTTTCAAACAACATGCCTGTAAGCTTGCCATCTTCCACCACAAACTCTTTCGGAGTGTGATTGTCGATGATCGGGATACCTTCGTGCATAGCATCTTCTTTTTCCCACGGCGACGCTTTCATGTCGTCGAAGGGACTGCGCACCACCACTCGTACATCTTCGCCGCCCAAACGACGAGAGGTGCGACAGCAATCCATGGCCGTGTTTCCACCGCCTAATACCAACACTTTTTTCTGTATTTTTTCGGTGTGCTCAAAGGCGACACTAGACAGCCAATCGATACCCACTTTAACGCTATCTCCAGCTTCTTCCAGACCCGGCAGGGTCAAGTCTTTGCCAAGCGGCGCGCCGGTGCCAACAAAGATCGCGTCATAATCTTTTTCTAACATTTCCTTTAAACTTTCTACCTGTGTATTAAAGATAGTAGTGATGTCCATATCAAGAATATAATTTACTTCTTCATCGAGCACCGCTTGCGGCAGGCGAAAGGACGGTATTTGGCTGCGCATCATGCCGCCGCCAGCAAATTGATTGTCATAAACATCTATCGAGTAACCCAAGGGCGCCAGATCTCGGGCCACTGTGAGCGACGCAGGTCCAGCGCCAATTAGGGCGATGCGCTTGCCGTTTTTCTTCTTCGGAATCTTGGGCAATAACTCGGCGATACTGTCTTTGTTGTCGGCGGCAACCCGCTTGAGTCTGCAGATTGCTACGGGTTCATCCTCTACCCGTACTCTGCGGCAGGCAGGTTCACAAGGACGATCGCAAGTGCGCCCTAATACCCCGGGAAACACATTGGATTCCCAGTTGACCATATAGGCTTCGGTGTATCGCTCAGCTGCGATCAAGCGTATGTACTCGGGAACTGGAGTATGTGCAGGACAGGCGTACTGACAGTCCACTACCTTGTGAAAATACTCAGGGTTCTTGATGTTAGTCGGTTTCACAGCAACCTATCCTTTGTTACATAAAGTCAGATTTTAGTTTGTCACATGCCGATAGGCATTTCACCCGAACAAAGCGTTCTCACCAACTAGTATTCCATACTGATCAAGGGCTTTCTTATAATTTATGCTAAAACCAGCTAAAAAATCCACGGCTCTTCTTCAACTGGTCTTCGCAGCGCAATAATTGAGCTCGATAACTGGCTGCTCGGCTGTCAACTTTTCGGGCCACGCCTGTGAGCCATTTTTTACTTCTATAGCTGCCGCGATTATAGCCACCTTGGCCCTCGTGATAGGCCAGATACAATCTGTATGCATCGGTCTTAGCGATACCGCTGCGCTTGTAAGACTGGTGGTTATACCAGCCGATAAAATCGATCGCGTCGGAAAAGTCATCGCGATCGGCACCGTAACGTCCAGCACTGCGCTGATAGTCTTTCCAGGTAGAACTGAGTGCCTGACTGTAGCCGAATGCATTGGAGGGGCGAGGACCAGGTATAAAGCCGAATATTTTCTTTCGCGGAGGCTTCGCAGTAGCATTGAACTTTGATTCTTGATGCATTATTGCCATCATCACCGAGATCGGGCTGCCCCACTCCTTGCGAGAATCTGCCGCATCATCGTACCAGCCACTTTTTTGACTAAATATTGAACAGATATCATTAACATTTGAGGGTGGCGATGTACTGCAAGCAGCGCTAAAGATAGCCAGCAGCACAATCATCAGTCGGCCGGTAATTGCTCTCATGAAACCGACTCCAGTTTTTCCAGCAAAGCCAGAAACTGATTTTCATCAAACACCGGAATTTCCAACTCGGCGGCTTTACTTAGCTTGGATCCTGCACCAGGACCGGCCAACACATTGCTCGTTCGCTTCGACACGCTGCCTGCTACTTTTGCACCCAATGCCTGTAACCGCGCCTTTGCCTCGTTACGACTCAAACTGTCAAGACTACCCGTTACCACCCAGGTCTGCCCTGCCAAGGGAAGCTCTTGCTCGG
>JBLHSI010000129.1:0-8586 GCA_047626655.1 Halioglobus sp.
CTGAATTAAAAGACGAATAATTCGTCAATAATAAATTCAGTTCGTAAAAAACGAAGTGAGGTAGGCAGTGTTTGGATTTACTAAAGACAATTTACGTGGCGACCTTTTTGGTGGTTTAACCGCGGGTATCGTGGCATTGCCATTGGCATTGGCTTTTGGGGAGGCATCCGGTGCTGGCCCCATTGCAGGTCTATACGGGGCGATTATTGTTGGTTTCTTTGCTTCTTTATTTGGCGGTACTAATTCTCAGATATCGGGTCCTACTGGTCCGATGATCGTGGTTTTTGCCGGTGTCTATGGCTCTCTCAACGGTGATGTGAGTCTAGTCTTTGCAACCGTGGTACTAGCTGGTGTGGTGCAAATCGTCTTCGGCGTATTGAAATTTGGGCAGTACATAAGGTTAGTACCTTATCCCGTAGTGTCTGGGTTTATGAGCGGCATTGGCTGCATTATAATCGCGCTGCAAGCTAGCCGCTTGTTTGGTCACGAGCCGGAGGAAAGCGGCACCATTCCCGCATTAACGGCGATTCCTGCAGCGGTAATGGATCCAATCTGGGTCGCTTTAGGGCTCGGGCTTGTGACTTTGGTAATTGTTTTTAAATGGCCAAAACAGTGGAGTAAATTTGTCCCGGCCCCCTTAGCTGCTTTGCTAATCGGTACAGTCCTTTCTGTTTTCATCAGCGGGGCTCCTGTATTGGGTGATATTCCGACTGGGCTACCTTCTTTTATCATGCCTAGCTTTAGTCAGGACACCATTTATATTGTTATAGAGGCCGCTATTGTTCTGGCTTTGCTTGGCTCTATCGATAGCCTTCTGACTTCTCTGGTTGCTGATAATATGACGCGCACCAGGCATAACTCTAATCAAGAACTTATCGGGCAAGGTATCGGTAATATGGTGGCGGGATTGTTCGGAGGTATTCCAGGGGCCGGAGCGACCATGCGGACAGTTGTCAATATTCGAACCGGTGGAGCTACCAAAATATCAGGCATAACCCATAGTTTGTTACTGCTAACTATCGTGGTGTCTTTGGCCCCTTTAGCGGCGAAGATTCCACATGCAGTGTTGGCGGGGATTTTGGTCAAGGTCGGATATGACATTATCGATATAGGGTATTTGAAGCGAGCTCATAAAGGCCCGCGTTGGGATCTTGCATTGATGGTGCTGGTACTTGGCCTTACTGTTTTTGTAGATTTAATCACAGCGGTTGTTGCTGGTGTAGTGATGGCGTCATTGGCTTTCGTTAAGCAGATTGCTGATCTGCAGCTTCAGACACTTGGCGGGGTCACCACCGAAGGTTTGTCGATCGATTTAAGTGAAGAAGAAGATATCTTGTTTAAATCGGCTAACAAACGCATTTCGCTTTTCGATTTTGGTGGTCCACTGAGTTTTGGTGCTGCCGCAGACCTTGGCCATCAAGTGCGTGAGAAATCAAAAGGCTATGGACAAGCCTTGGTATTGGATTTTAGCCGTGTGCCTTTTGTTGATGTGTCAGCAGCTCGCGCGGTAGAGACAATAGGCTGTGATGCAAAAGATTCTGGCAAGCGAATCTATATTTCTGGGATGAATCAAGATGTACGAGATACTCTAGCCGGGTTGGAGGCGGATTGCTGCTTACCGACGGGAGTCTATTACGATACTAGATTGCAGGCTTTGCAAGCTGCCAAAGATTACCTTGATAGCAGCGCATCTAAGCCAGAGGGAGGTTTGGGGCTTAACGGTGGGAAGGTCAGTGTCTAACATTCCTTCTACACCTGTTTAAGTGGGCTGAAGCGGGTTTAAGCCGACGGGTAAGTTATAGCTTAGGCATTCAGCCCAGTTTTTAAATTTGGTATTCAGACTAGGTGTTGCTGCTAGACAAGGAAGCTAATTTCCTTGTCTAGCAAGTTACTGGGTTAGTTAATTACTAGGTTAATGAGTTACAAACACCTGCGTCATTTTTACATCCAACGATGTTGAAATAGCGGTGTTATCGCCGGACTCAGGATCTGGGTAGGCGTCGGCAAATTGTCTTAACGCTTTGTACAGTGAAATGCCCGAGATCTGGCCATTACTCAGGTGATGAGTTGAGTCATTACGTATTAGCTGCTTATACCAAGTATCCACGTCCGCATAGCCTGCCAAGAGGCCTGATGCGCCTTGCGAGGTGAGCGCTAGCTGCAAGCGCATATCTCGAATGAGGTGAATCGATGGCACGCCTAAGTTCATCCAAGGGATGATCAAATCGTCGATGGGTTCGGTAGTGAGCACTGAGTCCTCGATGCGACCTTGCATCTGCCTGATTAAACTCTTCCCCCAGCGCGTATCAACTCTTTGTGTGCCCCCTGCCATTACGTTCGCGCCAGTGGCATCTGTTAACAAACGGTCCATACCGCGAGAGACCATGACGGTCACGCTGTCATCATTTTCAAGGCTATCAACATCACTAAGTTCAATCATCATGCGGTTATACGGCGCATCGACAATGGCCTTGTTTTGGAAAATATATTCGACGCCATCTGGTCCTCTGAAGCCGATAATACAGCCGACGGAGCGATAGACTTCGTTGTCGATTCCTGGTGTGCCGTCAGGATGAGTAAAGTCGTTTGGTCCTGTTTTGCCATCGAGATTCAAGCCCCAAGACAGATCCCCTTCCACTGATAAGAACTCAAAGTCATCAGGCTCGGTAGTAGGATGCCAGGTTCGGATCTCTTGTTTGAGTTGAGTTTCTTCGACGCTCAACTCTTCATGATTAGGAAACAATTGGGCAAACTGTTCACGGGGCCCGTCATTGAAACCGCGAGGACATTCCTGTTCAGCGTCCGGGGTTTGATACACCGACCAGAACATGTCTGTCATTACATAGCCAATCTTGCCATCACGCAGGGCGCCATCACCTGCGCTGACACTGCCGCTAACAAGGGCTGTTGCGGCGGCTGTTGCAAAGATTAACCGTTGAATTTTGTGCATTATAATATTCCACTCATGTAGTCGTCTCTTAGCCAGATAGCTCGCAGACCGTTGCGCTGTCCACGCCATTCTCCGGTGCCTCCACCGTTTACATCTCCTGGCCGTTTATCCTCGCCATACAAAAATACCGGGCGGTCACGGTAGGCCCAAACCCTTAAAGCGCTAGATTGATTGGCTGAAGCAAAGCGTCCGGTCATGGGATCAATGGAAACTATCGTCCACGGGCTCTCGTCAGGGGCTGATTCATTCACTTGAGCCTCGACGTAAGGCCAGTAGCTAAGGCACTTTTCTGGGTCACCACCGCCGCACATAGCAAGTCGATAGATCTGTGTAGTTTCGGGGTGGTCGCAGGCTAACTGGTCGGCGGAGTCTTCACCGCAGTTATAAACGTAAATAGTTTTGCCGTTTGCATTAGCGAGTACATTGCCCTGAATTGTCGCTTGGCTAGTAAAGCTGCTCGGTAAACGAGGTGCCACTTGGGTGAAGACATTTTCCCAGCCGGGAATGTCAGTGCCTTTTAAGCTCCAGGAGCGCCGATCTAGCGAATAAGTGTAAAGCGGCTTGCCACGAAAGACCCACTGCTTCACTCCAGGCGAGCGTTCTAACACAGACCACTCGCCTTGAGGTCTGGCTAAGCCTGGCGCTATGACCGGTTGCCATTTGTTTAGACAATCTTCAACACAGGCGGCAGCAATGGCGCTGTCCTGAACAAAGGAGTAAACCGAGTTATTTTTGTCTGTGGCCAACAAACGGCCGATAAACGTTGATCTTACGGCGAAGCCCGGCGGCAGAAGAGTAGGCGGGCCAATTGGTGTTCGCTTAGCCGGTGAATCACCTCCAAATCTGCGGGTAGTGCCTCCTAATACATCGCCGGGACGGCTGTCTCGAACTGAAGTGTAAAGCGGCTGCTCATCAAAGGCCCATTGCTTGCTGCCATCTTTTCGCTCAACTATTGTCCACTCGCCAAGGGTCTCTGCATCATCGTCTGCGAAAACTGGAGGCCACAAATCTGTGCAGCTAACTCTGCTATCAAGCTCTGGAAGTATTATGCCAGGAGGATAGGGGCTCATGAGCCCCGCTGTTACGGTTAGGACGTCGTCGTAGCATTCGGGTGTTCCGGGCGCTTCGCCGCTGTAGCCATTCCTAAGCCTATGCTGTGACCATTTATAAAGCGTCTTGCCATTGGCATCAGCAAAAACCGGTCCGTCGAGAAGGGTTGCCTCGACATGAAAGGCAGATGGTGTCGGTATATCCCTAAAGTTCTCTTTTAGAGTGTTAGTACTATCGGCAGCAGAGCTCAGTGAGCAGGCAGCATATGCTAGCAGGCCTGTTAGAGAGAGGAGCTGAGGTGGAGTTTGCCGGGTAGAATTAGACCAGTATTTCACTTATTTCATCCGAGGTATTGTTGCTCTTTTCGCCCCATGAGGGGATATCTAGCCCCATCAGGCGCTGTGCGGTAAAGCCTAAACGACAAGCGGGGGTGTCCGCGCCATCTAGATGCAGACCCGTTTTAATCCTGCCGCCGGCGGTTCCTGCGGTAAACATCGGGATGCCATCGATGCCGTGAATTTTAGCGAATGACTGATCCGTTGTTGCGTAAATCAACGAGTTATCGAGTAGCGAACCGTCGCCTTCTTTGAAATTAGCCAACGCTTGCACGTAGTAAGCCCATTCTTCCATTGCACGGCGTGTATACCAAGAAGTGTTGGGTTGGCACTGCAGGGCCGGGTCAACTGCTTCTTCATGAGTCGCCGTGTGATGAGGTTTGTCATAGCCGGGCTTAGTCGTTGCCGAAAAAGCAGAGGCATAAAACATATTGAAAACTCGAGTTTGGTCGCAGGCTAAAGCCATCAACATAAGATCGGTCATCATTCGGTGACGTGTTTGAACTAGGTCAGCATTAAGGCCTGAGGGCAGGTCACTTGGAGCGCCGCCGATAATACATGCTTCACGGGGGTCAGGTTTTGAGAGTTGGAGATCAAAGCGGCGCTCTAAATCACGTAGACCCGAGAAGTACTGATCTAATCTGGCTCGATCTTCCATGCCCAACGATTGCTGCAGTTTTTTTGTGTCTTCCTGGACGGCCGAGAGGGCGCTTTTTCTCACCATTACCCGAGGGTCTGGTTTAAATGTTTGCGCGTTTGGGTCTTGAAAATTATCTCCAAACAAACGCTCATACAAGCGCAGCGGTGACCACTCTGGCGCGTTTACTGAGTTGCCGCCTTCGTAGCTGAAGCTGTCACGCACATCGCCGGTCGCTGTGGCGCTGAGGCTGCGAAAACGAGTTGCATTACCAATTTTGCGAGCGACAGAGACGTCGATAGTTTCTCCCGGACGGTTGGCCCGAGTCATTGGCGCGATGCCTGATCTGAGTACAACCCAGCCTGAGTGATGGCACAGATTAGGCGCATCGTCTTTGAATACATTGTAATTAGTGTAAAGATTAATGTGTTCCTGTACTGGCGCTAGCGGCGCGATCTCCGGCGGCAAGTCGAAATTGGCCCCTGTTCTTTTCGGCACAAAGACATCCTTGCTCATGCCAAGGCCCCAAGACCATGTGCCAAATCGCAGAGGGATAGGCAAGCCGTCAGCCATGGCCGTTGCGTTGTCGTTTAAGAAGACATTAAGCAGAGGAAGTCCAACGGTGACTATGCCGCCATTGAGGGTACCTTTCAGAAATCGACGTCGATTCATCTTGCTCATTAATTGTTCTCCGCGTTAGCTAGCGCTAGCTGGGTGGTGGCGTCATTGAAATTTGCCGGCTTTAACGATTTGCTCGCGACATTAGTCACCGGTAGTTCGGTGGATCTTACGCTTGAAAAAGCTTGGCTCAAAGTAAGGTCCCGAAGCACCGCTGGAAGTTTGTGGCCACCGGCAATGAAGCGATTTTCGAACCATTTCAATGTGTCTCGGTCATCTTTCAAAGTCACTGGTCCGCCCGTGCCGTATGCGTATAACCTATTAATCAAGCAATGTGAAAGCTTCGGATGATCCCTCATGGCAGATGCTAAGCCGCTAATGTCATCATAAAAGACACCGTCGAGTTCGCCAGTTATATCCAATTCTGCCCCATCTTCGGTTGCTCGGAAGAGTCCGGCTCCGTCAAAGTTTTCTAACGACAAGCCCATAGGGTCTGTAATCAAGTGACATCCAGCGCAGGAAGGGTTTTCGTTGTGGACTCTTAGCCTGGCTCGCGCAGTCAATGCGTTCTCGTCCTCTAACAATCCAGAAAAGTCGATGTCAGGCGGAGGTTCAGGTACGTGCTGACATAAGAATAACTCTCTCAAGGCTTTGCCCCTTAGCGTGGGCGAGCTGCGCACGGCGTGAGAATTGGCAGCTAGAAAGCTTACATGAGTGAGCAATCCGATTCGTGGGCTGTTCTCATCAAACTCAAATGGCACCCAGCCATCGCTCGACGGCGTGCCATAAACCGGGGCTAACGCCATCGACATGAAGGTCTTGCGCGTTGTAAACAGATCTCGGTAGTCAGATTCTTCAGTGAGCAGGTGGTCGATAATGGTGCGTAGAGTCTGCTCCCGCGCATCTGCTAGAGTTGCACCGGTTACCATGGGATAAACCATGGGGTCTTTAGCGAGGCTGTTAAAATCGTCAAAAGCTAGCATGTCGTCGAAGAAAGCCCTCATACCGGTTTCCAGTCGTGAACTAGATAGAAGTCTATCAACTGCGCGAGCTAAACCTTCGGGGCTGTGTAGTTCACCATTCTCAGCGGCAAGCAATAAATCATTATCGGGCGGCGCATTCCACAAAAAGAAGCTCAACCGAGAAGCCAATGAGTAACTGTCCAGACGCAGTTCGCCAAGACGGTTTGGGTCCGATTCGGTGTGATCTACGATAAAAACCATTTCAGGACTGATAAGAATAGCCTCAAGTGCAAGTGCTAGGCCGTCATAAAAATCTTGTGTTTGTTCTGTTGCATAATTCGCAATATCTACAAGTTCCGCGAGTCGCGCCTCGTCAATTGGGCGCCGAAAGAGTAGGCGAGCAGCTTCGCCTAAAAACTGTCTCGCGCAGCTGCTATCGCCATCGGATATTGATTCTGGTCGGCAGGGGATTAGGAAGTCGCGATGCTCCTCATCAACCACCTGTTCAGCCACCGATGCAGCAGACAGCTGAATTTGAGAAATTTGATCAGATGTTACGCCGGCAAATGCGGCGCCGGAGGCCAACAAGCCGTCAGTTCGAGCCATAGGCGGCATTGGAGGGAGGATGCTGTCACTAATGTCGGCGCCAAAAACTTGGGTGATGGTATTGGCGTACTGTTCGCCGGTTAAAAGCCGAGTTCTAGATACCGAAGCGTTTTCAGCGGGTTCAGTTGGTGTTTGCTCGCACCCACCAAGAAGCAAGGCCCCTAGTAATAGGGTGGAAGCTCCCGCGAGTTTTACGATAAGTTTAGTTCTGCTTTTAGACATGCGGTGCACGGACAAAATATCTAGCCTCGTCTTTTGTTTAAGCTTTAATCGGTTCGTCATTAACATAAGTTACACCTCTAAAGCAGGCGGTCAAGCCCATAATCTATAAGGTGCTTGGTTACTAGGGTTAGCGCTGGCGAGCAATTTGCTCGGCCGTCACTATCCCAGCAGAATTACTCCAAGAATTGCGCACAAAGCTGGCAACTGCTGCTACTTCATTATCATCCAGCAAGTATTGAAACTCTTCCATCGGATGCCTCCATTTTGGAAGCAGCGGAGGACCTGGGGTTTTTGGACTATAGAGTATGGCGTTAATCATGGATGCAGGATTTTCTGATTGGACGACTAAGCTGCCTGCATGTAGTTTCGGGGCCATCTTGGGGTCACCTTCGCCGGTCGGAAGGTGGCAGGTGCCGCAGTGCAGATTGTAGATGGTACGTCCACGACCCATTAGTTGGGGGTCAGGCACGCTGCCGAGCGCTACAGCGATTGGGGTTAAGTCTTTTAAATAAGTCGCCATAGCGCCGACATCATCTTCCGATAAATAGGACGTGCTATTTATGATGACTTCATTCATCGGGCCAAACGATTCTAATATGTCGTTGCGGGCAGTTTTTAGATAGTCCTTCAAATCTTGATGAGACCATAAATCGAGGCCACGCTGCGTTGCTGTTATGTTTGGCGCGGACCAAGGGCGTTTGGCCTCGCTGTTTACTCGATCAATGTACTCGCCGCCACTCATGGCTAAATGTGTTTTCTGTGCGCCTAATAGATTTCGCGGCGAGTGACAGGCGCTGCAATGAGCGAGAGCATCGACAAGATAGGCGCCTCGGTTCCACTGCTCATTCTGTGATTCATTTGATTCAAACTCGCCGGCCTCAAAAAAGAGGGTTTTCCAAACTGCCATTAAGGATCGGATATTGAAAGGAAAGGTAAGCGAGTTTTCAAAAGCGGTCTGGGGTACAGCTGGAATGCTTCGAAAGTAGGTATATAGCGCCAATACGTCTTCGTTTTTTATCTTGGTAAAAGCGGTATAAGGAAAGGCAGGGTATAGGTGTTCCCCATTTGGCCTTAAACCGTGACGCATGGAATTTAGAAAGTCTCGCTCTGACCAATCACCGATGCCAGTTTCAGGGTCAGGTGAGATGTTGGTGGAGTAGAGTGTGCCGAAAGGGGTGTCAAAGGCTAGGCCACCGGCCATAAATT
>JBLHSI010000130.1:0-8541 GCA_047626655.1 Halioglobus sp.
GACGCGCTCAACAAAATAGAAAATATTACTGGAGTAAAACTGGATGTCACTGTGCAAGGTGATATCGACAGTGCCTTGGCCTATATTTCGTCGACCGGCACTGGCCTGTACGGTATCGTCAATAATGCGGGTGTTATTAACCTTGGGGCAATGATCGAAGTCGATGAGGGAGACCTTGAGTTCCTATTTGATGTTAATATCTACGGCCCTTATCGCATTACCAAGGCGTTTGCTCCGCTAGTCATAGCGAGTAAGGGTCGGATTGTAAATATCAGTTCTATCTCTGGTGTTTTGTCTGGCCCTCTATTCGGTGCCTACAGCATGAGCAAGCATGCACTGGAGTCTTATACCGACACGCTCGCCGGTGAAATGGCAAAATTTGGTGTCAACGTCGCCGCGGTAGAGCCGGGTAATTTTGCCTCCATGATCGGCGCTACTGCAAAAAAACGCGCAGAAAAATCGGGACAGCTGAGTGCGAAATCACTGTATCAGGACGAAATGAACCGCATGTTTAGCGGCGTTGGTAATCGCGCAGACATGGCTGACCCTATCGCGGTGGCCGAGGCCGTAGAGCACGCATTGTTTAATGTCAGCCCCAAGGCTCGCTATATGGTGGTGCCCAATCAAGTAGAGGCTGCGGTCACTATTCAGAAAGTGATCAGAGAAATGGTTGAGCTCAATGAAGATCAGGCTCATAGCTATGACCGAGACGCTTTGATCAAAATGTTGGATCAGGCAATACAGACACTGTAGATGATGGCATACGGGGGTTTTATCACTGCCGATACCACTTGACCCGTTATTGTGTCCTAGAGCTTGCCTCGCTAGAACGGGCCCTCCGCCCAAGGGCCTTTGATGGCGAACGTCACACCCGGTGTCTGGATGTTGACATAGAGGTACTCGCCCGACGGATCAAAACAGGCGCCGGCCCACTCACTTCCACGATAATCGTTGGCGATAATAGCGGGGCGGTCGGGTAGTGCTGTAGCAAGAGCAATATTGTTCTCGGCGAATATGAATGAACTACCATCCTGCGCTATGCCGAGCAAACGTGTGCCGTTGATCAGTACATCATCCTCGCTGATGCCACCGCCATCCTCACAAACGAGAAGGCCGCCGTGGGGAGTTACCGTAATGTTATCGGGATTGTCCGCTGTGATTGCATCCGGGGAGACGAAGAGAACGGTGAGCGTCTCTTCGCCAGGAATATAGGCCCATACCGAGCCTTTGCCCGCTGCCCCGCCGGAAGTATCAACAAAGTACACTATTCCATCCTCATACCAGCATCCCTCACCCCGACGGAAACTGGCGCCGCCATTGGCCTGCCCCTGCAGGAATGGGCCTGAGCGACCGTCCCCCTGAATAGGTGGAATGCCAGCAAAGGGAGAGAATAGGCGCTCTGGTGGCGCAATGGGATTGAGCACCGGTACCCACTGTACTTCGAATAACTCTCCCTGCTCGACCAGCCCGAGATCGATGCCAGGGCGATTGGGAACAGCCAACATCTCGAGCACGCCTCCCTGTTCTAACGAGCCAACGCGTTGGCTGGTATCATTGGGGGTGAAGCGGTAAAAGCCCGACAGTGGTGAGTTGTCTTCCGTCAGGTATACACGGGAATCTCTCGCATCGACCGCCACCGCTTCATGGCGCATTAATCCCATATCCGTAATGGGTATTGCTGAAGCTTGTCCAAGCGCGGGATCCGGTACTTCAAATACGAAGCCATGATCCATGGCACCAATCGCGCTGGCCAGTGTTACGGTTTCCTCGCAGGTCAACCAGCTACCCCAGGGTGTGGCTCCCCCCGCACAGTTTGCCAAAGTGCCACCCAGTGTTGCGCTATCTTCTATGAGTTGCCCACCGCGCATTCTGAGAGCAGTGGTGCCGCCGCCCAGACCGGCAAACACTCCGGGGAAAGCAAACCGATCGTATACGGGCGCATTACCATCGCCAATCACAGGCAACGGCAGGCCGGGCGCCACGATGGCGCGCTCATGATTTCTCATCAGGACACAGTCGTCGGCATCGCCCCCCTGCCCACTGATTACGGCCATGCCATCGTGTCTGTCAGGGGTGAGCGTGCCGTCGCTCATGGTATCGCCGGTCCATCCGAAGGACGTGTAGGTGAAACCATCCGGCAGTTTCAGTAGTGGCAGACCGGTAGTGCTGTCTTCAACAGGTGACAATGGGCCATAGGATGAAGCCCTGGGGATCTCGGCAATGGGATTATCGATGCCATTTTCGATGTCATTGTAACGGTCGCTTGCATCGCTGCAGGCCTGTAAAATCGGCGCTAACCCGATGGCGATCGTTGATTTTCCAGCCCCGTCAATAAACTTGCGGCGAGAGATTGACTGCAGATTGAATGTTTTCATGACGACTGACTCCTCTGGGTGGAGACCAGTGTATAAGCACACTGTGACCACTTTGTTAAAGCTTAGTGACATGATGAGGGTTGGGCAAAGTTAAATCGCTAATATTCGTATCTGAATAGTTAGGGTGACAAGGCACACCGCTGACTTGCAGTGGTCACTCATGATTGTGGAAATAACCGTGAAATAGAGAACAGAGCGTGATCTATGTCGCGGGTGGCGGCGTGTAAGTTCTCTCTGCTCGTAATATTTGAACTAGTCGAACGTAGCACAGGCCGCAGCCATTTCAACTACCGCATACTCCAGATTGGCCAGTGTCAGATTCGCAGCGCTTTGCTCCAGTAAATTAACCAGTGTGCCGGCATTCTCAGCCGTCATGTCGCCATCGCTGACGGCTTTGGTAATGGCGCCATTAGCCTGCTTAATCAATACCCTAATCTGGCGTATATCAGTATCGATGGCTGCCAGTTCGGTTGTTTGGCTTAGAGTCCTTGCATTGGCACCGCGCGCCTCGGCGGCGCAGATGGCATCCCTGACCAACAGGTCCAAACGAATCGGTTTGAAACGCGCAATACCACCGGTAAGATCCGGCGTTAACTCGGGATAGATAGCCTTACCGGCGGCGCGCCGTAAGGGTGAGTGGGCGACATAAATACTGCCATCGGCAGCTACAACGCTCATGGCCAGAGAATCTTCCCGGCCTTCGGCAAAGTAGCGCAGCTTGCCGGTTTCCCGGTCTAGCAGGCCCATTCCCATATGCAACATAAGGGTCCTGCCCAGCAATTTTTTGCCACCACCGATCATAATAACCACACCGTTGGCGGTTACCGTTGCCGTCAAGGCGTTGGATTGCACATCGACATTGGCATAACCATCAAAGCCCGTTAGCTGCGCAGTCCACGCTCTACTGCCATGGTCACCCTTGTCAATCAACTGGATCACGTCACTGGCGGTGACGGCATACAGTTCATTGTTATCCGGTGACACTGTGATAGAACCCACCAGCGGCTCGCCCACATCCAACTTCCATACTTGGTCTAATTCACTATTCAGCGCGATTATGTTGCCCTCGTTATCAGACACATACAGACGGTGGCCGTCTGCGCTGAGCGCCGGTGTCGATCCGGTACCGCCCTGAAAGGTTTTGCGGTTTAATACCTGGAATTTCAGGCCACCGTTGCCGTCATTAACCAGATCGAGGGCGTAAATTGCGCCGACCTCAGACCTGCCGTCTTCTGTACCATCTTCTGCATCTGGCGCAGTAGCGGCCATATAGATACGGCTACTATCAGGATCGATACTGAAAAAGTTGGTCACCACACCGCCGCCACCATAGATATAATTCACGGCGGATGAGAACAAACTCAAGCCTTCATCGGTTTTGCCAAAGGCTTTATCCATCAGCGGGTCGACCTTGTTAAGGACAAGTTTGGGTATCTTCGTGCCCTTGCCACTGATGGCGGGCGCGCCGGGTATTTGTCCGACAGCTGCTATCAACTCACCGGTCTTGCGGCTGAAAGCGAATAATGCTCCGGCTTTGGTTATCGACACCAGTGAATCTGTCGCGGGGTGGTAATTGAAACTGTGAAATTTTGCGTTGGGTTTTTTGCCGTTCTCCGAGGGAGGAAGATTTAAACCGGTGGCTTTGCTCCATATCGTTGAGCCGTCCGGCCGCAGGGCCATGACGCGGTTATAGCCCACGATATAAATGATTTGGGATCCCGGGTTTTTCGGGTCGTTCAATATGAAAGCCGGGCTGCTGGCTTGTATATCGTTGTCGGCGGGTATCGCCCAACGTCGCTCGCCGGTTTTGCCATCGAGTGAAACCAGCACCACCCGCTCACCGTGGTAGAACTGCGGGCTAAAGTAGAGGTTACCTTCGTTATCAAACAGGGGACCATTCCCAACGAAGTACGCAGGCTCTGCAACCCAGTCGAGTTCAAACATCGGAGCGGCGACACCCCAAATACTATCTGAATTGGCCACGCCAACATGGATGGCATTAAAGGTATCCGGCTCGGGGATGACGTCGTAGCTATGCTGTCCCGCTGAGCGAGCGCCAATCGGTTTCCACTGGGTTTTCTCGGGCGGGCCAAAAAATTTGGGGTTATGTGGGCGCTCTTCGTCAATAAAGGTTTTAAACAATACGAGCCCAATAGTGGTGACCAGTACCATACTGAGAACAGCTTTAACGCTCAATTTCATTAGAGTTCCTTTTGGCTAGGGGCGGGTTACTAAGATGTCATCACTATTAATAGGTAGTTCAAACAACATAAGGTCCTCCGCGAGAAGGAAGTTGTCTGGTACACCGCGCTTGAAGATATCTTCCAGTACAAAATTCATCGGGACCGGCACCAGGTGATAGAAAGCCACCATATCTACATCAGATTTTTCGCCGAGTTCGATCAGGGAATCGGTTGAAGCGTGATAGTCGATGACGTCAGCTACGATTTTGGACTGACGTGTTTGGCCCGCGCTAGCCAGTGCCTCCGACAGTGTTGTTACGGTCGGCAGTGACAGAGCGTCGTGTAGCAATAAATCAGCGCCCTGCACTATGTTGCGCGTGTCGCTATTCACATTGCCGTCACCTGAAATGACGACATTGCGACCACGGTAGTCAAAGCGATAACCCACAGCGGGTTCAATAGGCGGGTGCTCCGCAACATAGGCGGTTACCTTGAGGTCCCCATCTTCAAAAATGACACCGGCAGAGATCGTGTTGTGGTGTAATACACCGAGCTGCGGTGGTAGCACGTCTTCCCCATGGTGGCCCGTGCGATAAATTCGATCCTGCCTGTAGCCGGCGTTAACGGCATTGGTCACTTCGTCAACTCCGCGAGGACCATACACAGTTAACGGTGTCGGTCGGCCCTGCACCCAGGAGGCGAGGTTCACTTCGTAAATTTCAGCGATGTGGTCAGAGTGGAAGTGCGTGAGTAAAAGGCCCTGCAGACGATCCATGGGTAGCCCCATGCGATTAATGTTGTCGGTAGAACCGGCGCCAGAGTCGATCAGGTAAAAATGCTCCGGCGTTACGATGGCAATACAGGCCTGGGCTTGACCCATCCCTAGCGGTGACGCACTGCCACACACATAGACTCTGAGGCTTTCTGATTCCGGCAATGGCGCAGTGCCGCGTTCGGCGATAAGCGCCATGCCACGGGCAAGCGCCATATCCTGTAGTGCGGGCAGCTTGAGTAACCCGCGGCCAAGGCCGACAGTAATCAGGAGGCCAAGAAATAGTATTAGCGCTTTCTTCATCGTTATATAAACCCGGGATCGTATAAATCCGGGACAGAATTAATTCTGTCCCGCAAAGTTCGCAGATCGATTATAGTAGCAACTAAAAGTCACATGGAATCATATTCGGCCATGTTTACTTTTGCTTACTAACAAGGCGCACAACGAGAATGGCATGAAAGTAAATCGAGTACAGCGCGACCTCTTTATAATGCTACTGCTGGAGCTGGAGAGCGCAGGAGTTAGGCCCGAGCGGTTGTTCTCCAAAACCGGCACGGGTGACGCCAAGGTTTCGAGTGCCGATCATAAAGCACTTGCAGGTGAAGAATCGCTTTTGTTACTGGAAACGGCAGTGAAGCTTACCGGCGATCCCACTCTGGGCATACGTTTGGGACAACAGCTTGGTATTACCAGTTATGGCACCTTTGGTTTTGCTTTGATGAGCTGTGCCAATCTGCGAGAGGCGGTTGAGCTTTTACTTCGCTATGGGCAGGTATTTTTTCAGCCTCGATACACATCATACGAGCATGCGGGCGGCTTATTGTTGCGCGCGGATATAACCCGCGGCACCGCCACACAACGGCAGCTAGCGACGGAACTCAGCTTCTCAGGATTTGCCACCGTGGGACGCGCTTTGCACAGAAACAACATAAAGGGCGCTGAGATACACTTGAGTTATTCCAGGCCTGCGCACTGGGCTTGCTATAAGTATGCTTTGACCGCGCCTGCGACTTTCGACTGTGAACACAGTCAAATGTTTATACCCGCAAGTGTTCTCGATACTCCGGTGAGAACAGCAAATGCGTCTGAGCATGTGGTCTTTCATCAGCAATGCGAGGAGATGCTGCGCGGGCTCAACAGCGCCGCAAAAACCACCGCTGATGTGCGCCGCCTACTGATGCAGTCTGCTGGTGAGTTTTTCGATATTGCGCATGTGGCCGAGAGTCTGCATGTCAGTGAGCGCACTCTGAGGCGGCGCTTGGAGGCCGAATCAACCACCTTTAGAGCGATCGTCGAAGAGATTAGGGACTTGCTCGCCCGGGAATATCTTACCGATACGCAGCTGACCGTTGCCGAGATAGCGCACCTGCTGGACTATAGCGAGACACAGAATTTTCGGCGTGCGTTTGTGCGCTGGAATAGCATGACGCCTAGCGAGTATCGTCAGCAGCAGATGGCGCTCGCTGGCGTTTAACTTCTGGCCGAATATGATTCCGTGTATTCTCCGGCGGCGACTATAATCGAACGCAGCCAAGACGGGCCGCGGCGCCGGTATGGGGGTGTCAGTAAGCCTGCCAAGAGTGTCGAATAAAATACGAAAAGGAACACTTCTTTATGAAAAAACCGATTATTGGCCTTATCAGCGTGCTTGTGTTGGGCGGAACGTTTGCCCTGGCGTTGCCGACAATTTTGCACAAGGCCGGACTGCATCCCGAGTATCATGGACCCAAGGTCACACTGCAGAACAAGCGCGCCCTGGTGATTACCACCAGTCACGACGTGCTTGGCGCTCCGGGCGAAACCGAAGGCCCAGCCACTGGGGTTGTTGCCTCGGAGCTAACGCATCCCTATTACGTCTTTCTTGATGGTGGCATGCAAGTTGATGTGGCCAGTATCAAAGGCGGGCAAATTCCGATTGCTCCGGATTCGCTGTCCCGGATTTCAGCAACACCACAGACCGAGCGCTTTCTTCAGGATTCGATCTTCCAGGCCAAGGTCGAAAAGTCGATCAAGATCGACGCTATCGATTTCAGCGAGTACGACATTATTTTTCTGGCCGGCGGTTGGGGCGCGGCCTATGACCTGGGTTATTCACCAGTATTGGCACAAAAAATTAGCGGCGCGTATTACGCTGACAGCAAACCAGTGATCGGTGGCGTCTGCCACGGGGTGCTGGGTTTGATCAACGCCGAAGATCTCGCCGGCAATTTGTTGATCGCCGGGCGTCGCATGACCGGGGTCAGCGACAAACAGATTAAGGAACTCAAAATTGAAATCACCCCACAGCATCCAGAAACCGAATTGCGTAAGGCCGGTGCCCTGTACGAAAGCCAAACGGCCTTTCGGGATATGTTTGCCACTCACGTAGTGGTGGATGATGACAAGCGTTTTGTCACCGGACAGAACCAAAATTCCGGATTGGAAACGGCGCACAAAATGATGCAGGTCATTGCGCAACGGGGGCAGTAACAATGAACAAAGTGCTTAAACTGCTGGTGCTATTACCGGCGATTCTCTTTTTGGTCACCGGTATTCGCTGGCTAGTGGCGCCAGCCGCAATAGCGCCTAATTTTGGTCTGACACTGGCCGAAGGCATGGGGCTTAGTTCTCAGATCGGCGACATGGCCGGCTTTTTCATAACGCTGGGCAGCTGCATGTTGATTGCCCTTATCAGTGAACATCGCAGTTGGTACTACCCACCCATGATGTTATTGGCGATCACAGCACTGGGTCGAATTGTCGCCTGGTTGTTTCACGATGCTACCCTTGCGGTTAGTCAGATCATTGTAGAGGTGGTAGTGGCACTTATTCTGCTGCTTGCCTCTCGCAGCTTGCCGCAAGAGCGTTGAGCGAGTGACACTACTTTCTTTGCGTCAGATATATTGCGCCCCTGCCCTGTGTTTAGGTTTTTTAGGTACTGCGGCATTTGGGGCCGAATCACTAGTGGATGCTGTTGTGGACACAACGACGCAGCCCTCCCCAAATACGGAGCGTCCCAACATCGTATTTATCCTCGCAGATGATCTGGGCTATTCGGATATAGCACCGTACGGTAGCGAGGTAAATACACCAAGCCTGAGTGCGCTGGCCGATCAGGGCCTGACCTTCACCAATTACCACACCGCAGCGAACTGCGCGCCCGCCAGGGCGATGCTGCTCACCGGGGTGGACAGCCACCTTGCAGGGGTACCCAATATTCCCGAAATGC
>JBLHSI010000131.1:0-8494 GCA_047626655.1 Halioglobus sp.
AAGGTCTGTCGAAAACAGAGAAGCTAGCGATTAAGCCATCTTGCAGGTAGGCTTCAGCAGTGCGTAAATATATAATGGCGTCCCGATTTATCAGGGGATCCAGTAGAGTTAGCCAAAGCGATAACAAAAGGCTGGCAGCGACAATAAACCGGTAGTCGATTGCCGGGTGTATCGTCATCGATAGCCTTGTCGTAGAAGGTGAGAGCACGATTTAACTCGATATAGTTAGGTGGTGGCAGTCTGGTTTATCGGTAATTCAACCGTTGTGTCCAGATTATAGCTTGGCAGAGCATGCTGCCAAAGGAATTGTTTTGAAACAAAAAATACTAGTAACGGGTGCGGGTGGACAACTGGGCCGTGAACTGGTTCTGTCCCAGCCCGACGATGTAGATTGTGTGGCGGTGAGTCGATCCGAACTAGACATAGGCGATTCGGTAGCCGTGTTTAGGCTGTTGAGCGAAGTGCGGCCAGATCTCGTCATAAATGCGGCGGCTTATACCGCTGTAGATCGAGCAGAGTCCGATGCGGAAGCAGCTTGGCAAGCGAATGCACAGGGCCCTGGTTATTTGGCTACTGCATGCAAAGCTCAAGGTGCCAGAATGATTCACCTATCTACCGACTTCGTATTCAATGGAGAAGCCACAGAGCCCTATAAGCCAGATTCGCCCACCTCGCCGGTCAGTGAATACGGTCGCGGCAAGTTGGTGGGGGAGCAGGCAGTGACCGACGTTGACCCAAACACCTTGATTGTGCGCACCTCTTGGGTCTATTCGCGCTTTGGCGCAAATTTTGTGAAAACGATGCTTCGCTTGATGTCCGAGCGAGATGAGCTGAGTGTAGTGGCTGATCAGCGCGGTACTCCTACTTGGGCCAAAGGGTTGGCGCAGGGTTTATGGCTCGCTGCCAGTAGACCCGATTTAAGTGGCATTTATAATTGGTCTGATGAGGGCGAGTGTACTTGGTGCGATTTTGCCCAGGCTATTTATGAAGAAGGCCGGGATATCGGGCTTTTGGATCGCGACGTTCTGATAAAGCCCATTCCGGCAAGCAGTTACCCTACTCCGGCACATAGGCCCTCCTACAGCGTCCTTGACCGGACCAGTACGTGGCGAGATTTCGAAATCGTCGGTCAACCGTGGCGCTTACAACTACGCAGTATGTTATTGGATATGAAGGACCATCTAGATGAGTAAACACCTACTAGTCACCGGGGCCGCAGGATTTATCGGCGCCAACTTTGTTCATTATTGGGCCAGCGCTCATCCCGAAGATAAGCTTGTGGGTTATGATGCGCTGACCTATGCGGGCAACTTGGCCAATCTGAGTAGCTTGCGTGACAACGAAAATTTCAGCTTCGTGCAGGGCAATATCTGCGACGAGAAAGCTGTTCTGTCCACCTTGCGGGCGCACAATATCGATACCATCGTGCATTTCGCCGCTGAAAGTCATGTCGATCGATCAATAACCGGGCCCGACGAGTTTATTGAGACCAATATCGTGGGCACCCATACTTTACTTAAAGCAGCGCGCGAAGTTTGGTTGTCCGGCGATGAGCCGGTACCCCATCGTTTCCATCACGTTTCAACCGACGAGGTCTATGGATCTTTGGCAGTAGATGCCCCCGGTTTTTTTGAAGATCAGAAATACGAGCCCAACTCGCCCTATTCCGCCAGTAAGGCGGCTTCCGATCACCTCGTACGGGCTTATCATCACACCTATGGCTTGCAGGTCACCACCAGCAACTGCTCCAATAACTACGGTCCGTTCCACTTTCCCGAAAAGTTGGTTCCACTGTGCCTAACTAACATTTTACGAGGGCTGCCTCTGCCGGTGTATGGTGATGGCAGCAATATTCGTGATTGGCTCTATGTAGAAGACCATTGCAGAGGTATTGAGTTGGTTTTGCACAGTGGAGCCATAGGCGATACCTACAACATTGGCGGCAATAATGAGTGGACCAATCTCGCTATTGTTGAGTTGCTATGTGATCAGGTGGACGCCTATTTTGCCGCTGATGCTACGCTTGCCGAGCGGTTTCCCGATGCGCCATGCGCCACTGGTCAAAGCGCTCGAACGTCTATCGAGTTTGTTGAAGATAGAGCTGGCCACGATTGGCGTTATGCCATTGATGCCAGCAAAATCATGAGTGAGCTGGGATATTTGCCGCAGGAAAGCTTCGAGACTGGCTTGAAGTTAACCTTAGAGTGGTACCTCGAAAACGAACAGTGGTGGCGACCTCTGCTTTAGCAGGGGCTAGTCGAACATGGGCGCATCGGCTAACGCTAGGCCCTGTGCGTCATTGCCTGACACCTGAGGTATATTTCCCGGTAGTAGCGGCCAGTCTATGCCGATGGCAGGGTCGTCCCATGCCAGCGATATACTGGCACCGGGATTGTAAAAATCGGTGCACTTGTATTGAAAGTCGGCACGTTCGGAAGTCACATAAAAACCGTGGGCAAAGCCGGGTGGAACCCACAACATTTTATGATTTTCGGCGCTCAGCAATACGCCAAACCATTGTCCGAAGCTGGGAGAGCTGCGCCTCAGGTCAACCGCCACATCAAACACTTCTCCGCTACTCACGCTCACCAATTTGCCTTGTGTGTTCTCGGTTTGATAATGCAGGCCCCGCAAAATACCTTGTGCAGACCGGCTGAAATTGTCCTGTACAAAATTCAAGTCCAGGCCGGCCTCGCTAAAGCTGTTGCTGCTCCAGGTTTCTTTAAAAAATCCGCGTTCATCACCGAATACTTGCGGTTCTATTACTACCACATCTAGCAGGGGAGTCGACTCAACTTTCACTAAAGGTGACCTCTTTGTCGTTTAACAATCGTTTTAGGTATGCGCCATAGCCGCTCTTTTCCAAAGGCGTGGCCAGAGCGAGTAATTGCTCAGCTGAAATATAGCCCCTTCGATAGGCCACTTCCTCTGGGCAGGAGACCTTTAGCCCCTGACGTTTTTCGATCACGCTAATAAAGTTAGCGGCGTCCAGCAGAGAATCATGAGTACCGGTATCAAGCCATGCGGTGCCGCGACTCATCACTTCGACGTTGAGGTCTCCTCTTTCCAGGTAGACTTTGTTGACGTCGGTAATCTCTAGCTCACCGCGATGGGAGGGCTGGATACTTTTAGCGATATCAATCACATCGTTGTCGTAAAAATAGAGTCCAGTAACGGCGTAATGCGACTTTGGGTTTTCGGGCTTTTCTTCAATATCGCTGGCGACGCCGGTCTTGTCGAAGCTGACGACACCATAGCGCTCGGGGTCGTTGACATAATAGGCGAAGACCGTTGCCCCCTCTTGTCTTTTTGCCGCGTTATTTAGGCTGCCACCGAAGCCACCACCGTAGAATATGTTGTCACCCAGGACCAATGAGCACGGCGAGTTGCCGATAAAGTCTTCGCCGAGAATGAAAGCCTGGGCCAAACCGTCGGGGCTGGGCTGGACGGTATAAGTGATATTGATACCCCATTTAGAACCGTCACCCAGTAAGTCGCTAAAAGCGCCATGATCGCGGGGAGTCGTAATGATTAAGATATCTCTGATACCCGCGAGCATTAGCGTAGCCAACGGATAGTAAATCATCGGCTTATCGTAAATAGGCATCAATTGCTTGCTGACGGTACTGGTGAGGGGGTGCAGGCGCGTGCCAGACCCCCCGGCTAGGATGATACCTTTGTAATTGGTGACAGCCATTTATTATGAATCCCTTTTAGAAAGCGGAAATTATTCGCTGAAAGCCGAAATTATACGCGGATGGGCGATACAAGGCGACGATCCTGCACTTTTTAGTTGGTAGGAAGCTGGGAAATCAGGGGTGGCTTTTCCCATCCAAGCTGATTAAAATTTAGCCCCTTTTTTTAAGCTGGACTTTATTATCACGCCCTCCGAGATAGCCCAGGCTCATGTTGCTCCAGTGCGGGCTGCAGACGCGCGACCCGACGATCAGTCACTCGCGCTGCCACAAAGGTCTTTGCGCATAGCACTGCTTGGCTATCGCAGTGCGCCATTTAGCGGTGGGCAGGGGGTGTACCTCAATTATCTGAGCAAGGCACTGGTGGCTGCAGGTCATCGAGTCGACGTGATATCGGGGCCCCCTTATCCTCATTTAGATCCTGCGGTTCAATTAATTGAACTTCCCAGTCTCGATTTATTTGTCAATGGCCTCAACTCCATACGGTGGCATCACCTGAAATCGATGACGAACATTATCGAGTGGCTGAGCAAATTGACCGGTGGGTTCGCAGAGCCCTACACCTTTGGCCGTCGCGCCGTTAAATATTTGAAAGAGCACGGTCACAACTACGATTTGATTCACGATAACCAGAGCCTCAGCGATGGCATGCTCCAATTGCAACGTATGGGCTTGCCGCTGGTGACAACGGTGCATCATCCTATCACCAGTGATTTACGCATTGCCTTGGCCGCGGCAAAAAGCTGGCAAGAGCGATTGCTCATTAAACGATGGCATTCCTTTTTGACCATGCAAAAGCGTGTTGTGAAGCAACTTCACAACATAGTCACGGTGTCAGATTGTTCGCGTCAAGATATCGCGCGGGACTTTGCTATCCAGCCAGCGGGTATTGGTGTGGTGCATAACGGCATAGACACAGAGAAGTTTAGGCCGATTGAGGGCGTTCAGCGCAGGCCTTTGCGATTGATGGCAACGGCGTCGGCAGATGCACCCTTGAAGGGTTTGCGTTATCTACTGCGCGCCTACGCGCAGTTGCTAAAACGCTATCCTGATCTCGAGTTATTGTTGGTGAGTAAGCCTCGTCCGGGAGGTAAAACAGAGCGTCTTATTAGACATCTGGGGATTGCCGATAAAGTACAGTTTGTGAGCGGTATCACCACCGACGAGATGGTGCGTTATTATGCTGAGGCGTGCATCGCTGTGGTGCCCTCGGTGTATGAGGGTTTTGGTTTGCCTGCGGGCGAGGCCATGGCTTGCGGTGTTCCTGTTGTGTCTTCCGATGGCGGTGCGCTGCCAGAGGTGGTTGGCGATGCGGGTGTGGTTGTTCCTGCAAAAAGCGTGGTCGGTTTGGTTGATGCTATTGATGATCTGCTGCAAAACCCCGAGAAGCGCGATCAGTTAGCGGTGGCAGGCAGGAAAAGAATCGTGGAGAAATTTTGCTGGCAGGTTTGCGCTGCGCAAATGGTAGATTATTACGAGCAGGTGCTGACTAATGCAAACCGTTGATTTTTCATACCTTCCGCTGAGATCCGGGGATGTGGTGCTGGATCTGGGTTGTGGTGAGGGGCGCCACGTCATCTCCGCTTATGTGGAGGGAGATATAGAGGCTGTGGGCGTCGATCTATCGCTAGAGGATCTGGCTACCACGCGTCAGAAATTCGAAGAGTTTGTCGGTGGCAGCAGCAGCGAAAGATCGTTCAGTTTGTCGGTTGCCAATGCTCTACACCTGCCCTTTGCCGATGGCACTTTCGACAAAGTGATTTGCAGCGAAGTGTTGGAGCATATTCCCGATTATCGAGGGGCTCTAAGCGAAATTTACCGCGTTCTTAAACCTGGCGGATTGTTTTGCGCCAGTGTACCGCGCCGCTGGCCGGAGAAAGTCTGCTGGGTCTTGAGTGATGCCTACCATCAAGTACTGGGCGGGCATTTGCGAATATTTCGCAGTGACGAACTGCGCGCCGAGATTGAAGTGCTTGGTTTCAATTATTACTATCGACATTGGGCGCACGCCTTACATGCGCCATTTTGGTGGCTAAAGTGCCTATTCTGGGAAACGCAGGATAGCAACTGGCTCATAGCTCAGTATCACCGCTTTCTTGTATGGGACTTGATGGATAAGCCCGCCTTTACCCGTGTGCTGGAGAAGATGATGAACCCCATAGTGGGCAAAAGTGTGGTGATGTATTTTCGTAAGGATGTCAGCGCGTGAGTGGTGTGTATCTCAGTAGAGGAATGTTTCCGCAGGAGTTTTTGCGCCCCACTGTCGAATTTATCTTAAATACGCAGCTGCCCAGTGGAGAAATCCCCTGGTTTGAAGGAGGTTACGCTGATCCATGGGATCACGTTGAGGCGGCGATGGGCCTTAGTATTGGCGGTGAATTGGAGGCAGCAAGCAGCGCCTATCAGTGGTTAGCCAGTGCTCAACTCGCCGATGGCAGTTGGTGGGCATCTTATCGCGCCGGCGAGATTGACAACCACAAGCGACGGGAAACCAATTTTGTAGCGTATGTTGCAACCGGGGTTTGGCATCACTTTTTGATCAGTAAAGATCGAGAATTTCTGCGCTCAATGTGGCCCATGGTTGAGGGCGCCATTGAATTTGTATTATCTCTTCAGACCGAGCACGGCGATATACACTGGGCGGTGGATGGCGACGGCGAGGCAAAATGCGATGCCTTGATTACGGGCTGCAGCTCTATTTATAAGAGCTTGGAGTGCGCCCACAACATTGCCGTCACACTGGGCGAAGAAGGACAAAATTGGTTGGCTTGCCGGGCGGAGTTGGGCCACGCCCTGCGCCATAAGCCCGAGCGCTTTGATCGCACCTGGGAGAGCAAGGCCCGCTACTCCATGGATTGGTTTTATCCGGTATTGACCGGCGTGCTATCTGAAAAAGACGGCCGAGACAGGCTGGCTTCGCGCTGGGATGAGTTTGTCGAGCCCGGGCTGGGGTGTCGCTGCGTGTCGGATCAACCTTGGGCCACTGTTGCCGAATCTTGTGAACTGGTAATGGCTTTGTTGGCAGCTGGCGATCACGCCAGGGCGGTAGAAGTCTATAGTTGGTTGCATCAATGGCGAGCGGGCGATGGTTCCTACTGGACCGGTTACCAATGGGCGGAAGATTTACTTTGGCCCGACGAAAAGCCGACGTGGACAGCCGGCGCCATATTGCTAGCGGCCGATGCTCTGGCGGAATACACCGCAGCCAGCGGTCTGTTTTGCAGTGTGCAATTGTTGGAGGTGAGCGACGTCGAAACCCAAAAGCGGGTTAAGTAGCCCGTCGTCTAGATTTCTAAAGCCTTTTCAAGGTTTGCCAAGCTAGGGGCTGCCAAAAAGAGCAGGTCCGAGAGCGTCAGAGTTGAAAGTTGGGTACCAAAATGGCTGCTAGTTTCACGGTAGACCTCCTCCCTTTTGGGTCGGCAGGTTTTGGATGGTTCATTGCTATCTGTTTTGAGAATAGCAAATTTTCACAACGGTCGTCTCGATAGGCGTAATTGCACATTCCACAGGTGATTATTGCGCGGAAATATCGCTCCCCGCCCAATTACCGTTTGCTGTGAGCCGCCGCATACGCGAAAATAGCGCCTCAAAAATTGCTACCAACTCGCCTACCCTCATAGTGGAGAAACCAATGTCCTCGCGCACCGATTTAGCCAATGCCATTCGCGCACTCAGCATGGATGCCGTTCAGCAGGCCAATAGCGGCCACCCAGGAGCGCCAATGGGCATGGCAGATATAGCTGAAGTGTTGTGGAATGATTTTATGCAACACAACCCGGCGAACCCCGAATGGCCCAATCGCGACCGGTTTGTATTGTCCAATGGCCACGGCTCCATGCTCATATACTCGCTGTTACACTTAACGGGCTACGACCTGCCCATGGCGGAGCTCAAAAACTTTCGTCAATTGCACAGCAAGACACCCGGTCACCCGGAGTATGGGTATGCGCCCGGTGTCGAGACCACCACCGGTCCGCTGGGTCAGGGCATCGGCAACGCTATTGGTATGGCGTTGGCCGAGCGAGTGCTCGCGGCCCAGTTTAATCGTGACGGACATGAGGTTGTTGACCACTTTACCTACACGTTTCTGGGTGATGGCTGCATGATGGAGGGTATTTCCCACGAAGTATGCTCTCTGGCCGGGACTTTAGGTCTGGGAAAACTGATTGCGTTCTATGATGACAACGGCATTTCAATTGACGGCGAAGTTGAGGGTTGGTTCTCCGACGACACACCGGCCCGTTTTGAAGCCTATGGCTGGCAAGTGCTGCCCAGTGTTGACGGCCACGACCCCGAAGCAGTGCGAGCGGCCATCGAATCGGCGCGCGGCGACCTCACTCGCCCCACTCTAATTTGTTGTAAAACAGTCATAGGCAAAGGCTCCCCCAATAAGCAGGGTACTGAAAACTGCCACGGCGCAGCCTTGGGTGTGGACGAAGTCGAGGCGACTCGGCAGGCGATAGGCTGGCCCCATGAGCCTTTTGTTATTCCGGATGAGATCTATGGTGGCTGGAGCGCAGTTGCCAGCGGCGCAAACGCAGAGGCAGATTGGGCAGCACAGATGGCATCCTATGCTCAGGTGCATCCTGAACTGGCCGCTGAACTCACGCGTCGCCTAGCGGGAGAGCTGCCAGCAGACTTTTCCGATAAGGCTGCAGCGTATATTGTGCAATGCCAAGCCGACGGTGCCAGCATCGCGTCTCGTAAAGCCTCACAAAATTCACTTAACGCATTGGGTCCGATGCTGCCTGAACTGCTGGGCGGCTCCGCCGATCTGGCCGGCTCAAATTTGACCCTCT
>JBLHSI010000132.1:0-8473 GCA_047626655.1 Halioglobus sp.
ATAAATGCCAGGCCGCCTAGGGAACCCAATAACCAGTAGTAGCCGCCACCCAGATCCAATGCGTTGCGTAGGTAGGCACCGGTGAATGCCAGCATTAGCGCATAGCTGCCCAGTCGGTGTAGCCTAACCCAGTTTTTACCCAGTAGACGTTGGCTTGTGTTATTGGACGTGACAGTCATCGCATAGAGCAATACGTAAAGTACGATACCAGCGAGGTTGTCGCTCACACTCCCAAGCTTACTCAAGTCGTTATCGAAAGCGATTGGCACCAGTAGAAAGATCATTGCCAGATGGAAGCTGTGAGAGATCCCCACCGAGATACCAAACTGACGACGATGTCGCAACAGCGCTCGGGACACGCCAACACCTGTCAGTTGCCGAAGCGGCCTGGCGATGAAGGTGCACAGTAAAAGCATGAATGACGTGGCCGCTGTTAAGCGAATAGACAGGCGCACCGATGCTTCATCGAAGTTACCTTGCGCGAGAGCGATATAGCACATAGCTCCCACCAGCAAGCAGGTGCTGTAAACGATGGAATGTTTGGGCATTAGCTTCTAAAGCTTTTTACCGCGCACAGTAATTGTCGGCAGGTAATCTGACCCACTAACTTACCGTCCTCGACAACGGGGCGCCGTCGTTTGTTCTTTAGCAGCATATCCTGAGCAACATCGACAATATCTTCGTTGGGGTGGGCCACCACCAGATTATCGCTGGCCATATATTGGCTCACGCGACCTATACCACCTTCGTTATAGATAGCGCCTAAGGCAGCGCGTAGACAATCTAGTTCAGAAAGTATACCGACCAAATTGTCCTCGGTATCGACGACGCAAACGCCCGATATTTTGTTATCGATAATCACCTGCATAGCATCCAGTAAATTGTCATCGGCCTTTACTTTCACCGGATGGATGAGCATGTGATCACGAAGATTGACAGACTTAAGCATGGCGAGCTCCCTATTCTGGTCCAACACCAGTGATAAACTAAAGTATAGACTGTAAATACTCAATGAGTGTTTGTGGCAACACTCCCAAAACTAAAATTCCGGCAATTAGTGCAACAGTGACACCTCGCACCAATATACCACCGGGCACCTGAGGGTGAATATTGTGTTCTTCTACCCGTCGGGTCATATAAAATATAACACGTAAGTAGTAGTAGATACCGATGCTACTACCAATCACAAGGCTTGCCAAAAGTAGCCATCGATAATCACTTACCGCGGCGCTGAAAAGATAGAACTTTGCGATAAAACCGGCGGTGAGCGGGATGCCTGCCAGTGATAGGAGCGCAACTAACATCAGGCATGCACTCAGCGGTTGGTGCCAAAAGAGCCCGCTGACATCCTGCAGCTGCACGTTTTCAGGACCCCTGCTTTGAGTTGAAATAAGGGCTAATAGGCCGAAAGCAGCAAGTGTCGTTGCCGTATAGGCGATGAGATAGAATATGCCCGCTTCTAGCGCTAACGGCCTATGCTCAGGGTTGCTGCCTACCACCAAAATAATCAATAAGTAGCCCATGTGCGCGATAGAGGAGTAGGCCAACATCCGTTTTATGTTGGTTTGTAGCAGAGCGAGGATGTTTCCGGTAAGCATACTCAATATGGCCAATACTGCGATACTATCGATGAGAATCTCGAAGCGGAACAAATCTGCGGCCAAAAACCAACGAACCAGTGCGACAAATATTGCTGTTTTGGAAACGGACGCCAAAAAGCCTGTGATAGGTGCCGGTGCTCCGTCATACACATCTGGCGTCCACATGTGAAATGGCACCAGTGATAGCTTGAAGCCGAGGCCGGCAACCACCATTACTGCTGCCACTAGTAAGCTAACGTTATTCGCAGCCTCACTCGCCAGATGTACACCCATTTGTGAGAACTGTAAGCTGCCGGCCTCAGCGTATAACAGGGCAAACCCGAACAGGGCGGTGGCGGAAGCAGCACCCGATAACACAAGGTACTTAATCGCGGCTTCTAGCGGTAATTTGGTCTTATCCGGATAGGCGATTAGTGCATACAGGGCGACCGACATTAACTCCATTCCCAGCAGCAACGAGGCCAGATGGGTGGCATAGGCTAAAACGCAGGCACCTAAGGTACTCAATACCAGGAGTAGGAAGTACTCCTCGGGCTGATCTCCCCGCCGGCCTAGATAATCTATCGACAAGACAACAGTAACGGCTGCCGCTAGACAAAATAACGCGGTAAAAATCAGCGCCATATGATCAGCCATCAATAACGGAGTCACCAGTCGAGGTGCCGTCTCAGCCGTCCATATCACCGATGCGGCACTGCCGATTAGGATTGCCAGACTAAGCCCTGCAGTGATCGTGATGTCGCGTATAAATGCGATTTGTAGCATCAGCAGAGTCGCGCCACCTGCCAGTATGAGCAGCGGTGTTATCGCTTGGAATTCAGCGGGACTCATAGTGCTTCCCCTTGCGCCAGCACAATACTTTGTAGGTTGCTCAGTACGGGTTCGACCATGTCAAAAATGGGTTGAGGATAGAGGCCCAAGAGTATCAGCGCGACCATCATAGCGGCCATCGTGGTTATTTCTCTGCCTCCGAAGTCTGCAAATTTTCGGTTCTGTTTTGATTCTCCGTGAAATGTTAGCTGTATCATCCACAGTGAGTAAATAGCTGCACCAATCAAGCCCATGGCTGCCGCGACGGCTATCCAGGGCTGTACAGCAAATAATCCAAAGAGTACTAAAAATTCCGCAACGAAATTGCCCAAGCCTGGCAACCCCAGCGACGCGACGGCAAAAAATAGGGCACAAGCTCCCATGCGTGGTGCGTTGTGCCAGAGTCCTCCCATTTTGTGCATATCTCGGGTGTGCAGCCTGTGCTGTATGGCGCCTGCCATCATAAATAATGCTGCGGTGCTAACACCATGGGCGACCATTTGCATCACCGCACCCTGCAGTGCCAATGTATTCCAAGCATATAGTCCGAGTAAAACAAAGCCCATATGGCTAACACTGCTATAGGCAACCAGTCGTTTAAAGTCGGATTGGGCAAAGGCTAGCACTGCGCCGTAAACCACACCTATAGCGCCCAAGACCATTGCGATGGGAGCAAATTGCAAAGAGGCGTCCGGAAATAGGGGTATGCAGAAGCGCAATAAACCGTAGGCGCCAGTTTTAAGTAATATGCCCGCCAGTAAGACACTGCCAGCCGTGGGCGCTTGAGTGTGAGCATCCGGCAACCATGTGTGAAAAGGAAAAGCGGGTAGCTTGACTGTAAAGGCGAGGAAAAACCCCAGCATCACCCAAAATCCGAGTCTTGGACTGAGGGAGGTCTCGAGTAAATCGAAGTAACTGAAACTGTAATGGCCGCTGATGAGTGAGGCCTGCCAGGCTAGTACGACAATAGACAGTAGCATTAGCAAACCTGAAAACTGAGTGAAGATGAAGAACTTCATTGCTGCATACTCTTTGTTTTCATGGCCCCATATAGCAATGAGTAGGTACATGGGAATGAGCATGACTTCCCAAAATAAAAAGAACAGAAACAGATCCAGCGCTAGAAAAACACCTGTAACGCCAGCCAAGGTCCACAATATATTGGCTTGAAATAGACCTTGTTTGAAGTCTATTTCCACCCATGAAGCTGACACAGCAACAAGCCCTAGCAGCAGCGTGAGTATTATGAGCAGCAAACTTAAGCCGTCCATGCCAAGTTCAACGGCTATCCCGAAACGCGGTATCCATGGCAATTTGAGATGCATCAGCCAATCGCTGCCAGCGGCGCTACTTGACGATAGGGTCAGACCTTCCGGTGACAGGTTGCTTACGGTGACTATTAGGTAGACCAGCGCCAACATAATAGCGGCCAACGATATCCACTGCGGCAGCTGTTCGTTTAGCCTCTGGGAAAAGAGGGCGACCAAGCCACCCAGTAGTAAGATCGAAAGTAGTATCGCCAGACTCATGAGGCGTTCCTCAGCATAATCGCGAGCAACAACACTAGGCCAAATACCATCGAGGTGGCGTACCAGCGCAGCTCACCATTTTGCAGTGCGGCCAAGCCTCGGTGTGAATATCGAACCATACTCACCACCGAGTTATACAGTAAATCAATCGGCTCACTGCGACAGAGTTTGGCGGCGGCGGTGAACGGTTTCACAAATAGCGCGTTATAGAGATCGTCCAGTCGCCAACCTTTGAATAGGAATTTCTGCAGTGCTAGCCCCAGATTCGTTTGTGTCAAACGGTCGATGTTTAGTTGGCGCCCCAAGTAAAGAAAATAGGCAATAGCTAAACCCAATAGTGGTACAGCGATGCCGATATACTCGACACTGTGTGCGATATCCTCATGACCGGCACTGTGTGGGAATACGTCGTTGAGCGGTTGGCTGATCCAGCCGCCAAATGCGGCCAGTGCACACAGTAGAGCCAGTGGGATCGACATCTTCCAGCCCAGTTGTTTGTCGGCTTCGGTTTTCGCTTCTCCAAAAAAGACGACAAAAACCAGTCGAAAGCTATAGATAGCCGTAAGCAGGGCACCCAACAGTCCACCTGCCCACAATACGGGTCCGACCTCTGGCTGTGCCCAGGCCGCTAACAATATCGTGTCCTTGCTGTAAAATCCGGAGGTAAAGGGCAGGGCAGCCAAAGCTGCCGAGCCGATGAGGAAGCTGGCAAATACCACGGGCAAGCGAGTGCGCAGGCCACCCATGCGAAAAATATTATGTTCGTGGTGGAGGCAATGAATAACGGCGCCAGCGGCGAGAAATAGCAGTGCCTTGAAGAACGCGTGTGTCATCAAATGGAAGATACCGGCGCTAAAGGCGCCAACGCCCAAGGCCAAAAACATATAGCCAATTTGGCTGATGGTGGAGTAGGCGAGGATACGTTTGATATCGTTTTGTACGAGGGCGGTGAAGGCCGCTACTAGCAAGGTAGCGAGGCCCAGCCAGGCAATAGCAGCCATTGTGGGCGGTGCGAGTAGAAACAGTTCGTGTGTACGGGCAATGAGATAAACGCCTGCCGTGACCATGGTTGCCGCATGGATTAAAGCGCTGACTGGAGTGGGGCCGGCCATCGCATCGGGTAGCCATGTGTGCAGTGGCAATTGAGCTGATTTACCCAGCGCACCACCCAATAGCAACGCCGTGGCGATTATGGGCAGGGTGTCGCCAATTTGCCATTGCGTGTTGGCGGCCACCATGAGTGCTTGAATATCCAGTGTTCCCAGTTCGGTAAAGAGCAGTAAAAGCCCGAGTGCCATGGCGGTGTCACCCACACGAGTTACTACAAATGCCTTGCGTGCTGCCTTACCGTTAGCAGGATCGCGATACCAAAATCCCACTAGGAAATAGGAGCAAACCCCCACACCTTCCCAACCCAAGTATAGTAAGAGTAAATTGTCTGCCATGACCAATACCAGCATCGCGGCAACGAACAAATTCATGTAGGCAAAATAGCGAGTAAAGGATGTGTCGTCATACATGAATTCAACGGAGTACAGATGAATAAGAAAACCGATCCCAGTGATCACAGACATCATAACGAGGCTCAAGCCGTCCACGTAAAATGCAATGCGCGGTGTGAAGTTCTCTACGGCTATCCAATTCCACAAGACAACTTCCTGCACCTGTGCGTGAGATGAGAAATCGATCGCCGCTAGTCCTACCACTATTGCCGAGGCACCTACCGAGCCCACTCCCGCAATTGCCGCCCATTGTCTAGGCATGTGTCCCGCACTGAGCATTAACAGCACGGCACTTAACAGTGGTAGGGCTGGAATAAGCCAGAGTGAGTTCATGTCGCGTTAGCCCCTCAACCGGTTAGCGGCATCCATATCGAGCGTTTTGAAACGCCGCTGGATTTGTAATACCAGGCCTAAGCCGACAGAGACTTCCGCAGCCGCTACCGCCAAAATAAGCATAAATATAATCTGGCCGTCGGCTTGTCCCCACTTTGCGCCCGCCGCGACAAAAGCCAGTGCTGCAGCATTCAGCATGACCTCCAATGACATCAACATAAAAATAATATTGCGGCGCAACATCAGCCCCAGCAGCCCACAGGTGAACAATAATGCCGCCAACACTTGTACGTGTTCTAGGGGTATCTGCAGCCCGCCCATTAGTGGTCACTCCCACTGCGCACGATAAATCGTCTTCCCAAGTGGTAGGCACCCACTAATCCGGCCAGCAGCAGCATCGAGGCGAGTTCTACCGCTAAGACATAGGGACCAAAGAGTGTTATGCCGACTTCTTTGGGTGAAACGGCAATGCCACTGGTGAACGCAGATTGCTGCTGAAGAGCAAACAGCAACTCGGCAAAGAGTAAGGCGGCCATACCGCCGGGTACAATCCAGTGGCGAGGGTTGAGCCCGCTCCGTTCCTGGGCTATGCCGGCCTCTCCCAGATTCAACATCATGATGACAAAAACAAAGAGCACCATAATCGCGCCAGCGTAAATCAGTACTTCCAATGCAGCGGCGAACGGCGCGCCCATCAAAAAGAACAGCACGGCAACCGCCAGTAGAGACACTATGAGGTAAATGAGTGCGTGGGCTGCATTGGAGCGAGTTAATGCCAGCACCGTGGCAGACAAAGCGATAACGCCAGCTATGTAAAATAGAATGACCATCATGGCAGTAAGCTCTTTATGTCGATGGGCTGCGCTTCGTTTTGAGCTTGACCTTTGTCTTTACCGTCAATCGCTAGACCCGAAACGCGATAGAAATTGTAGTCATGATATTTACCGGTACCGCTTATTAAGAGATGTTCTTTTTCATACACCATACTTTGGCGATCGTATTCGCACATTTCGAAATCGGGCGTGAGTTGAATCGCGTTGGTAGGACAGGCCTCTTCACACATGCCGCACATAATGCAGCGTGAAAAGTTAATCCGAAAAAATTCCGGATACCAGCGGCCGTCTTCACGTACGCCCTGTTGCAAGGCAATGCAGTCGGGCGGACACGCCGCGGCACATAGGTTGCAGGCTACGCAGCGTTCATCGCCGTCAGGGTCGCGAGTTAAGACAATGCGCCCGCGATACCGAGGGGCCAGGTAGGGTTGCTGTTCGGGGTATTGGACCGTGTCGGCTTTTGTAAAAGTGTGCTGCAACACCGTCCAGATAGTCTGCAATTGGCTGCGTAGAGACTTAAACATTGCGCTAAGCCCTCATCATCAGTGCCACGGCACCGGTGACTATTAGGTTAAACAGAGTGAGCGGAAGCATATACTTCCACCCCAGAGACATGAGCTGGTCGTAGCGCGGCCGAGGAATGGCGGCGCGCAGAAGAATAAAAAAGCAAATGATGACAAAGACTTTAATACAAAACCACATCACCGGCGGTAGCCACGGTCCCAGCCAACCACCGAAGAACAGGGTGACAATCATGCAGGAGATGAGTATGAGTCCCAGGTACTCTCCCAACATAAACATGGCGAATTTCATGCCGCCATACTCGGTGTGAAAGCCCGCCGTGAGTTCGTGTTCTGCCTCGGGTAAATCAAATGGTAGTCGATGGCTTTCGGCTATCCCTGCGATGATGAACGTAAACAAACCCAGAAATTGTGGGATGCAATACCATAGGTCGCGCTGCGCCTCTACAATGTCACGCATGCTGAAACTGCCGGTGAGCATGACCACGCCCATCAAAGACAAGCCCATAAATACTTCGTAGCTGACCATTTGCGCCGCGCTGCGAAGGCCACCCAACAAAGCGTATTTATTGTTTGATGCGAGCCCGGCCAACAACACGCTATATACGGCAAGCGATGTCATGCCCAAGAAAAACAATAAGCCAATGTTGATGTCGAGTACGTATAAATCTGGGCCGAAAGGCACCACTGCAAATCCCAGCATCATGGCGACCACAATGGCGGTAGGTGCAAAAATGAAAACAACTTTGTCAGCAAAGGGCGGCACCCAGTCGTGCTTGGTGAGTAGCTTGATCATGTCGGCGGCGACTTGACCGATACCAAATGGACCCAGACGATTGGGGCCATAACGGTCTTGCCAAACACCGAGTAATCGCCGTTCAAACCAGGTGAGAACGGCTGCCCCACCCACGGCAGCTAAAATGATAAATAGGCCAAAAGCGATGGTACCCATTTCAGACATGAGAACCTCTGTCACTGCCGATGAGTTGCGGTTTGCGGCGCTGCCACTGCAAGTCACGGACGAGGGTAAGTGACAATCCGGCTGTCAGGTTTTCTGTCCCCGCTAGTCCCACACTAAAGCCGGCGCAACCTGCTGCAACGCTGTCATTGATGCGCACCTCCAGTGTCGCGCTCAAAACATCTTGTGCGTCGCATAGCTGCAAGCCATCACCTTCTAGCACGCTCAACTCGCCGGCGTCCTTGGCGGAAATCTCGACGAAACCGGGTTCCACTAACTCGGCGATGGCGGGGCTGATGGCACTGAGTTCATCGCTACCGAAAATGCGCTGGCGAGGCACCATGAGCCATTGGTCAGTGACCGGCTCAAAGGCGTCGGGTAGATCA
>JBLHSI010000133.1:0-8473 GCA_047626655.1 Halioglobus sp.
CCCATTTCGTCGCGCACCATGTTGATAATTCGTTCTTTTGCAGCCGCCGGAAACTGCATACATCGCTTATAAACATACTGTTGCATCAGTACATTTTTCCAACGGGTAATAAAGTAGGCAACCTTGTCGGGTAAAACCGATCGCAGCCAGTTGGCAATCTTATCTTTGGCAGGTCGCGAAACAACATAGGTGGGTGAACGCTGCAACATGGTGACATGGGTCGCTGTTTTTGCTATTTCTGGAATCAGGGTGACAGCCGTGGCGCCACTGCCGATGACTACCACGCGCTTGCCGTCGTAGTTTATGTCGGAGGTCCACTTCTGGGGGTGCACTACTTGGCCGGTAAAATTGTCGCGACCCTCGAAGTCAGGAGTATAGCCCTCGTCATAGTTGTAGTAGCCGCTGCACATATGTAGAAAGCCACAGGTGAAAGCTTCTTCAGTGGTACTGCCCGATTCTCCGTCCGTTAATTGGGTGGTAACTGTCCAGCGGGAATCGTCGCTAGACCAACTTGCGGTTTTCACTTGCCTGCCATAACGAATTTTGTCGTTAATGCGGTTTTCGGCAGTGGTTTCCTTTAGGTATTCCAAAATCGTAGGTGCGTCGGCAATGGCGTTTTCATGGGTCCATGGTTTGAATACATAACCCAGGGTGTACATGTCGGAATCGGAGCGAATGCCGGGGTAACGAAATAAATCCCAGGTGCCACCCAGTCGCTCTCGGCCCTCTAGGATAATGTAGCTTTTTTGCGGGCACTTTTTTTGCAGGTGGACGGCCGAGCCGATGCCCGAGATACCTGCGCCCACGATAACTACGTCAAAATGTTGGATGTCGCCCATGTCGTGGAATACTCTTCTTGGATTTTGCGGTTAAGCATACAGGAGTCACAGCCAGTATAAAGTGCTGCTTTATGACTCATGTAGACAAATGGCTGGTATGCGCTTGACCCGAGAAACGCTTGCTGGACAGTTCAATTTACTAGGCGCTTTGGCGGTTGCTAATGGCAAACACTTGTTTGACTAAACGGATGAAGTACACTCGAATGCTTTGCAGTTCAGCGGACAAGAGGTTGCCAGCATGCTATCCAAATTCGACGATTATCCCATTCATCAAACGACTCAGGCACTGGCCCATACCGCCACCAGTGATCGCAATACCTACGATCGATACTGGTATAACGCGCATGCTAAGGACGGCAGTTTCTACTTTGGTGTAGGTCTGTGTCGCTATCCCAATTTGGGTATTCTCGATTGCAGTCTGAGCTTGGCGATTAATGGTCATCAATATGCCTTCCACGCGTCCTGTAGAGCGCCACAGGAGCCTACCGATATGACCGTGGGGCCTTTTGAGCTGCAGATTTTAGAGCCCATGGGCCGTCATCGTGTCGTCATTGGGCCTAATGACACGGGTATAGAGTGCGATCTTACCTTCACTCCGCGAACGGCGTGCATAGAGGAGGGGCACCAAATTTTGCGAAACGAACGGCATGTGGTTATGGAAGCGACGCGGTTGGATCAGTTTGGGTTTTGGTCGGGAGTGATTCGCTACGATGGTAAAGAGCTGCTGGTCGATGGCCGCACTACCTTTGGGCTCAAGGACAGATCTTGGGGTATTCGTCCCGTGGGTGACGCATACACCGGCGGGGCACCGCTGGATGCCTTTCAAGCCGTGCATTTCGTATGGGTTCCTATCCATTGGGAAGACAGCTGTAGTTTAGCTGGCTTGTTTGAAAATGATCAAGGTATGCAATGGCACACAGATCAGGCCATCTTGCCTCATTATTCTAAAATGGCGGATATTCCCGGAACAATCGATCCAGGTGCACAAGTGTGGCAGGGCACAGTGGGGCATAAAATCAAGCAAATACCGGGTACACGAAGAGCCGAATCAGCGGTTATCACCATGAACAACAATATTGGTGGTGAGAAAATGGAAATCTCACTGGAGCCGATAATGGCCCACCGCATGAAAGGACTGGGTTATCAGAACCCCGATTGGGGCCATGGTAAATGGTACGGCGAGCTCGCCATCGGCGCAGAGAGCTGGAAGGACAGCGATCTAGACCCGCTGGCATTGGAGAATATTCACGTGCAGCAGGTTGTTAGAGCGACTTGTGGCGACAAGGTCGGTCACGGTGTATTAGAACAAATGCATATCGGCGCTTCGACCTCGTTTGGTTTTGAAGATTGGTTTGATGGTGCAAAATAGAGCTTGCCAAGTTGCGCTTGTATTGGGGAGAATCACGGCACTCATCACTCTCAACGGGTAGCACCTAATGATCAAGTTTTTCAAAATCGTTGTTCTTTTGTGTCTACTCCTCGCTGCGCTGTCTCTGGGTGCCTTATGGTATGTGGGGGCATGGGGTATTGTGTTTCCCAGTCATCAGCACGACGCAGAGGCTCCCGATGTTCCGGCGTCTATAGCAGGGGGATCCTCGGTACTGGTCTTTAGCAAAACGAATTCGTTCAGGCATGTGGAGGGCATCGAGGCCGGTGTCGTCGCCCTAAACGAGATCGCAGCGAATAGAGGCTGGGGAGCTTTTCACACCGAGAACGGCGCGGTATTTAATGCTGAGTCTCTAGCGCTATTTGATGTGGTGGTGTTCCTTCATCCAACCGGCGATATGTTGAGTGAAGCGCAGGAGCAGGAGTTTGAGACGTGGTTGTCTCAAGGCGGCGGTTGGCTGGGCATTCATGCGGCGGGTGATGGTTCGCAAAATGACTGGCAGTGGTATCGCAATAATTTAATTGGTGCTGATTTTACCGCCCACCCTATGGGCCCGCAGTTTCAACTGGCCACCGTGGTGACGGAAAACTACGATCATCCAGTCGTCGCCGGGGTGAGTAATACCTGGGATCACAGCGATGAGTGGTACTCATGGGAGTTGAGTCCTCGCGTAGAGGGCTTTAATGTTCTTGCCACGCTAGATGAGAGTTCATATTCGCCCATTCAGAACTTTTTTGGGCAATCAACAGATCTGCATATGGGTGACCACCCCGTGATTTGGACCAATTGCATCGATCGTGGTCGGTCGGTGTACATTGCCATGGGACACACAGCAGAGTCCTACCAAAAACGTGAATTTCGTACTGTCATAGACAACGCACTGGGCTGGTTGCAGGCAAAATCTGGCGGAGAAGAAGCCTGTAACGCCGGCCGCTGAGTGCACAGTGTCGATATTACAGGGGGCGAGAGAGAAAATTAAAATCTATATAAAACAATAAGATAGAAATAATTTGAAATAATTTTCAAAATTTTGGAATAAAGTCCGCAACCTGCTCGTCATCTTTATAAGAACGGAGTGAAACCGCTTGGAGTAGGCAGCGGCAACTTTCGAGGACCTCAACATGACGGGGGAACGAGAAAATTGTACTACCTACCTCTGTTTTTATTTGAATTCTCTGTCGGCGATGGTGCACTTGACCAAAGCTGGAGTGAAATTCCATCTTTCTGATGCCCCTTCCCAGAGCGAGAATGTTAGCGCCTCTACTTTGGGCTTCAGGCTTCAGAGCTTATCGCCACCCCTGTGGCGATAGGCTCTTCTTCTTTCTGTCCTATCAATTTCCCCTAGACTGACCTTTTTGAAATCACCCGATTGGCGGTTAGGTCATTGAACTACTCTCAGTATCTATATCTCTGTAAAGTTCCCGTGACGACCCTTACCTGAAGCAAATCTTGCTGCCCCTTCTTTTGTCTCGCCTGAATCTATAACGCCCTTGCCAAGCGTTGTTTCATGCCTAAGCGCTTCCGGCAATGACATCGACGATTGATCGTAAGATGATTGACGATCACTGCGCATACAACCCTGTGGGAAAGAACAGAGCTCCCTCGCAAGGGTAAGCGCGCCTTCCAGCGCCATTCCACTTTCCGTCAGGCGATTCGCAAGCCCCATACTTTTTGCTTCGTCTCCCGAGACTCCCCTTCCTGTCAAAATGAGATCCAGAGCATGACTATGCCCCAGCAACCGGCTAAGTCTGATCGTACCTCCATCTACCAGAGGCACGCCCCAGCGTCGGCAAAACACCCCAAACACGGCATCCCTTGCTGCTACTCGAAGATCACACCAGGCGGCCAACTCAAGCCCACCGGCTACGGCATAACCCTCAATTGCTGCAATCACAGGCTTGCTGAGAAGCATTCTTGTGGGTCCCATAGGGCCATCTCCATCTATTTCAACATGATTTCCGCGACCGTCAGCTACCGCTTTCAAATCGGCTCCCGCGCAGAATGTATTTCCAGAACCGGTAAGGATGGCCACCTTTTGGGATTCGTCTTCGTCAAAATTCCTGAATGCATCTGCTAGCAGTTTCGCCGTCGGTCCATCAACTGCATTACGAGCATCAGGTCGGTTAATACAGATAACCGTGATATCGTCCAGAATTTCAATTTTAATATCCTTCATCTCCACCTCGTTAGCGATTATTAAAGAGTTCTACTCATTATGTGATAACAGGAAGGATTTGCAATGACGGCTAGCAATTGAGGATTCAGCAAGGTCCGCTCATGGAAAAAAGGAGAGCTTGGAACGTTGTGATAGGCTTAATTTCGGCGGTGTATCCCCAGCGAGCTTGTGTACCCTCAATTTATGGATATTCACATTACGCAAATATTTCGCGGGGATACTCTGAAGTAAAGTTCCGGCTAGTACGCACCCTGCGAGTAGGTCAGTTCATAACTATGTGAATAAACCTCGATGATGAGGCCAAAGGGATCTTCGAGGTAGCACATTTTGTAGGGCTTCTCTCCTGGATAATATTCACGGATAGGCATTCGTTGCTTGCCATCGTGTTCCACTATTTTGCGATTAGCCCTTCCATGTCAGGATACTGAACGCAAAAGTGAAAGGTGCTCGTCTACCAGTATTCAAAATCTTTTGGGGTTTCGTTGTTTTTGAACTCGAACATCTCAATGCCGATTTTATCGCCAGTAGACATGTGCGCAATCTTGAAAGATCCCCAGTCAGCGCCAAACACATCAATACACATCTGGCCTATTGCAGTATCAACGCCTAGCTGGGATCAATTACTTGATTTAGAATTTATTGATTATCCCGATGGGGCTTATCATGTGGGCCAGGTATTGAGCGCTAATTTCCCAGAGTTTCAGAATGTTACACAATTTGATCGCTCAGGTTTTTTTAATCAGATTCATCTTATTCTAGAATCTGTGAGCATGGGGCTGGGGTTTACGGTGTTACCGAGTCAAGCCGTCGGCGCTTTTAAAGCACATAAAAAGGTGCTGGTACATCAATTGAAAAATGTAGTGAGTGAGACTCTATATATGGGTACTCATATCAATAAACGTACACCAAATAACGTAAATACTGTGATACGAGAGGTAGAAGAGTGCCTCAAGAATATTTGAATTTAACAAGCAGCTCCGCTTACGCTTTCAGTTTTTTGCGTTTTGCTACGACGAGTCCAGACAGTGCGCTGATGAACAACCATGCGGCAGCAGGCACTGGCACCACGGCAGCGAAAGCGGCGTCTGCGATCAACTGATGAGCGGCAGCAGTGGGGTGAAGGCTGTCCCAGAATAGATATCCATCACATGCTGATCCGAGCCCGCCTGTTGTGGCGAGGCAGTTGTCATCAACATTCGTCAAGCCAAAGGCAGACGGATCGGCCACGATTGATTGAAGCACCGAAAAGCTATCGAGAACTGTGATATTTGTAGAGCCTAGGCTGGTAAGTCCAGCAGCCAAACTATTGTTAAAAGCAATACTTAGCGCCTCGGCCTCGGCCTCATTGCCGGCGGCACTGGGCGTTATGCCCACATTAGGGGTATTCGCTATCAATATGTGCTGCGCGCCCGCAGCCAATAAATCACTGGCAATAGTCGCTACCGCCGAGCCAGCATCAGTCACAACTGCAGAGCCAGCGGCGCCGCCAACAGCGGCATTGATATCGTTGCCGCCAGTCCAAATAGTGTAAAGAGCGCTGGGGTCTGCTACCCCGCCCACATCTGCCAGGTAGGTTAACACCTGAGTCCGTGTGCTTGGAATGAGTCCAGCGGTGGTCCTGGCGCCGCCCCAGGCGTAGTTAGTGCCGCCTGCCAGGGATGCTGTTGGAGATCCCAGCCCTAATTGTGACCCCAGCAGGTCAGTCCAGATTGGGCCATTGCTGAAGTTTCCATCGAAGTAGGGTGAAGGAGGGTTGCCCGTTAGCGAGAAAACATTGCCTGTGTCTGACAAGCTGTCACCAAATGAATACAGCTGTGTGTAGGCGGCGTGTGTCAGGCTCGGAAAGCTAAACGAAATTAGTAGTACGAATGTTGCGCGTGCGGCAGGCAAAGAAAACATGCAATAACTCTATAGAATGAGTGGGGTGCGTTGTCCCTGCAATATTCGTACCACCCTAATGGAATTAGCCACTTCGCCCTTGCAGGTTCCTGAGAAACGGGTGGGTTGTAAAAAAAATTGACAAAACATAAGGGCTTACGACCTTGAGGATAAAAAGCCTTCACAACGCTGCATGCGTTGTTTGCACCATGCAGACATCCGCATACTGGATAACAATCGATCTGCTCGTTAACGACAGTGCGCTCGCAAGCGCAGCAATCGCGATGACCGTTTAGATACGTAAAGTGAGCCGAGGTACTGCGGGCAAAGCGCGAAATTTTTGGACAAAAAGCGAGCTTTTTAGGGGCGGTAAGAGTGGTGGAGGATTACCACCCCGCGCTGATCAGTGCTTTTTCTCTATCCAGACTGAGAGCTATCCCCTCGGCATTATGCTCCATAAAGGCTGCAACGCTGTTTGTGTCGGTGGCGCTGGCGGTACGATATTCAGCACTGGAGGAGGTGGTAGCTTGTGGGGCCAGGACTTCGGTCTTCCATTGATTTTGCCGGTCTCTACAAGCCACTCCGCGCGACTCGCCCTGTTGCTCCGATAGCAGATATTCACGACACCATCCACCGCCGCTGCGGGCATAGGTCAAAAGGGGTCTTAGCTGGCGTCCATCGGAGAGAATATCCCATCCTTCGGCGCGCGAAGGGTTGGTGTCGAGTGCTTGGGCTAATAGTGCATTTGAATGGCTTGTGTCGCCGGCCATCTGTGCAGGGCCCTGTACCAGTAAAATGCCCGATGCAGCCATGATGGTGGCTGCTATCGCCAGGCCCCAACCCGCTTTCCGTTGATTCGAGGGAAAGGTTATCACTTTGGGGTCAGAGCGGCGCAAAAGCTCTACGATACGAGCGGGGACTGCCCGGCTCATTGGCGTGTCATAGGTGTTTTTCAGGTCGATATTGAGGCGCTGCATGCCCTTTAGCTGTTCTTTAAGAGCCGGCTCTTGTTCCAGCCGCTGTCCCAGCTGGTCTAGCTCTTGTGGGGTGAGGTCGCTGTCAAGGTAGCGCGATAATAATTCGTTGTCGTTAAGTGTCATGTTTAATACCCAATTAATCTCAGCAACCGATTTTTATATTCGGTTTACTTCTAATAGTCATACTCTTTATACCCACTAGCTTGGTGTCTATCCAAGGTTCTAGGGCGCGCAGCTCTCAACGAGTTGCTGTCGGGCTCTTGCGACTCTACTCATAATTGTACCTATCGGTACTTCGAGTATTTCCGCAGCTTCTGCGTAGGTCTTGCCCTCTATTGCCACTAAGGTGAGAGCCAATCGCTGCTCTAGCGGCAGCATTTCCAGCGCTACTCCTACACTTTCAAGCGCTTGCTCACCATCTGCAATGTGCTCGGCAGATGGCGCTATTGCTTGCTCTTCGGACACTAAATGCGGGTATTTTTGTCTGACATCTCGCGATCTAATCTCGTCAATCCAAGCGTTCTTGCAAATTCTATAGGCCCATTTAACTGCGTGGGCATCTTCCGGCATGCCCTTGCTAAGCACGCGTTCAACGGTAATTTGGAGCAAATCATCCGCATCGGCATGATTTCGGGTTAGCGAGTAGCAAAATCTGCGCAAAGTGCCCAGTTCCGCAAGCAATAGCTCGCGTTGTGAGTCGCTAAGCGGTGCCATAAATTACCTATTAATCAATTGACGTTTTGTGAGATGATTCTATTCCATTTAACGGAATATTTCTGTGCGCGATTCGTCAATAGTGTATGGAAATTAACGCAGTCATGGCAGTAATAACATGCTAAAGCACGCGACATTGATCAGTTACACCGTCTTGAACAGGCTGCGGCTCTGTGTGTTGTGCTGTGCGTGTCTGTCTTTCGCACCCGCTTTACAGGCACAGTGGACTAATGTTCCCGAAGGCGGCTATCCCGATGGTTTGTTCAAATCTGCGGTAGAAGAGGCGGTGGCTGAAGCGGCCGAAGAGTCTCTCGCCGAGCGCGTGCTATCGCTAGGCGGTTATCCGGCCGGTTTTATTGAGGTTCAGGTAGAACAAAGTATCGAGGAACGCGTGCTGTCATTGGGTGGTTATCCCTCCGGTTTTATTGAAACGCGAATTCAGCAGCAGGTTGCAGAGCAGGTTGTAGAACAAGTGGCAGAACAAGTGGTAGAACAAGTGGTA
>JBLHSI010000134.1:0-8415 GCA_047626655.1 Halioglobus sp.
GTTTCTATAGTTCAATAGACTCACTGCAGCCTGCAGCACAGCGCTCCTCGTTAACATAGCATTGGGGTATCTTAATGCTGACGCAGCAAGTGTTTTTGTCATCATCGCTATAATAACGCCATTTTTGCCTGGATTGATCCCGCTTAGGCGGCTGTCACATTATTATCGATTAAATTAGTGATACCATCGGCGTTCAAGAAACACTGTCTTGTTATTGAAGTGGTTCTAAGTGAGCTTTTCTGCGCTTAGCGAGAAGGTGGCTTAGAGTTTTTTAACACAGAAATAAACCCCCATAAGCATTATCGGACACCCTAATTTTTGGCTATGTTGCTAGTGTCTCGCCCTGCATATTCAACAACCGCTCGCGCCGTCGTAACAGCACTACTGTCGGTGTCCCTAATACTGTTGTCTATGCATACTGCGGCGCAGGCGCTGAATCGTTCTATTGCCGTCACAGTGCTGGGCATAGAGGGGGATGTATACCGCAATGTTCTTGCGCACCTAAGCGTTTCTAAATCTGAAAAAAACAAGCAATTGCTGCCTGAGCATGAGGCGCGTCAGTTTCTTGAACAGTCGATTGATGAGGTGAAGGCGGCCTTGCAGGCGTTTGGGTACTATGAACCGGAGGTCCGTAACTCGTTTGAAGTACAGCAAAAATGGCAGCTAAGTATTAACGTAAATATGGGACCGCAGACTAAGTTGCGACAAGTGCTGATAAAGTTCTCTGGTGACGGTGACGACGATAGAAATTTGGCCGCCTTGCTGCAAAAGGCTGAACTGCGATCAGGCGCTCCACTGCTGCATGAAAATTATTCAGATTTCAAGTCGGCGCTCGAACAAAAGGCCTACGGTTTGGGGTATTTGGATGCGAAGTACACATCGCATGCAATTACGGTGTATCCAAGTGAGCAAGTCGCCGACGTGGCATTGCACTTTGATACTGGGCCAATGTATTTCTTCGGGCCTATTAGCATTGAGCAGGATGCACTAGATCCGGTTTTTGTAGCACGTTACATTCAAGTCAAAGAGGGAGATCCCTTCAAAAGTGGGAGTCTTACTAATCTGCAGCTGAGGTTAAACGAGACCAATTATTTTGACAGCGTGAGAGTAGATGTGCAGCGTGAGCGGGCAGTCGATAGGCACCTTCCCGTCGCTATTATCGCAACACCTCGCAAGAGCAGTGCGTACGATTTTAGTGCCGGCTTTGGTACCGATACAGGTCCTAGAATTGGTGTTCTGGCCGACTATCGACGGGTCAATCGTCAAGGTCACCGATTCCGTAACCAGGCCGAGCTTAGTGAATTTCGATCCACATTAGTTTCTCAGTATGTGATTCCGGTAGACGAAGTGAGTTCGGAGTATTTTGATTTTAGCGCTACTGTCGAACAGGAAAATGTTAACGACGTTAATTCGATTCAATATAGCTTGGGTAGCAGCTTAAATGAGAACCGCTGGGGTGGTCGTAGTCGAGCAGCGCTTGAGTACGTCGCCGAGAACTGGTCTTTTGGTGCCGAGCCGAGTGAAAGCGCACGTTTATTTATTCCCAGTCTGGAGTTTACATGGAAGCAGTCGAACAATACCTTTTATCCGACTCGCGGTTACAGTTATACGGCGCGTGTGCTGGGTGCCGCTGACAGCGTTCTATCAGGCGTAAGCTTTGCTCAGGTTCAGTTGTTCGCCAAGGCCGTACTCCCGCTAACACCAAGCAGTCGTTTGTTGTTAAGAGGGGACTTTTTTACAACCGCAACCGATGACTTTAATGCACTGCCACCCTCATTGCGATTCTACGCCGGTGGCGCCCAGAGTGTGCGTGGGTATGGTTACAAAGACTTAAGCCCACAAGACAGTGCTGGCAATCTCATCGGCGGACAATATCTGGCAACCGTTAGTGCTGAATTTGATTACCTCGTAAAAGGGAATTTTGGCCTCGCTGCTTTTGTTGATGCAGGTGATGCTACAGATCGTCTTTTTGAGAGCTTTAAAGTAGGTGCCGGTCTCGGTTTGCGCTACCGGTCGCCAGTAGGCATGTTGCGTTTGGATATTGCTCATCCCTTTGATGATCCAGACTCGGACTATAGAATCCATATCAGTTTTGGCATCGATCTATGAGAAGTATAGTCATCTTAAAATGGATATCTGGTTTGCTCTTAAGCTTAGTCGTCGGGCTCTCACTTGTTATAGCGGGTGTTATGTTTACCGAAACAGGTACACATGCGGCTTGGGGTGTCCTGACTAGATTGGTGCCAGAGTTAAGTGCAGGGCAGGTCGAGGGCCACCTTGGCGAGGGCTTAGCGGTTAAAAATCTTGTTTATCAAACGGATTCAATAATCGTGGAACTAGCGCATGCTGATCTGAGCTGGCAGTTAAACGGTCCATTGTTCAACGAACTACTTGTGTCCAATTTCAAGCTGTCTGGGGTATCAGTTACACGAATGTCGGCATCGAAGGGTGTTGAACCGCCCCAGTCCTTTATGTTGCCCAACGGATTACCGTTGCCAATTAGCCTTGTATTTGACGACATCGAAGTAACAGACTTTCAGTTCTTCAGCGAAGAACAATCGTCTCCGCTGGAAATCACTAGTGCCTCATTGCGCGCAAGAGTCAGTGCTGACGAGGTGACAGTGCAACTCATAGATGCCAGTTCCCCGCTCTTTACGCTAGCCGGTACAGCCAAAACTTTACCATCGCGCGGCTATCAAACTGAGTCTGATTTTTCCTGGTCTTTGAGCATCCCTGGTGCCTCCGTTGCGCGGGGGTCTTTAACCATAGGTGGCAACCAAGAAGGACTTGGCTATAGCATGGCTGCCCAAGTGCAGGATGAGCGTTACGGTGACCTTAGTTTAGAGGGGGCGGGATCATTGGGTTCGACTGAACTGGCAGTGCATCGTATGGAGATTGTGCACGCACAAAGCCCAGCTACTATAGTGCTAGATGGACGGCTGGCGTTTGCCGAGCGGTATCCAAATGGTAGTTTTAATATACATTGGACTGAACTTCAGTGGCCATTGATCCGACCCGCTGAGGAAGCCAATGAGACGACCAAGCCAGCTTTGTCGAAGACCTGGGTGCGCAGCCAGGCAGGGCAGATGACTCTGTCTGGTTCGTTAAACCACTACAGCGCCAGAATAAGCGCGTCGATTTCAACACCGGGGGCTCTTACCGGTAATATTGAACTGGCCGCCACCGGTGATGCTACTAGCATTGATATTAGTACCGTCGACATTCGGGCACTCAAAGGTGTTGCCAGCGGCGCGGTGATACTGAGTTGGGGCGAAAAGCTCATTGGCGAATTTCAACTTGAAGGTAAACACTTCGATCCAGGAGAGATTTTTCCACAGTGGCGCGGTGACATCAGTTTTTCTGTGAATGGTAAGCAACATGGACAGGCGATTAAACTCGATCGGCTCAATGCCAACGGTTTATTAAGAGGCAAGGCTTTTAATCTAGACGCCGCACTAAGTCATGATGGCAGTGGTACCACTGTTCCTCGGTTTGTACTAACAGCCGGCGATAGTCGACTAAATCTCAAAGGAGATTTCGGTCAGAAACTCGATTTGCAATGGTCTTTACAAAGCCCGGATCTGAGTCAGTTATTACCTGATGCAACAGGCCAAATCCATAGTAGCGGCACAGCATCAGGGGCGCTGTCATGGCCTACTATTGAGGCTAAGCTCTCGGCGACTAATTTCAAAATGGGTTCCTATCGTGTTGGGAGTGCGCAATTGTCCGCGTCAATAGATCCTCTGTCTCAGAGTGCTTCTTCGGTAGTGCTAGAAGCTCAGGCGTTAGTTTTGTCGAGCATTGCGATCGATGCTGTGAAGCTCACGGCATCGGGAACGCGCAGTTCGCACACTGCCGCACTCACAATACATTCGGAGCTGGCGAGTCTTGTCATGGATGTAGCGGGCGGATGGTCGGGGGAGCGCTGGCAAGGCGCGTTAAATAGTGGCGAGTTTAAACCTAAGCGACTGGCCAGTTGGACGCTCACTCAACCGCAGAAGCTGTTCTTTAGTGCAGATAATCAAACGGTAAAATTGGGTTGTTGGCTGAGCCAAGGTGCGCGGCTTTGCCTGGATGGCGAGCGTAAGAATGAGCGAATAACCAGCGCAATAGAACTTCATCACTTGCCATTTGACTACCTTGAACCGTTGCTTGCCTCTACCGTTGAAGTGCAGGGCAGCGTGGGTGGTTCGGTTAATTTCAACTCTATAGGCTCGGGACGTTGGTCAACAGATGGCAGCTTTAGCACATCAACTAGTACGATTTCACTAACTGATACAGACGGGCTGTCTTCTAAAAATGTCACAAAGATCGAGCCAGGTACACTCAGCTTTCGCGGTGACGACAAAGTATTTTCTACTGATTTTTCTTTCCCGATAACCGATGGTGGCGGGGTAAGGGGTGACCTAACCGCAACACACAATAGCCAGTCTATTGGTGCCACAACACTGACCGGCGATATTGCTTTGCATGTTCCTGATATAAAATTCCTAGGCGTTTTTTCACAGGAGTTACAGCCGTTAGACGGCGAACTCAAGCTAGATCTAAATCTACACGGTACGCTGGAAGCTTTGCAGCCCAAAGGTACAATCGCGTTGAGCGACGCCCGTGTCAATCTAACGACACCAGGCCTGGTGCTGACTAAGATTAACTTGGTCGCTACTGGCGATGGTAATGGTGGTATCGATTATCGTGGCCAAGCGCTATCAGGTGGAGGGTCTTTAAAGATTGACGGGCGTAGCGCTCTTGTTGGCCGCTCGCCTCGCAGCGATCTGCGTATAACGGGCTCTGATTTTCTGGTGTGGAGTACTGTGGATGCGCGTGTCACTACCTCACCTGATTTGAACGTTTCAATAACTGAGGCACTGATTGATGTCACCGGAGATATTGACATTCCCATGGCACATATTACGCCGCAGGAGCTCCCTAGCGGCGCCATTAGTGTCTCCCCTGATCAAGTTATCGTGACGCCGGATGTCGATATCGAACTCGATATTATAGAGACAGCATTACGAGATATTCGTGTTCAGGTAGACCTGATACTAGGGCATAAAGTGGAGGTGGAGGGGTTCGGCTTCAAAGGACGGATGGAAGGGCAACTGGCGGTGAAGCAGGAGCCTGATAATCCGATGGTCGCCAGTGGCGAACTAAAAATTCTGGAGGGCGAGTACCGGGCCTATGGCCAGGGCCTTATTATCGATAAGGGATTGTTTCTGTTTGCCGGTGGTGCGATAGATAATCCGGGGTTTAGTATTCGGGCTCTGCGTCGGCCTGTCCCTGACATAGTGGTGGGTGTGTATGCGAATGGCGAGTTACGTAACCCTCAAGTTAGTCTGTTTTCTGAGCCGGCTATGAGCCAATCAGAACAGCTTTCATGGTTGGTAATGGGGAGATCAACAGAAAACAGTTCGGGAGCTGAGAATGATTACATCACCCAAGTCGCACTGTTTCTTGGAATGAAGGGCGGTAATATCTTAGCAAAGAATATTGGCCAGAATATCGGGTTAGATACAATTGGATTCGAGGCTGGTTCGGGAGAGGCAGGTACTTCCAATGATGTTAATCAAGCGGCTCTGGTGCTAGGTAAATACCTGACACCCAAACTTTATATAAGTTATGGCCTAGGTCTTTTGGACTCTTTGTCTACGGTAAAATTGCGCTACCTTATGACGGAACGCTGGAATCTAATTACTGAATCATCTGCTATAGCCAGTGGTGGTGATATCAGCTATTCATTTGAGAAGTAGTTACAGCGATAGTTAGTCCATATCAGCGGTAAAGACCGCGTTATAATTTCAGCGAGACTCTAACGTTACGTCGCGAAGGGTAAATAAATTGCTGATCATTGTCGATTTTAGTAAAGTCGTGGCATCCAAGCTATCGTGCATCGGTAAGCTCTATTTAACGACGGGCACACGGGGCCAGCTTATCAAGTTCTTTTGGTCAATCCTCGGTATGCAGATTTCTTCAGGCTAAGCGATAGGTTTACTGGGTTATGAACGGCAATCGATAAATGCTGTCTATGTTTTTACATAAATCACTTCTTAGGTTTTTTTAATGGTTGCGATCATGGTCTGGGTTTTTGTTTCCCTAAAACCTCTTATTCGGGTAATGCTGGCTTCACTCGTCCTGCTAAGTGCCTCCGGTTGTGGGGGAGGCGGCGGCAGTGATGGCATTACAAGTAACAGTAGTGGCTCTGTCGGCACCTCAGATGACACTGGAAATTTAGTGGATGACACTGAAGGTTCAGCAGATGACATAGAAGGTTCAGCAGATGACACTGTCAACGTTGGCACCGGCAGCGATCTGCCTGCCGGAGAGCCGCTGGGGTTGGTTCTTCCGCGTGTTTCGATCGAGGCCCGCGAGCTCGCAGTGATAATCAATACCGACGATCCTCTCTCTCTGCAGATTGCCGAGTATTATGTGGCCGCTCGCAACATTCCACAGCAAAATGTTTTGCGGCTGGCAATGGGGGTCGTACAGGTCATGTCGGCTGAGGTATTTGCCGCGCATGAAACAGCGATTAATGAGGCCTTTGGCGAAGAGATTGAGGCCATAGCACTCACCTCAATGTACCCGCATCGCATCGAATGTATGAGTGTGAGCGCCGCGGTAGCACTCGGTTTTGACCTACAGTACTGTAAAGACGGCCCGTCATGTGGTCAGACAGCGGCCGTTGATTACTTTGAATCATGGTCTAGCCACCCGTGGCGAGACCATGGGCTTCGCCCTACCATGATAATCGCAGCAGATACTTATGCTGCTGCAGTAGCGCTGATCGACCGCGGTGTGGCAGCCGATGCGACCTATCCCGATGCGAAAGGCTGGCTTGTGCGCACCACTGACGTTGAACGAAGTGTGCGGTCTAACGACTTTGCTGCGACCCGCAACACGTGGCAGGGAGTGCTCGACTTGGAGTATGTCGATAACAGTGCTGGAGCGGTAGGTTCCGATTTGATAGAAAATCAGGCTGGTGTACTCTTTTATTTCACGGGCTTGTCGAGGGTCGATAATATCGATACCAATACCTATCATCCTGGTGCGGTGGCCGATCATCTGACCTCCTTCGGTGGTTCCCTGCCCGATAGTCCTCAAATGAGCATTATCGAGTGGCTTCAAGCGGGCGTCACAGCTAGCTATGGTGCCGTTGTTGAACCGTGTAATTACACCGAAAAATTCCCGCAGGCCTCGATACTTATCCCGCATTACTTTCGCGGCGAAAGCGTGGTGGAGGCTTATTGGAAGTCTGTTCACTGGCCGGGCGAGGGCAACTTCGTTGGAGAACCATTGGCCAGGCCATGGGTCGGCGCGCAGACCAGCTATGCGGACGGCAATTACACCGTCACCACCACGCTACTGCGTCCCGGTCTAAACTATGCTGTAGAGTCCGGCCCAACAAAAAACGGTCCCTGGACGCCTGTGATGAACAACATAAATGTGGGTACATGGGGCATGAATAATATCCTCATCAAGCAGGTAAAGGTCGCGTGGTATCGCTTGGTCGAGGAATGAATTTTTTGTAAATGGTAGGCCCTGTGACGCTAAAAAACCTAGAGTCTTAGTTCGTCAACTTGAGTGAGTCCCTGTTTGTGATCACGAGTTGCAAAATAATACACCCAATTCTCCGTTCAACTACTCCAGCATAAGTCGTTCCACTAGATCCTGCGAGATAAAGGGGCGAGCTTCCCATGTAAGTTGCGGATAAGCAGGGCGTGTACCGATAGGTTTGGCTTTTGGTAGGGATCCCTCAGTATCTAGAGGAAGTACTCTGCATATTTAAAGCAAGCTGATCTAATGCAGTTCGGGGATTTATTCGGGGGCAATATTACTGATTGGTAGTGCAGGCGCTGCGAGTGCTCTAGATATGGCGGTGGGCGTAGGATTCGAACCTACGGAGGGGACAAACCCTCAACGGTTTTCAAGACCGCCGCTTTCGGCCACTCAGCCAGCCCACCGGATTCTTACTGTTGATTATCTACTTGCTTGCCCCGTTAAACGAGGCAGCCGGAAGTATACAGACATGCAAATTCGACACAAGGGGCGAAGGCCCCTCGAGCGAATATTTTACTTAAGTATTTCCCTGAGCGACTGGCTCGGTTGCGTCAACTGAGCTGCGATTTCGGGGGTCATTAGAAGATCTTGATGCCGATTTCTTTACAGCCTCTACCGGTGCCGCTACCTGGTCTGAAAACATCGGGATATGCGCTGTTGTTATTTCGACAGCTTCAACTTTCTTAGCGGCAACTCTTGGGTCATTACTGGCTTTCCCATCGCTAGTGAGGCCAGCCTTTGAGGCAGTTGCGGGCGCGGCGTTAGCAACGACGACAGTAGGCGATTCAGCCACTGGTGTTGGCTCGACTAGCTCAGCTGTCTCTGCGACTGCCTCAGGCTCCTGCGCTACTGTTTCAGGTTCTA
>JBLHSI010000135.1:0-8360 GCA_047626655.1 Halioglobus sp.
ATCATGGGCCGGTTTGTTCCTGCTGCTGGTGGTATTCGGGCATGTGATTGCCACTAGAGGTGTTTCTTTTTGGTTTGGCACCTTTCCAGAATTTGAGGGTATCTCGTTTTCATTGTGGTGGGTTCCCAGTTACTTCTATCCTTATTACTTTTTATTGTTTATGGCAGGCCTTTATCACGGCACTATGGGTCTAACCGTTTTACTTAAACGTTCACGCTACCGCCGACTGACTACCTCCAAAGGCCTACCGCTTTTGTTATCTACAATGGGTGCAGTCGGCGTCTCTAGCAGAAGACATAGTACAAGATGCCTATCTTCGATGGCACGCTATGGTCAGCAAAACGTCAGTAAAGAACGTCGAAGCTTTTCTGGTCACCGTAACAACTCGCCTTTCGCTAGACTATCTAAAGTCGGCTAGAGCACAGCGCGTAGAGTATATCGGGCCATGGCTCCCAGAGCCGCTGCTCGCTGAGACTGCGTCGGAGCCAGATGCGGAAACAGAATTGGCAGACACATTGTCGTTTGCGTTTATGATGTTATTGGAGCGACTGAATCCAAGCGAGAGAGCGGTGTATATACTGCGCGAAGCGTTCAACTTAAAGCACGCCGAAATAGCCCAAGTGCTCAATCACAGTCCGGCATATAGCCGCCAACTCGCTAAACGGGCCAAGGCGCAGTTGGGCCAGCATGAGAAACGCTTTGAAGCGAGCGATAAAGATCAGGATCGAATGTTCAGCAGTTTTTTAGAAGCCTCGATGAGTGGAGACTTGAAGCCTCTATTCGAGCGCCTAGCAGATGACATCACACTGTATTCAGATGGTGGAGGAAAAGTGATTGCAGCACTGCGGCCACTGTTAGGTAAAGATCGCGTGGTGCGCTTTCTTAGAAAAACCCTCGCACCAAAAACACCCAAGGAAGAAATACAGCTGTGTCGGGTCAATGGTCAACCCGCAATTAAACTCAGCTTTGCGGGCCACGTGGTAACGGTTATCACATTAAATTTTGTCGCCGGAAAAGTGCAACAAATATTTGTTCAGCGAAATCCAGATAAGCTGAGAGCTGCCAATGTTGAGCATTCAACAAACCACCCATAAGCGAGCAATTATGGCGCGTGCACTAGCGCCTTATAATTTACTTGTTCCTTTGGCTTCTGCGCCAATCCCACGGAGCAATTGGGTCTGGATCGCCCCATAGGCCCAGCTTACGGCTGCGCGCAAATTGCTCTGCCTGCTTTAGATCTTCATCGGATCTGGCAAACTGCCGATACCACCACGCATAGCCAAGCGTAACCATTTCGAGGTTGATGTCGATATTATCGAGGTAGATGACCCCAACCGTTCTTCCATAACTATCAGTGTCTTTTATAACCACATCAACGTCCTTGCCAGAGGTAAGACGGGAGAGCGCTTTTCCGGCGGCCTTATAGTAGGGTTGCTGCGACTCAGGCGAATCAATGCCGAACAGGCGTATCTTATGTTTCTTCTGTTTAGAATCCAGTATTGTTAAAGTATCGCCATCGGCAACCCGCACCACCCGACCAGTTAAGTCATAGGCTTGTGCAGACCAACTTATTTGTGCATCGGGGTGGCGGTTCTTTTGCAGGTCTTCAGGTGCCCTGCGCTGCACAGTGTCTTCCACTTGCCTGGCGATATCTTTAACTTTGCCGCCCGTCTGCTCGATGCCTTTGCCTCCAGCAAACCATCGAAACGTATCGGTTACCCAAGTGACATTACCGGTCTGTACGAACTGCAGCAGACTAATAAGGAAGAAGAACAGCAGCAATTTTCCCAGCGAGAATATCTTGCGTGGATTATTACTGCGAGAGCGCATCTTGTTAAGCAAATTGGACATGGAAAATGGTACTCTTAGACGTCAGGCTGCGATGTTACCCCATGTATCACATCCAGCGGTACCACGCCCCAGAACAAGCCACCACAGGAGCAATGAAATAGCATGATGCTGTCTACGCAAAAGTCACCCTTCTATTTGGTACGTCTAAAAAATGCAACACAGTGATTCTGATCCCGCAGATGGTCAACGTTTAAACTGGGGCTTGATCAAACGACTCTGGCCCTATTTGAAGGACAGTAGAAATAGGGTGTTAGCCGCTCTGCTCTGCCTTCTTTTGGCAAAGGGCGCTGTACTTTCGATTCCATTCATATTGAAAAACTTGGTTGATGGCCTCGACGGCAGAAATGCACAGCTCACGGTGGCTTCCGTCCTCATAGGACTTGTCATCGCCTATGGCGCCGCGCGATTTGCCAGCGTATTTTTCGGTGAACTCAGAGACACTATTTTTGGCCGTGTCACCGAGCGTGCGATGCGTAGGATAGGTCTGCAGGTGTTCCGCCACATTCACGCTCTGGATATGGAATTTCATCTCAATCGACATACCGGTGCGCTGGCCAGAGATATAGAAAGAGGCACCAACGGCATTAGTTTTCTACTGCGCTTTTTCATTTTTAATATTGCACCTACACTATTCGAGATAGCCATGGTGCTCGGTATCCTACTGTTTAACTACGGCCCCTCTTTTGCCGTTATAGTCGCAACGGCCGTTATTTCATATGGCCTGTATTCAGTTAAAGCGACCGAATGGCGCACGCAATTTGTGCGTGAACTGCGCGAAGCTGACAACTCCAGTAACACCCGCGCGGTGGACAGTCTGCTTAATTTCGAGACCGTGAAATATTTCACCAATGAGGAGTTTGAAGCCCAGCGATACGACAAACTGCTACACAACTGGGAGCAGGCCCGGCGCAACAGTCGACTGTCGCTATTTACACTCAATGGGGGGCAGGCGTTAATCATCGCGATCGCTCAAACATGCATGATTGGCTTGGCAGCGCTACAAGTGCAAAGTGGTGCTATCACGCTGGGTGATTTTGTCCTTATCAACCAATTTATGATTCAGTTATTTATGCCGCTGGGCTTTCTAGGGTTTGTCTATCGAGAAATTAGGGTTTCTATGGTTAATATTGAGAAACTATTTGACTTAATAGATGCTCAACCTTCTGTTCTTGATGAACCCGGTGCAACCCAGCTTGACGTGGGCGCCGGTGGTATAGAGTTTGATTCTGTCAGCTTCTCCTACAATGCTGACAGACGAATTTTGAACAATATCTCGTTCTCGGTAGCACCTGGCACAAAAGTAGCTGTTGTGGGTGCCAGTGGCTCGGGGAAATCGACATTAGTGAAGCTGCTTTTCCGTTTTTATGACGCAGACAGCGGGTCTATTAAGATCAACAACCAAGAGATTCGACAGCAAACTCAGCACTCTCTTCGCAAAGCGGTAGGTATCGTTCCGCAAGACACTGTGTTGTTTAACGACAGTATTCTTGAAAACGTGCGCTACGGCAGACCTGAAGCGACAGATCAAGAAGTCAGGCAAGCCATCAAAATGGCTATGTTGAACGACTTGGTTAAGCGGCTACCCGAGGGTGAAAACACCAAGGTTGGCGAGCGTGGACTCAAACTCTCAGGCGGTGAAAAACAACGAGTATCTATCGCCAGAACGATTCTAAAGGACTCGCCAATTCTAGTGTTTGACGAGGCAACATCATCGTTAGACACGCAGTCAGAGCAGGCCATTCTCAGCTCGATGCGCGATCTGGCGCGCGACCACACCAGTTTAGTGATTGCACACCGCCTTTCTACCATTATCGACGCCGATGAGATTGTGGTTCTTCATCATGGCGATATTGTAGAGCGCGGCAATCATCAGGACCTGCTCGACAGGCAAGGTGCCTATGCGGCTCTGTGGCAGGCACAGCAAAAACAAAAAGAGCAGACTAACCCATGAAACCTGGAAAAACTGGCGTAGTACGTATTCTAGATGCAACCAAATACTCGTGGCAGGGCTTTCAAGCTGCATTCAAGCACGAGGCGGCCTTTCGCCAAGAGCTCTCTATGGTGCTCATAGGCCTGCCACTGGCTGTCTGGTTCGCCAGAGACACTACGCAATTTCTATTTTTGAGCGTACCGTTGTTACTATTATTGTTGGTTGAATTGGCAAACAGCGCGGTCGAAGCAGTGGTAGACCGGATTGGCAGTGAGCACCACGAGTTATCGGGTCGGGCCAAAGACATGGGTTCGGCTACAGTTTTTATGGCACTCGCTATTGTAACGCTGTGCTGGGTGACTGTTTTAGGCGGCAACTACCTTAGCTGACGCCAATTGCGTTGAGAAACACCACGGCGAGTCATTCTCTTTTTGAGGTTTGTCTCGAGCGCCATTTTGAGCGGTGAACACGCATCGTGAACTAATCGCGCTCACGCTTGTCCGAATTGATATGGAATACGCTGAACGCTGGCTGTATTTCGCCGTGGAGGCTTCCAGCGTGAACAGCTTTAGTTTTCGCCATGCCGGACTTATGGCGATTAAAAGCCAGTAAATAGACCGTGTATCGAGACTGTGGCAGCGCGCGGCTAATAACAGCTGCACACCCAAAACAACCGCGAAAGGCTGCTTTGGCACGGAGAGTGACCCTGTTACACTCTACTCATTGTTGCGACCCAAAAACGATAGGTGTGAAAAATTTGAAAGTTATCAGCTTAATTACGCAAACCACAATACTGGCCCTATTCTCCTGGAGTACCGTTGCGGCTGTCGATTACAGCGACAAACAGCGTGAAACTATTATAGAGATGACCGAGCAGCTAGAATCACGCCACTACTCCAAGCGCAAATATGATGACGAGCTGTCCTCGCAGCATTTAGACAACTATATTGACTCACTGGACAGCGGTAAAATGTTTTTTACCGCTGCCGATATTGCCGAATTCGAAAAATACCGCCTCGTGCTCGATAACGCAGATGCCGATGGTAATTTAGATGCAGCCTACCTTATTTTCAACCGCTTCGAGGATCGACTTGAGCGCCGCTTAAACGGCCTTATTGAAGAGCTGCCTAGCCGCATAGAGGCGATGAACTTCGAGCTTAATGAAAGTTACCCCTTGGATACGGAAGGAAGAACTTGGGCTGAAAACCAAGCTGAACTCGATGAACTTTGGCGCAAACATGTCAAAAACCAGGTGTTAAGTTTGAAGCTGGCGGAAAAAGAAGACACCGAATTGGCATCTACCCTAAGCAAGCGCTATACCAACCAACTCAAGCGTATGCAGCAATACAACTCTCAGGATGTGTTTCAAATTTATGCCAATGCCCTAACCGAGCTCTACGATCCTCACACTAACTTCCTGTCGCCTCGTCGCTCAGAAAACTTCAATATCAATATGAGCCTGTCGCTGGAAGGTATTGGCGCAGTTCTACAACTGGAAGACGAGTACACCCGAGTCGCCCGCTTAGTCGCGAAAGGGCCGGCAGACAAACAAGGTGATTTGCAGCCTTCAGACAAAATTATTTCGGTTGGACAAGGAAACGAAGGGCCGATGGAAGACGTGATCGGCTGGCGCTTAGATGAAGTTGTTCAACTTATTCGCGGCCCAAAGGATTCGACCGTTCGCCTGGAAGTCATCCCGGCAAAATCTAAATCAGCTGACGAGCGCAAGACCATTACCATCGTGCGCAACAAAGTGAAGCTCGAAGAGCAGAGCGCGCAAAAAGAGATCATGGAAATACCGGGCGAGATCGAAGGCGAAAGTAAAAAGGTGGGGGTCATTGATATCCCAGCTTTTTATATTGATTTTGAGGCCATGCGACGCGGAGACAGCAATTATAAAAGCACCACACGAGACGTTAAAAAGTTACTGGATGAATTAGTCGCAGACGGCGTCGACGGCATCGTCATAGACCTGAGGAACAATGGTGGTGGATCGCTACAGGAAGCCAACGAGCTAACAGGCCTGTTTATCGAGTATGGCCCTACTGTTCAGATACGGCACTCCTCCAGGCGCGTCTGGCGCGATGGAAAGCGCCTCCGCACACCCTATTATGAAGGCCCGCTGGTGGTGCTTATCAACAGACTGAGTGCATCGGCATCGGAAATCTTCGCCGGAGCGATCCAAGATTATGATCGCGGCCTCATCGTCGGCGATCAATCGTTCGGAAAAGGGACGGTACAGACACTGATTCCACTCACTGAAGGCCAACTCAAGGTTACCGAGTCTAAATTTTACCGTATTTCTGGTGAGAGTACTCAGCACCGGGGGGTCCTGCCAGACGTTGAATTTCCATCCATTTACGATAGAGAGGAAATTGGCGAAAGTTCACTTGATCATGCACTTAACTGGGATCAGATTAACGAAGTTCGTCACAGACGTTATCAAGACCTAACTACAGTACTGCCTAAAGTTGTCGATCTATTCAAGAGTCGCAGTATTAAAAACCCCGATTTCATCTATCTTGAAGAGCAAGTAGAACTGGCCCAGCAAGTCAGGAGGATTACCGAGCTTCCCCTAAATGAAAAACAGCGCTTAGCCGATCGAAATGGTCGCGAAGAACAAGCATTGCTGATCGAGAACAAACGCAGAGCGGCTAAAGGTGAAGAACTGATGACCTCGTGGGAAGAGGAAGAAGATGAGCACGAAGAAAGCGATACACTGGCGACCACTGAAGACGAAGATAGCGATCTTGCTGAAGAGGAAGAAGTCGATGTTTTGTTGAGTGAGGCGGGGCATGTTCTGGTCGACACATTGTTGTTAAAGCAGCAACGTTTCGCCGACACTAAATAAGGACAGAGGCCAACGTTAGACCTCGCCAAACCACGCCAGAGATTTGTGCAGGCGCACCACATCCCCAACGATGATAAGCGTGGGCGCCCGGGGGTTGTTTTTTTCAACCACCTCAACCATGCTCCGTAAAGTACCCGTGAGTACTCGTTGGTCTGCTAATGTGCCCCTTTCGATGAGCGCGATAGGCGTATTGGGAGATCGACCACAACCTTGCAATTTATTACATATCTCTGCGAGCCCAGCTAGACCCATATAAAAAACGAGAGTCTCTGCCGGGTTTTTAAACTGCTCCCAATCGTGATCGACTACATTGTTTTTTAAATGTCCGGTTATAAATCGTACCGACTGCGCGTAATCTCTGTGCGTTAGAGGAATACCGGCATAACACGCAGCACCGCTTGCGGCAGTAATACCGGGAACTACCTGGAATGGAATGTTGTGCTCCGCCAACAGTTCAATTTCTTCTCCACCGCGACCGAAGATAAAAGGATCTCCACCTTTTAACCGTGCCACACGCTTACCTGAAAGCGCGAGATCAACCAAGAGCTGGTTAATCTCCGCTTGAGGTAAGGCGTGATCGGCGCGAGCTTTTCCTACATATATACGCTCTGCGTCTCGTCGCGCCAAATCAACTATTGGAGGAGACACAAGTCTGTCATAGAGCACTACGTCCGCGCTTTGCAGCAGCCTTACCGCCTTAAACGTCATCAAGTCAGGATCACCCGGGCCCGCGCCGATAAGATAGGCCTCCCCCACTTCGTTCTTTTCAGCGCTATCTAACTTGGCTAGCATTACTTTTTCAGCCTCTGGCTCTCGTCCCGCCAAGACCAATTCACTCACACTGCTCTCTAACGTCTGCTCCCAGAACAATCTTCTTGGGCTATCTTTTGGAATTGCAGCTTTTACCGCGTGACGCATGCGCCCTGCGAACTCAGCGAGCTTGCCGTAAGAGGCTGGTATAAGTGCCTCGATCCTCCGCCTTAGCAAACGGCTTATAACGGGACTGCGACCACTGCTTGAAATGGCAACAATGAGAGGGGAGCGGTCGATGATAGTCGGGACGATAAAGGTCGATAAGTCGGGCGAATCGACCACGTTAACGGGAATACCGTGGGCTTTTGCATCGATCGAGACATGCTCATTTACCGCCCGGTCGGTGGTCGCGGCAACCACCAACACCAAATGCGAAAACAGATGAACTAAACCACCCTCCCCTTTCGTGGCACTATCAATGTCATAGGCTGCTTGAAGCCAGGTTCCGCTGTGCTGCTCGAGAAGGTCGCTGAGCTCTTCTGTGATATCCGGAGCTACGACGGTCAAGGAGGCGCCCGCTCGCAACATTAGCCTTGCCTTACGCGTTGCGACTTTACCCCCGCCAACCAGTAAGACGCTGGCATCCCTTAGCTCAAGACAAATAGGAAGGTATTCCATGGTAAGTCGCTAGCGTTTGGGGCTTAAGGTCTCGCGCTCACCCATAAAGGGTCGCAAGCACTCAGGGATTACAACACTGCCATCTTCACGCTGGTTATTTTCCAGAATAGCCACCAGGGTTCTACCTACCGCCAGGCCAGAGCCATTGACGGTGTGTAATAACTCCGGCCTACCTGTTTCTGGATTGCGCCAACGAGCCTGCATTCGCCGCGCTTGATAATCACCAAAACGGCTACAAGAAGAGATTTCCCGATAGGTATTTTGAGCAGGCAACCAAACTTCCAAATCGTAGGTTTT
>JBLHSI010000136.1:0-8335 GCA_047626655.1 Halioglobus sp.
CCTGTGCCATCTATCAAACAGCGCTCACCGATCATCTGATCTGGGTGCAGCAACCCATGCGTCCAGTCCCCGTTGGTCACTCCTTGCATACTGGCAAAATGATCTGACGAAAAAATAGCCTGATCAACTATTAATTCACTAAAATTTGGCATGTGAATGCAGATATGATCAATGATCTTTTCAGCCATCTGATCGCGCAACTTTCCACGGGCTGACTGCGCCGCCTCGCACGGAAAATAGAACCCGTAGGCGCTGGCAATATGAAAACCCTCTGGAGCCAGGCTAGCATCGACAACAGTCGGAATCTGAAAGGCCAGAGGAACCTGTTTGGGCAGCTCTCCGCGTATGCAAGATTCATAACTGCGCTGCAACTCCTCTGGCTCCAATACCATAGCTCCACCAAACCGTGCACCGGGTATGAAATTAAGCTTATCGAGATGTTGCGAATATTGGGGCAAGCCTTTCAACTTAAATAGCATATGGACAAAGGCCCCACGGTGGGTAAAGGCGTCTACTTTGTTCTGCCGGGGAGCAGCCAATTCATGGTCGGCTAGTAAACCGTTAAACGTGGCTTGTTTATCCAAATTGGAAATAATGGTATCGGCGGCAAGGGTTTGTCCATCCTTGAGTTCCACGGCAACGGCCCTACCATTCTCAACCACAATACGTGAAACAGCCTGTTTGAGCCTAACCTCGCCTCCCAGCGCCTCTATCTGCTGTGCCAGACAGTCAGATAGACGACCTAGCCCACCCTTCACGCGCTGCATCATCCCCTCTGATCCTTCCTGTGCCATCGTATAGATCAGGCATAGGCCAGACCCCGGTGAATACGGACCCTTGTAAGTCGCCTGAACAGCGGCAAAGGCCATGCTCGCTCGCAGCTCTTTATGCTTGACCTTATCGGGAAAAAACCTGTCTATAATATCCATGGCCGAGCCATTAAACGCCAACTCCAGATGCTCTCTCTTTTGGGTGGTATTAGCCTCTGCGATAATATCTTCGAGCTTGCGCGGTGCCTTGCGAGCGGTAAAACGATCAAGCACTCTGGCGGGATACTCACAGAACTTTAGTAGGCGCACAAAACCCAGCATGGCGCCAAAGCCAAAGCTGCATAGAATATTAAACGACAGTTTCACTGGGTTTTTGAAGAATATCAGTGGCCTGCCGGCAGCCCCGGTGAGGTTTACGGCCATGACCGACAGGGGAAGAAGTTCAACGCCATGTGACTCGAAATCAAAGTACTGCTTTATCTCAGATGACAGCGGGAAAAGACAACTGGCCCCTACCTCATTGCGACACCCTTTGAGTATCTCTCGAGTGCCGCCCATGCCGCCCACATAGTTGTTCTTTTCCAGAACCAGCACCTTGCGGCCATTGCGCGCCAGCACCAACCCCGCTGCCAAGCCATTGTGTCCTGCACCCACAATAATGGTGTCATACGACTCCGTGTATCTACCTGGGGCATTGTCAGTGTCGGTTTGCTTGCTCATACTACGATACCCTGTCTTGGCATGGTCGCTGGTAGCCATACCATATCGCACATATTATGAGTCTGCACACATGGAATTGGTATGAGCGTTGTAGATATAACAAAACTTGGCACGATCGCTGCGAGAGAATGGGCCCGGCTGGTGGGAGATGCGCTGGGTGATATCTGCGGCCACAGCCTGCCTTTCACAGCCGACGATGTGGCTACGCCGCTGACTCTATCTCGCCTGATTAACGACTGGCCTGTTTCTGCACTTGATCAGCCTGTTCGCATAACCTCGGTTCTCTGCCAAGACATACCCTCTGTGAGCAGCAACTGCAGTAATCTCGTACTGACACTAGAACAAGACGGTGAATCGACTTTACCAGACAGTCTATTTGTAAAGCTTCCCATGGAGTCCAATACGACTCGATGGTTCTTTAGCATCATCAATTCCTGGCGGCTCGAATCACATTTTTTCCGCCATGTGGCCCAGCATGTCCCGCTACGCACCCCTATTACCTATGCCACACATTGGCAGGGAACTCGATTTTTTCTCATACAGGAAAATCTTCATGAGGATACATCAGTCCGCTTGTTCACTAACCCAGACATGGTGGCGGGGCCTTCACTGGCGCAGGTACATCGCTGCCTGGATACTTTCGCCAAGTTGCATTCGCACCACTACGGGCTAAGCGCCTCTGAACGTGAGACCATTCTGCCGCTGGAATACCACCCGTTTTTATCACCTTCTATGGCACTAGTGTCGCGAACCTTAACTCGGCTTGCATTAAAGCCATGCATGAAGAAGCGCCCGGGCGATATTCCTGAGACTATCGCCAGCGCTTACCGAAGTTCGGTAGACCACTGGGACACGTTACTCGAGTATTGGTTTTCCGGACCGCTGTCATTACTGCATGGCGACAGTCACCTCGGAAACTTTTTTATATCAGGCGACGAAATGGGTATGCTCGATTGGCAGGCTGCTCATTGGGGCAAGGGTATTCGCGATGTGCAGTACTTCCTTATCGACTCGCTTCCCGCACAGGTATTGGCAGCCCATGAACGCGATCTCGTCAACTACTACATAGAACGCCGCGAACATTATGGCACTGCCATCGATTCCGAAAAAACCTGGCAAGATTATCGCAGCTTCACCTTTCATACATTAATGACCATTATCGTGGCCATCGGTTTTGGTGCACTGAATGAGGAACAAGATGCATTGATGACCGAGATACTACACCGCGCTGTAGCCGCAACTACACGCGTCGATTACGCCGAGTGGCTAACCGAGTTTATCGCTGCCCAATAGTGCTACTTGCCGTTGATCTTTTGGTCCGGCACACCGGCGCAGACTTCATCGACGCACAAGGTTCTAGCTAGGCAAAAAGGCAGCCTTGAGGTAGGCCACGCGTTGCGCAATTGCGTCTTCGCCCAATGCACTTTTGACCGCGGCATCGTAACCGTGAACTGTTCCTTTGGTATCGTTGATTTCTACCGCGATACCGGCTTCGCTCAACCGCTCTGCGTAAGCTAGGCCTTCATCGTGCAGCGGATCAAACTGGGCAGTTTCGACATAGGCCGGTGGTAAGCCTGTGACCTTTTCCCTATGTATGGGTGAAGCGTAGTCCGGGTGCGCACCCGAGGTGCAGTTGCACAAATAGGCGTCCCACATACGGCTATTAGCGACACTATTAAAAATAGGGGTGTCGGTAAATTCAGTGGCAGAGCGAGTTTTGCAATCTTTATCTGTGACCGGATAGATTAGCAGTTGTGCACAAAGCTTTGCTGTGCCGCGATCGAGACTCATTTGACTGACCGACGCCGCTAGCGCGCCGCCCGCAGAATCTCCCCCAACCACAATGCGTGACGGATCAATGCCGAGGCGCTGCGAATTGTCGAGCGCCCATTCAAGAGCTAGGTAGCTGTCATCCGCCCCAGCGGGAAAAGGGTGCTTGGGCATCAGGCGATAATCGACAAAAATAACGGTACAGCCCGCTTCACTGGCGTAGCGCTGACACATTTTTATATGCGCACCACCGTATGTCAGAGCAAAACCTCCGCCGTGGTAGTACAACAGACAGGGCATGGGTGTTGATGGTTCTGGTGGTACCATTCGAATGATGCGCAACGCGCTACCGTCTAGCCGATCAATCGATTCTTTATAAAATGTTAGATTTGATTTTTCCCGCCCAAACAGACGGGAGAGCACCAAAAAAAAATTGACCAGAGCAACAAACCAACCTTTAAAGTTGAGTGTTAATCTTGGCAGTTTTTGGTAATCCGAATGTATATCGTAAGCATTTTTCACCGTTATCCCACCTCGAATCTAGATATTAAACCAAGGCGAAACCACGAACTCCAAAGCGCCATCGTATCGAAGCACGTTCCTAGGCTGATCAACAAAGCGGGCCCAGTGTGTCTCGTCGCTCATGGTGAGGTCACTGGGCGGAACGCTGCGAACTTTGCCATTGAATACGCTCGCGTTATACGAGGTGCGATCACATACGCCATTGCGCCAGTATATATAGTCGTTGGCTTCGATCCATTGCGTTGCAGCCTGGGTCATTGGATGTACCTCGTCCAGCGGTATGGACGAACTGAATATGTTTCCCTCCTCGGACGCGACAGTGGAAACAATTTTGCCGTCTATCACCTCATGCTCAACCCGATCCGGCCTGGTAAACATATTCACCGGGTCTAGCGAGCCTGCCGCTGCCCGCGCCTCGAGTACCATGTACCGTGGGATATTCTCACTGTCGGCAATGTAGGTAGACCACTCAGCTCTTGGTCCATTCACAAGACCGCTGACTTCATAAATATTCAACGTCAGCATTAACTCACGCTCGTCACCAGCGAGAGTTTGCATGGGCACCACCGACAGTTCATCGCCGAGGTTAATGTAATCAATAAACTCCTGCTCCATCTCCTTTCTGATCGGGAAATTGATATAGATTGAGCAGGGATCTGCCAATACCGTGAAAGACAAGTTGGGGTTCTGCTTGCCAATTAGTATCAGGAATGCGTCGCGAAGTGCCATCTGCGAGTAGAGCATGCGCTTGAGAAAACGTCTTCCGGGACGAGAGGGCTTGGTATCTGGCAACATCAATTAAGATCCTCTGCGTGCGCGACTGTCCAACTCACTTGCATAGCGTTTATCATCCTGATGAACTTCGGCTTTATTTTACCTGTAACCGTAGCGCCACACCATGTATTAAAGTTATCTTAGCGGTTCATATAAACATCGATGAGATAAAAATAACGATGAGTGATCAAGATAAACCACTATCCCACGAGTGGTTTGAGCAGTGGACTCAAACCGACACTTATCTGGCATCCGACGGCCATATCAATCGTATACCGCTGCGCCTAGCTAGTACCAATGTGGTCCTTTATGGCAAGGCAAAGCTGTCTGAGGTACTCAAAGAATTTGAGCATGAAGACCACCGGCCTGTCACCGTCGGAGGTGATGTTCCCGTGCAGCTATGGTGCAACAATTTTGTCGATACCGATTGCGGTCCCAGTGATCGTATAAATCCGTATCTGGAAATTTGGTATTCTTTTCCAGTTACGCCGAAATCTGCACCACTAGACCTCCCCTATGAAGACCCGTTCTCTTACAACGTCAATGCTCCAGAGGCCCTGGTTTGGTGTCACCGAGTACTGTGTGGACCGGCATTGGATGGATACGCGCTTGGCGCAATCGCCGCTATAGCAGGCGGTCGCGAAGTGTGGGGATTTCCAAAGCACCCTGATTTAGCCAACCTCAGTTTTGCATACCCAGATAACGAAACCATCACAATTGAAGCGTCACACCAAGGTAACAAAGCGGTTTCGCTCAACGTGAAACGCCCTGAATCTGTTGCCGGTCATGTCTCGATAACTGTAGATGAAAAAACAGGACCGGACACTTGTATAACACCCAAACAACATCTGCTGAAAGCCACCTTTGTTGCCAAACAAACGCGTTACGGGCAAGCCTTTGCCGCGACCATGCATTTTTCACCCTGGGACCCCACCACTGATTCAATAGCAATCTTCGACGAGGAAGCATATTTTGGCGCTTTGCTTAAAAGTTGGTCTTTTGAGCCAGCACTCAAGATGCATTGTTCAGACTTGAAGATCGTGGCATTCAAACCTGACGGATGGGGCAAATAGAGTCTGCCTATGGCTCATTAGCAAGTACTGCGCCTGCACTACCAATGGGCGCCCAAGCCAACAATGATGCATCATCGGCAAATGTGCTTTTTACCAGCTCAATGCCTGCGGCGTTAGCAACTTCTTGGTATTGCATCCACGACATCACAGCGACAATCGGCGTGCCAGGTCCTTCATCGAATTGAATGGGGCCGTAAAGATTCGCGCTATACACTAGATCTTCTTCACCCACACGCTGGGTGGCCTCATGCCGCGCGCCTGCCGGCTCAAAGAACCACATGCCAGGGCCATACCCTTCAGGGGGACCAGCGCGATAACCAATCCTGCCGTTAAGCACCATAAAGTCAGACGCAGCCAGATGATAGTGCGGACCCGCAACACCGTTATGGCGCACGATGAGAGATGTGATCCCGGTTTCTTCACTCACCCTCAGTACCTTCAAACCCACATCGGGAACATTGGGGTCTACTACCCAAGGCACAGCCCTGGTGTCGATAAAATGTGGATGCACAGACCGGCCAACATCAGCGGCAAGCCCTTCGGCTGCAACCACCAGAGGTGCGCCATTGGCGCTGTTAATCGCCAGGGGCTCAGCCGCTCCCTTGTAGGCAGGTGGACGCTCCTTCATGCATTCTGCCAACGTATTGGGCACCAACGTCACACCGCGCTGGCGCGCAGCCACAATAATATCCAGACTGGTCAGTACGCCAGCTACTCCGTTGCCGTCTTTTTCGAGAAACGCCACAGGGCCGTAAAAGTTGGCTAGAAACTCAGTATCTTCAAGCGCCACAAAACGGTCGATTCTTGCATTGGCGGGCACATATCCCCAGGTACCCGGCTCCAGGTTCCCGGCCATGGGCCCGTCGGGATAGCTCATGGTGCCCGAAAGCACCATCATATCCATCGCGCCAAGGTAGACAAGTCCGGCGAGTTCGGTGCCCTGTTTTAGTTTGACGACTACCGTGAACATACCGGTTTCGACACTAGCACGAAGGGGTTTGATCGCCATGCCGGGAGCCTGTAGCAAGTCGATCCAGGGAAGGACATTGGTATCGACGCCACCCTCAATACCGGTGGGGTTAAATTCTGAGTTGTAACCTGAGTTCATAATCTGATACTCCTGATTGTTCGACCGACAAAAAGTACGTGAATCAGCTACGAGGTAGCTGCATCAAAACACTGTGAATAACACCGCCATCAATCGTGATGTTTTCACCACTGATGTAACCTGCTTTCTCAGAGGCGAGAAACAGAGCACATTCAGCGACATCCTGCGCACTGCCCAGGCGCTTCAGTGGCACTGAGTTTGAGCGCAGTCTGCGCACGTCTTCGTTTTCAAAGAAAGGGGCTTGCATACCCGCGTCTATAAACCCTGGCGCGATAGAATTAACGCGAATATTATACTCACCCCACTCCATCGACATTTGTTTGGTTAACGCAATTACGCCCGTTTTGGCGGTCGCATAAGCACCGCAATTAGTCGATGGATTAATACCATTGACCGATGACATATTAATAATACAACCACCGCCATTGTCCTTCATGCGCCTGGCTGCGATTTGTGCAACGATAAAAACACTGCTCAAATTGATATCTATAACGCGCCGAAAATCCTCTACATCATGATCCAGTAGTGGGCCGGTGCACAAAATGCCTGCGTTATTAATCAGAACATCAGGCACCTCATCAAATTTGGAAAAAGCGTTTTCAACTGATGATGCATCACTGACGTCGGCGGCCAATGCTATCCCACCAATATCGTCTGCTACTTTTTGTGCTTCCCCCAGCACAAGATCTAACACTCCTACCTTGTAACCAGCTCGCGCAGCATGTTCAGCGATGTTTTTACCGAGTCCATGTGCGGCACCAGTAACAATCATTGAAGGCATATTGGCTCTCCCGGTACGGTGTGTAAATATTGGCTGTCGCATAAAACGATTAACGATGGCAGACGCATCTATTTTTTCTCATTATGTACAAAATCGTAATTCAAAATTCGGTCCCCAAAATGGCTTACCCGCCAACCCGGTGGATCTTTTCGAACCGGCATTATCGGATCGGTCGGTTGTGCAACTCCGCCAATATACACCTGCTTTATCCTCTCAATTTCACCGAGGATAGTCACGTCGGCGACCGGGTCTCCATCTACTATGATAATATCCGCAAGGCGACCCGCTTGTATTGCACCGGTATCACCCTCCATTCGCAATGCAAACGCATTGTCACTGGTAGCGGCTTTAATCGCTTGCAGTGGGGTTAACCCGATGTCCTGCACAAAGACTTCGAGTTCTCGATAGTGCCACTCACCGTAGGGCGTAATAGAAAATCCACTTTCGGTGCCACACAGTAACGGAACGCCTGCATCAAATGCCCGCTTGAGCATTCCCGCACTGTCAGATATTTCTCGTTTAAACAGCGCTTGCAGCGAAGGCGATGCGCCTATCCCTTCACCATGGTCGGCGAGGTTCGCTTGAAAGGTGAACGTGGGTGCTATGGGCACCTTGGCAGCTATTACAGCCTCAAGAGCCTCCTCATCCATGTAAGTAGCATGCAGGATTAGATCAAAACCGGCTCGGGCAGCATCGCGGATGCTACTTGCCCCGCGACAATGACCGACAACGGGCGTACCCAGCTCATGCGCAGTATCAACGACCAACTTGAGTTCGCTGTAGCTCCAGACCTGCAATTCACCTTCGCCTTGCATGC